>JBBDRC010000231.1:0-21280 GCA_040905625.1 Kiritimatiellia bacterium
GGACCCTCGACACGCAACCGTCGCTTCAACGTACCCGTCGATACCTGTCGCCCCCGTTTGAAATTGGGGTTGTCAGTTGGTCGGGTAACCAAAAGCAATGACGACACTGTCCACAAATTTGGTGATTTGTCAATACCGGCCTTTCCTCATTTTTTTTAACCACAGAAGGCACAAAAATCACAAAATTCTATTCAAAACGGTTAATGTACGTCGTTGATGAACGGCATCTATGGCTAATGCGTTAAGCTTGCGGACACCGCTTTTTCGGCTTTGGTGAGGGATTCCTCGACGATAGATGCGCGTTCGCCGGCACCCACTTCCAGGGTGATCCGGTAGTAGGCGCGGGCCTCCAGGGGGCGGTCCAACTGCATCAGCACATCCCCAAGGTGTTCGAGGATTACGGGTTCGTCGGGTTCAATTTCCGCGGATTTGAGGAGTTCGTGATAGGCCTCTTCGAAGTGGCCCCGCTGATAATGGATCCAGCCGAGGGTGTCGAGGTAGGCCCCGTTGTCCGGTTCATGTTTCAGGGCGCGGGTGACGTATTCGAGTGCCCGGTCCAGGTTCTCGCCCCGCTCCGCCCACATGTAGGCCAGATAGTTGAGGGCGGGGTGATGGTCGGGATTCAGGTCGATAATTTTTTCGAAGGTTGCCACGGAGGACTCGATTTGTCCGGCCCGTTCGTAGGCGGCGGCCAGATCGAAGTAGAATTGGGTGGTCAACCATTTTTTGGAGTTGTCCGCCTGTTCGGCGAGTTGAATGGCGCGTTCAAACGCGGGTATCGCGTTGTCGTAGTCCTCCTCAAAGCTGTGGGTCTTGCCAATCAGCAACTCCACCTCGGGGTTTCCGGGCAGTCGATCCGACAGATCCATGAGGGCATCGAAGATCCGTTGGGTCAATCTTTCCGCCTCGTCCGGATCCGTTTCACGGTTTTTGACAATCTGTCCGAGTTGATGACGCCACACCCACTCCAGTTGACCGGGTTCCTTCGCGGCTTGAACCAGAGCATCGGTGGCCGTCTGAAGGTCTGAAGAGTCCACCAGCATTGCCATCGCCATCTGCACGTAGACGGATGCGGGATTCTCAACCTCCATTCCCTGACGGTGCTTGAGCATCCGCAGGTGGAGATGAGTGGCGGCGGTGCGGAAATCCTCCGTTGCCAGAGCAATTTGACCCGCCAACAGAAGCATTTGCGGATCATCCGGGTGTTCGGTTCGGATGCGGGCCAGCAGTTCCCGGGCGCGGATAAGCTGGCCGCGTTGGTAGTGGAGCAGCACCAGTTTGCGCAGGGTGGGCAGATCGTCCGGGTTCAGTTCGGATGCCCGCCGGTAGGCTTTAAAGGCAGGGTCTTCCTGCTCCCGCAGTTCATGGAGGAGTCCCAGCAGGTACTGGGCGAGGGGGTCCGCCTCCCGCTGCTCCAATTCGAGTTGGACGAGTTGAACGGCCTCGGGTCCCGATCCGCCGGCCCGCAGGGCATGCACGAGTATGCGGCTGCGGGTTTGGTCCGGTTCTTCGCTGCGCCGATCCAGCAGGCGGTATCTGTCAAACGCATCCTCAAAGCGGTTCGCTTCCAAGGCGATTTCCGCCTGAATAAACGGAAAAATCTCCTGATCCGGAAAGTCGGCGACCGCCCGCTCCAATACGGTGTCGAGTTCGCGCTTTCGGTCCAGCATGGATTGAACATCGTCGGCGGATTGAACGGAGTTCCCCAGCAACCGAACCAGAATCCGGGTGGATTGGACGGGTTGGTCGGCATGGCGATGGGCCAGACGGGCGATTTCCAGCACCTCATCCAGATTCTGGTTCGCCGAAAAGGCCTGCATGGCCTCGAGATAGACCTGTTCGGAGGCGGGATGGAGCTGCACCGCGCGGTTTAACAGGGGAAGAGCTTTTTCGGGCTGTTTTTGTTGCAGATACAGATTGGCCAGCCAGCGCAGGGCGGTCACATTGTCCGGATCCGATTCCAGAAGGTCCTCCAACAGATGAAACGCCTCCTCTGTCCGATCGGACTCCACCAGCCGCCTGGAGGCCAGCATGTAGAGGGATTCATTTCCGGGGTCTTTTTGAATGGCTTTCAGAAAGGCCTCCAGCGCCCCCTGGACATTCCCCTGGATCTCCCGGGAGAGTCCAAGGCTGAAATAGGCGAGGGCCTCCGAATAGTCAGTTCCCGTCAAGGGAAGGGTTTCTTCGGGTTGCAGACGCGACAACTCACCCCCGGAACGGGCGGATTCCCGGCCGGCGTTTGTGGCGCAGCCGGTAATCAGACCCGTGAGGGTGAGAAGTGCAAACAGTCCTGAGGTTGTAGAAATACCGATTTTCATCATGACTTCCACCCTCAGGTGCTATTCGTAAAATTCAATCAACTTATTTCTTTTTGTGCCGGTCAAGCTTTCTGCGTTTGCGACGCTTATGCTTGGACATTTTCTTACGGCGCTGTTTTTTAATGGAGCCCATGTTCAGTCCTTTGGTAAAAAGTTAAAGCAAGTGTTCCCGGTTCCGGATCAGGGAATGATCTTGTTCAACGAGAGTTCGATAATGCCTTCGGCCCCGGCGGCCTTGAGCTGGGGAATAATATCCCGTACAACAGATTCCTCCAACACGGTCTCCACCGAATGCCAGTCGCATTCGGAGAGGGAGTTGAGGGTGGGTGCATGCAGGGAAGGAAGAATGGCGATCACGTTTTTAAGGTTATCGTCCCGCACGTTACATTTGAGTAATACTTTGGTTTCAGCGGCCAATGCGCCGGTGAGCAGCATGGCGATCTGTTCGAGTTTGGACCGTTTCCAGTCGTTTTTCCAGGCCTGTTGATTGCAGATCAACTGGGTATTGGATTCGAGAATGGTGTCCAGAATTCGTAAATTGTTCGCCCGTAATGAATTGCCGGTTTCGGTGAGTTCCACGATCGCGTCCACCAATTCGGGGGCTTTGACTTCGGTGGCTCCCCAGGAAAATTCGACCTCGGCGTTGACACCGTGTTGGTTCAGATAGCGTTTGGCGATTCCCACAGCCTCGGTGGCGATGCGTTTGCCTTCCAGATCCTTTGCACAATGAATATCGGAATCTTCGGGCACCGCGACCACCCAGCGAACCGGATTCCGGCCCTGTTTGGCGTATTTCAGCTCGCAGACCTGGTGCACGTCCGATCCGTTTTCCACGATCCAGTCGTGCCCGGTCAATCCGGCATCCAACATACCCAATTCCACATACCGGCTCATTTCCTGGGCCCGCAACAGGCGGATCTGCAATTCCGGATCGTCCGACCGGGGAATGTAACTCCGGGAACTGGGTTTGATCGAAAATCCCGCTTTGCGGAAGAGATCATAGGTCGATTGCTCCAGGCTGCCTTTCGGGAGACCTAGAATAAGTTTTCGGGACGTGTCATCTGACATATAAGGAATTTTCAGGATTATCGATTTGAAAGGCCGCACACTATAAAGGATTCCCCGGCGGGTGTCCACACTGTTTTGCCTGAAAATCGGGATTTCTACGAAGGGAAGGGAGAGGGTAGAGGGGAGAGGTCAGATTGAGACATTCCTGTCTGTCGGTCCAGGATAGTTCCGGCACTGGATAAGTGGAGACCTTTTCCGACCTTTGTTTCAGCCCCGATGATCCTCCCGGAGCGACAGACAGGACCCACTTTTCTCAATTCCCCAATCTCCATTCTTCCACCCATCATTTGACTTTCCGGGTTGAAGACATCATGATAGGGGTTGGTATGATGAATCTGTTTCGCTTTTCCATTTTGTGCTGGGCCCTGCTGTCAGTTGGGGTTCGGGGGGACAACGGGGTTGAGGACCGGTTGCGGGCGGCGGAGCGTGAGTTGAATCTGGCGGAGGCGGCATCGCGCCGGGTGCAGGCGCGGCTTTCGGAGTTGCAGGCGGATCCGGAGGCCACCACCGGGCAGATTCTGGCTATGGAATCCTATGCGCATGAACTGGAAGAGATTGTCAGGATTCGCAGGGAAACGTTGGAGGATGTGCGGGAAATCGCCGGGCAGCCTATTGAGCCGCCCGACCCGGCCGTGCAGGAGGGAATGGAGGCGTTTGAGGAGGCGCTGGGGGAGGTGCCCGACGGGTCGGATCCCGAAACGGAGCGGGAACGTCTGGACCGGGAATTTCTGGCATCGCTGGAGACCTTTGACACCATGATCGGGGATCATCTTAAGGAAGTGAAGCGTCAGGTGGACGCGCGGTTGGCCAAAGGCGAACAGGCGGTGGGGCAGCGTCAGTCTGCGGCGGATGAAGCCGAGGCCTTGCTGCGGTCGATGGGGGTGGATCCCGGCGGGAAAGCTGAAGAAGGGGAAAAACAGGTCGCCGCGGCGGAGTCGGAGGGGATGGAAGGGAAAACTGAAGGAGAGGAATCGGCGGGTGAGGCGGCCGAAACCGGGGCTGCCAAAACCGGGGCTGCCAAAACCGGGTCCGCCGGTGGTGGTTCAGGCGGGACGGGGCAATCCCGTCCCCCGCGTTCGGATGATGATATTGTCGCCCGCCAACTGCGGGAAGCGGCGGAAAAAGAAACGGATCCGGTATTGAGAGAAAAATTGTGGAAAGAATACGAAGCCTATATAGATGGTCGCTGATCGCGTTGCCCTGCGGCGTTTTGCTGCTGAGCGGATGCGCCACTCCCCGCGGCCGCACGGTGGGACCGACATCCATGCAGATGGCACAGGAGTCGTATGCCCCGGAGGATCAATTGAAGGTGGGCATTCAGGTGTTTCACGAGGGGGATATCAGCGCGAAAGCAATGGAGGATCAGCACAGCACCGGGCAGATTCGGCAGAGTGAGGTTCAGTTTATGCCCTATCACTTGAAAAAGACGCTTGATCAAACCGGATTCTGGGGGGAGGTACGGGTGGTGCCGGAAAATGCGCTGGGATTGGATGTGGTGGTCAGCGGAACCGTGCGGTCCTCCAACGGGGAGGAGTTGGTCCTGGATGTGCAGGTGACGGATTCGCTGGGATACGTCTGGATTGACCGGGTGTACCGTGATCGGCTGGGGCATCCGAATTACGAGGAAATTGAAGTGGGGAAACGGGATCCTTTTCAAAACATCTACAACGCGATCGCCAACGACATGGCGGCCGTGCGTCGCCGAATGGAGCCGTTACAGCTTAAGCGGCTGCGCCGCACCACTCAACTGCTGTTCGCGGCGGATTTACTTCCGGATGTGTACGGGGCCTATGTGAGGAAAGGGGAAAACGGAAAGACGGAGTTGCTGCGTCTGCCCGCGGAGGATGACCCGATGTGGATTCGGGTGAATCAAATCTCCACCCGCAACGAAATGTATTTCGGGGCGCTGAATGCGACGTACGAGCCTTTTTACCAAGAGTTGTGGAGGCCGTATTCGGACTGGCGCCGCTACAATATGGTGGAGCGCATGTCGATCCGGCAGGCCCGATCGGACAGTATGAAGCAAACCGCCGCCGGGATCATTATGATTGCGGCCGCGATTCTGCTGGAAGTGAATGATGTGGACAATGCCAGTACGATTCGCGATGTGCTGGTGATCGGCGGCTCCCAGGTGGTGATCAACGGGGTGAATATTTCCAAACGGGCGGATATCCATCGGGAAACGCTGCGGGAGCTGTCGGAATCCTTCAGTTCGGACGCCCGCACGGTGCGGGTGCAATTGGAGGGTCAGACGGTGGCCTTGACGGGTTCGGTGGAGGAACAGATGACCCAGTGGAAGGATTTGCTGCGTCGATTGTATGCGGAGGAAAATGTGTTCCCTGCGGATGAGGGAGAGTAGTGGAAGACGAACTTCTGCAACCGATCCCCCTCGACGGGGAGAAGCGAACGTCACCGAAACCGGATTCGGGGGGCGGGAAGGGGCCCCGTCCGTTTTTGTGGATCGGGGTGCTGTTGGTGCTGGGAATCGGGGTCTTTGTGGGGATCAACCGCTTTTCGCCCCGTGTTGAACCGGTTCCGGCGGAGCCCATCCCGATTCCCATCCCGATTCCCTCCCCGACTCCGGATCCGGCTCTGCGGGAACGGGCGGACCGCGCTTTGCAGGCGGTGGTGGAACAGATGCGGCCCCTGCGTCAGGCGGAACCGGAATGGTGGGCGGGCGAAGCGTGGAGTCGGGTGCAGAAGAAGATTGAGACTGCGGATCAATGGATGGCGGACGCGGACTTTGTGCGGGCGGCGGAGGCCTACGAAGCGCTGATTCCGGAGTTGGAGGCCCTGTCCGCGCGGTTGCCCGGACTGCCGGAGCGGCTGTGGCCATTGGCAAACGCGGCCTATGCGAACGGAGAGCGGGACCGGTCGGTGGGGCTGCTGCAGGCGATGCTGTCGGTGGAGTCCGGCCATACCGGCGCGCAGGCTCTGCTGCCGAGAGCGAGGGTGGCGGATCAGAGTTTTGAGCGCCTTCAACAGGCCCGCGACTTTGCGGGGAAGTCCGAATGGGATCTGGCCTGGGCGGAACTGGCCCGGGTCGACGCTCTGGATGACGACTTCCCCGGTGCGGATGAATTGAGGGAGCGGGTGTCCGGCGAAATCGGGCGGCTTGAATTTCAGGAATGGATCTCCAAGGCCTTTGCCGCCCTGGAACGTCAGGATCCGGAGGAGGCGGAACGATTTTTGAAACGCGCGGCGGCGTTTGATCCCGATCATGCCGCGGTCAGGGATTTGGACAGTCAGCTCGGGGACCTGCGGGTGCAGCGTCAGGTTGTGCGGATGCGTGGGGAAGCGGAGGCGCTTGAAGAGAAGGAACAGTGGAAGGAGGCGTATGAACGCTGGTTGGAAATTTCGTCACTTGATCCAAACACTCCCTGGGTGAAAGAGGGGTTGGCCCGGGCGTTGAAGTGGAAAGTGGTGGAGGAAAAGCTGGAGAGAGGGACGCTGCATATCGGGACGGCACAGACCGCGCAGTGGGTGGAGGAATTCCGTGAACGCACGGATTGGCCGGCGGGATTGGACGCAAAAGCCTCTGAATTGGTGGAGACCTGGGATCGGCATCAGCAACCGGTGGATGTGGTGGTGCGCTCGGATTTTGAAACGGAAGTGTCGATCGTGCGGGTGTTGAATTGGGACGCGTTTATCGAAAAAAAACTTGAATTGAAACCGGGATCCTATGTGGCGAGGGGGAGGCGAATGGGCTACCGCGATGTTCGGGTGCCCTTTGAAGTCAAACCGGGCGGTGACAAGATGGATGTGACCGTGATTTGCACAGAGGGCATCTGATGTCTAAGTTCGAGGATGAAGAACTTCTGGAGCCGATTTCTCTGTCGGGGACATCCGGACCGAACGTGGTATCCTCCACAGGATTCCGGGGCGGGTTGCTCATGCTGCTGTTGGGAATCTGGACCGCGGGGGTATACGGATTTTTGAATCGCTACGGGGAGGCTGCCGTGGAGCACCCCCCCCCGGAGATGGAGGAGGAGGCGGAGGAGACCGGCGAAGAGATCGAACTCGTGAGTGACGAAACGCCTTTAGTCGCGCAAACGCCGGTACCCGCCCGGGATCCGCAGGCACCGGATCGAATGCGGGTGGTGAGTGATCCCTCCGCCGCCACAATTTTGTTGGACGGGGTGTTTGTGGGGATGACCCCGCTGGAGATGGAACGCCCCGGTGCCGGACATCAACTTGCCTTGCGAAAGAGTGGGTACGAACCCGTGCGGATGACAGAGGATGCGTGGCGGGAGGGATCGGAGGTCCGGGTGTCGCTGAAACCGATTACGGGTCGGGTGCGGCTTACGGTATCTCCCCCTCATGCGACCCTGTGGATGGACGGAAACGAGTTGAATGTGCCGGAAAATGGTGTGTTGGACCTTCCGCTGCGCACCCATCGCATCAAAGCGGTCGCCGCGGGATATGAGGACCTGGAAATAGATGTGCTCCCCGCCATCGCGTACGAGAGAAGGATTCAGTTTGAGTTGCGGGGAGCCAAGGAAGAGAGCTCGGAGTAGAGAGGTCAGAAAATCGACAGTTTCGAACCCTGCGTTCCGCGTGGAAAGCCCAGCCATGAATGGCACTTTATGTTGCGCGCAACATAAAGTGCCTTGTGTTGCGACCGACGTTATGTTGCGTCGTACCTCCCAGGTCCCATTCTGCGGGGGCACTACCCGTGAGTCTCCGTTCCGTCCGGACCCTTCGGGGTGCATTTGAATCTGCGATCTCTTTCGCCGTTTTGGCCTCTGAAATTGAGGTCTGGATCTTCAGGGAAGCGCCTCCCAAAAACCACTTCAATTCTATAAGATGAGGAGTTCCAGGATCCGGTCGATTATCCTCCACTGATAATGAGGTTTTATGCGTAAATATTGCCAGTACGCCTGATATGAGAAAAAAGCATTATTTTTCTGCATAAGGCTTGCATCGTGAATAGTTGAGTATTATAGAATGCAGATAATCGTTTGTAACGGGATGAAAAACGAATCATGATCGTCAATGCAATTGAAAAAATGAGATTTCCCCAGTGAACCTCCCCTTTGATGTTTTAAGAGACAAAATCGCCGGTTGCTGGCTGGGAAAGAATATCGGGGGCACTCTGGGAGGTCCGTATGAGGGTCGGAAGGAGTTGCTTCGCCTTTCCTTCTACGATCCGGTTCCGGACAAGGCGGCACCGAATGACGACCTTGATTTCCAGCTTGTCTGGCTGCAGATGCTGGAGGAGAAGGGGCTCGACATCCAGTTTGAGGAGTTGACGGAGTATTGGATGCGCTATCTCGCCACCTTCCCCTGGATGGAGTATGGATTTTGCATGCAGAACCTTCTGCTGGGACTTCGCCCGCCCGTATCCGGCGGGTTCAACAATTACTGGGTCGACGAGATGGGCTCCCCCATCCGCAGCGAGATATGGGCCTGCCTGGCGCCAGCGGATCCCCAGCGTGCGGCCGGCATGGCCTGGAAAGATGCCTGTATGGATCACGCCGGCGGCGAGGGCATGTATGGCGAGATGTTCTGGGCCGCGGTGCAGAGCGCCGCTTTCATCGAGGATGATCCCATCGTGCTCATTGATATCGGTCTCTCCATGATTCCGCAGCACTGTGCGATCCACCGGGCGACCCGTGAGGTTCTGTGGTGCTGGAACCATGGGGTGCCGTGGATCGAGTCACGGCGCAGAGTGCTGGTCTCTTTTGGTGTCGACAGCGCGACCGCCGCTCCTCAGAATCACGCGTTCACACTCCTGGCCTGGCTGCATGGACGTGATTTTGGATACTCCATGTGTCTGGCGGTGAATGCGGGATATGATACAGACTGCACCTGTGCCACCCTGGGGGCTCTGCTGGGCATCATCGGCGGTGCTTCGGCGATTCCGAAGCGCTGGGCCGATCCCGTGGGAGAGGAGCTGGTGCCGCATCGATTCACCGGGCCGATCCAGGCGCCTAAAACGTTGTCGGAACTCACGGATCGCACTATGGCGCTCACCCGGGCGATGGCACGGAAATGCGGGCGTCAGGATGATGGCCAGACGATTTTCCTCGAAAAGAATGTCCGGGACCGCCTGTGGGACAACCGCATGGCCCGGGACTGTCTGCGTGAGGACTTCCAAAGCGATGTGCGCACCCGCGACGGCTTGCAGATCGTGCTGCATTACGGCGGCGAACCCACCATGACCCGGGATCGTCCACGTGAAATTGAAATCGCGGTCAGACATGACGGGCTGCGGCATGATCCGAAATCGCCCGTCGAGGTTTCCGCGCCTGAAGGCTGGTCCGTCGAGGATGCCGGACAGGGTATATATGGACAGCGCTTCCTCTTGCGCGCCCCAAAGCTTGAAGCTTTGAACGAACTCTTGGTTAAGGTGAAGACCCCGGACGGAATGGTCGAAGAACGTTTCATGATGCTGGACCGTGAGCAGGCAGGTTACTCCGAGTCGAGATCCATTGTTCCCCGGTGTCCGTTCTGTGGCGGAATGCGCGGGGTCTGTGGGTGCAGAACCGCTCGGAATGACGGAGCACAGGAACCGGAACAGCCATGAAAAAGCCCAATGTTCTTCTGGTGATGACCGACGAACACGCTCCACAAGTGGCGGGATTCGCCGGTGATCCCGTGGCGGGGACGGAGTACCTGGACCGGTTTGCGGAAACGTCCGTGTGCTTTCCCAACGCGAGTTGCACCTGTCCCGTTTGCACCCCCAGCCGGATGAGTATGCTCTGCGGCAAGGATGCTCACCGTTGCAGTGCGTGGAACAATCACTGGGTGATTTTCCCAGAGCACCAGACCTGGCCGGGTCACTTTGCCGACCATGGCTACGTCACGGCGCTGGTGGGCAAGATGCATTTTGGCGGCGGGAACCAGATGAACGGGTTTCAACACCGGCCCTACGGCGATCTGCGCCATGGACTGGGACATCAGCCGGATCCCCTGAGCCTGTTCCCCGGTTACAATAATCCCGAGAGTGCCGGCATCACTGAGATTCCCGAAAGCCTGATTCAGGACGGGGTTGTCACCCGGGAAGCGTTGGCTTTTCTGCGCGAACAGGCCGACCGCGAACCGGAGACCCCGTGGTTTCTTTGCGCTTCCTACGGACGCCCCCATTCACCGCTCACCGCGCCGGGACGTTACATCCGGCGCTACCGTGATAAAGTGCCTCCGCCGAGTCAGACTGCCAAAGCGGGGGAGGGACTTGAACCGTTCGCGCAGCGATTGCGGTTTGATCTGACCGATGAACAGACCACCCGTGCACGGGAAGCCTATTACGCCTGCGTCGACTTTGTTGACGACTGCATCGGTGAACTGATGGACGGCCTGACGGAGGACGGCCTGCTCGAAAACACCATCGTCATCTACACCTCGGACCACGGCGAGATGCTCGGTCGTTACGGATGCTGGGGAAAACAACTCTACTACGGAGCCTCTTCCGGCATTCCGCTGCTGATCTCCGGTCCCGGTATTGCGGAAGGTCAGACTGTGGCGCATCCGATTTCGTTGATGGATTTGTTTCCGACCACCTGCGGATTGACCGGTCTCCCTATACCCGAAGGCCTGAATGGCGTGGATTTCTCCGATGTGCTGCGAAATCCGCAAACCGCCGCCTCCCCGCGCGAATTCGCGCCCAGTGCCTGCTACCGGTACGGGGTGCGCATCGGACACAACGCGGTCGCTGAGCACGAGCCACAGAGTGCCTGGCGCAGCGTTCGCAGTCGCGGCTGGAAGTACGTTGAAATCGAGGACGGAGACACCCTGTTATTCGATCTGGTCGACGACCCCGACGAGACCACCAACCTGGCGAAATTGAGCGAACATGCGGAGCGTTGCCAACGCATGCGCGGGGCACTTCACCAAAATTTCAGTTGGCGTGAGGTTCATCAAAATCTGGCGTCCGACCGCGAGCGGCTGCCCCGGTATCTTTCCGGTCTGCCTCCGGGCATGCCGAATCAATATCAATTGCCCGACGGCCGGGTATTCGACGCGGAAAAATCACTCTACGATGCGCGCTGGCTGCAGATCCCGGCCGGCTGCACCGGCGGCATCATTCCACAGCAGTTCGGATAGGGAAAAACCTGTATCATGAAGAATCATCCCCACTATCATCTGCCTGAACACATCGGGACCAGGAAACAGAACAATATGCGAAGAATAATTTCAGCTGTGATGTGTGCGTTGGCTTCATTCATATCCCTCGGTGCGGAACCGGAGCGGGCTCCCGGGGAATCGTCTTTGCCCGAAATCCTGATTATCGGTGATTCGATATCGCTGGGCTACACCCCTTTCCTCAAGGAAGACCTGTCGGGCAAAGCCGTGGTGGTGCATCACGAAGGCAATGCGCAGCACACGGGCACGGGTCTTGAGAAGCTGGATGCCTGGCTGGGTGAGGGGGAGTGGGATATTATTCACTTCAATTGGGGATTGTGGGACCTGTGTTATCGCCATCCGGAATCAACCGTGCCCGGCCGGCGTGACAAAGTGAACGGCACGGTCACGCACACGCCCGAGGCGTATCGGGAAAACCTGGAACAATTGGTTGCCCGGTTGAAAAAAACCGGTGCCACCCTGATCTGGGCGAACACCACGCTGGTGCCGGAAGACGAGCCGGGCCGCTACGCGGGCGATGAACGGAAATACAATCAGATTGCCGGGGAGATCATGCGTGAACACGGTATTGATATAAACGATTTGCATGCCGTCACGGAGGCGTTCCCCCCGGAATTTTTCAGAGCGCCGGGAGATGTCCACTACACACCTGAAGGATATCAGAAAATTGCTGAAGAGGTGGCGAAAACCCTGGAGAAGGTGTTGAGCGGGACGAAGGCAACCCAAAACCGAAGCACAGAGGTTTCCATTGGGGATGTCTGGTTGTACCTGCCAATGGACGGGACTGCGGAACCCACAGTCGGAGAAACGGTGCTGCAGGTGGAACATCGACAATGGACAAACGATTCGGTTACGGAGGACAAAAATCCGACTCTGACCTTTGACCGGGGAGTGGCCGGCCGGGCACTGGACATCAACGAACCGCGCGATGGGCGGCCGGGTGATGCCTTGACCTATATACTCGATGTACGCACGTTTCCGCACAAAGCGGGATCCATGGCGCTGTGGTACAAGCCGGAGCAAGTGCTGGAGGAGGAGGCTTCCTGGCTTTTCGGCATGGGATGGGCATCCTTCCAGGCGCGTATCACCGGCAATCGGATCGGCCTTCACGTAACATCGGACCATCGGGATGCCGTGTATGCGGATTTGAAACCGTTCGCCGACACCTGGCAGGATCAGTGGCACCTGATTGTCGCGACATGGAACCAGTCGACTGTGCGGGTGTTTCTTGACGGACAGTTGATCGGGGAACGGACCGATGTGAAGCCGCTTGAGACCGCTCCCCGTGCTCAACTGGACATCGGCAGTCTGCGTCCCGGTGGCGGCCGCAAAACACCGGTCGCCTATGCCCGGGGCTTTTTGGACGATGTGGTGATTCTGTCCCGTCCGCTTGCGCCGGAACAGGTTGCGGGCTTGTACAAAGCGGGACAAGAGACCGCGTTCACGGGATTTTTGGACACCGTGTCCACCGGTGCGCTTTTGTCTATGCCGCGACATGCCTATTTGCGGGGTGAGAAGGCTGATGTCACGATTACGCCCTTTGCCGCCACGGAGGCGGGAGGATTGGTGGCTGTGTTTGACGGACAGAGGATTGAACTGGGGCGAATCGCACCCCGGGGAGGATCCGAAATCCAGATCGATACGGCGCAACTCCGTCCAGGCACGTATTCGCTCATTGCCGAGCTTCCCGGCCCGAAGGGGCACATGATTTCCAGTGAACCGTATTCTCTGACCGTGCGTGAACGGCGCCAGCCCGAATTTCCCATCGGGCTGGGCGCATCCTTCGCGGCATCGGATGAAGCGCTGGCCCTGTATGAACAAATCCATATTTCCCATCTGTCAAGCAACGGCCCTCAGGGAGACCTTCAGTTTTGGTCACAGCTCGACCGGGCTTTTGCGCATGGAATCAGCCTCTTTCCCAATTTCAACATTCTGGATGTGTGGGGACGGAATTATGAGTCGATCAAACGGGAGCCGTACTTTCGGAAAGACGCGCAAGGGGCATGGCGGGTCCATCCGGAGAGCGGCTGGAAATTCCTTCAGACTCTGGTCTTCGCCGATGGATCCGAGGATGACCACAGCGGCTTGTCCTCGGCAAGTCCCTTCAGCCCGATCGCATGGAACATGATGACAGAACGCATCGATCAGATCATGTCGGCGGCAGGTGATCATCCGGGGTTGATGGCGGTGAGCTTCCAGGATGAAGTTCCGTTCCGCATGATGCGGGACAAAGAAACTAATAAATGGAAAGTCGGCGACTACAGCTACTATGCCGTTGAGCATTTCAAGGAAAAGAGCGGGCTGGATGCAGCGGCATTTCCTCCCGATGATCCCGGGGGAACGGTCTGGCCGGACAATCACCCCTATCTCCAGTGGATCAAGTGGGTCGGCCTGCCCGGCCACGATTTTACCACGGTCGGACTGGACGACCTCTACCATCGCCTGGGAAACGAGGTCCACAAGTATCGTACCGACGTGCTGATTGGCAATTATTCCGGTGGCGAGTACGGCCAGAATGATTTTGTTCTGGACTGGAACTACCCGGTGATCTGGGAACCCGATCCCGGGGGCTGGGGCCGCGGCGGCGGGTACTTGGACTACGTGTTTGATCGGCACTGGGCGCGGCAGCACGCGCGTCCCCGCAAGCCGTTGTGGGCGCTTCTGGGCTGGTGGTCCGGAGATATGTCCGGGCAACCCGACTGGGCTGTGGCCGATTTCCGACTCAACACCGTCTGGGCCCTTGCCAAAGGGTGCAAGCAGATCATGTGGTTTTACGTGGGGAACGACCCATTGGAAAACGAGGCATCCGGGCCGTTCAGTCATTCAGGGCTCCGCAGGGAGCTGGAACAATGGAGTGACTTTCTGCACACGAAGGGACCGCTCTTCGCCCGACTGGAAAAGCATCCCGCCCAAAAGGTCGCGCTTCTCTGGAGTGAGACAAACCGGGCCGGTCACGTGCGGAAGACCATCAGCAAGGCGGAGTATTATCTGGTGTTCGCCGGGCTTCGAAACATCGGGGCGGAACCGGATGTCATCACGGATCAGATGATCCGTGAAGGCGCACTGGATGATTACGAAGCACTGGTGTTATGCGGATTCAACTACTCGTCCGAAAGCCTGTGGGGGGAAATCAGGGATTTTGCGGCTCTGGAAGGGCGAACGGTTTTTCATGACACGACCTCTGAACTGGTGCCGCCGGGTTCCGTATCGTTGGGGCTGTCGTGGGATGAGACGTTTGAAGAAAAAGGCGGCCCGCGCATGAGGACCCGGGCGGTGGGCAAATGGGCCAACCACTTGCGTCCGATTGTATTACCACATCTCACTCAAGGCGATTTTCAAATAGAGGATCCGAGTGGTCAGACAGGAGCCCATCTACTGTGGGCGGGCAACACACCCTATGTATTCATTCTCAACACGGACATGGATCACAGCCGCGAAGTGCGGGTTCGTTTCCGTCATGACGGTTCGGTCGCCTACCACTTGGCGACCGGCGACAAACGTGTGCTGCGGAACGAAGACGGAACTGTCACGTTCTCGGAAGTTCTGCCACCGGGTGGGTGGGCTCCCTTCGTTCTGCCACCCGCAGCTATTGCGGCGCTTAACGTCGAAGCGGACGCGGATGAGGGGAATGTGCAGATCCGGTTTTCCCTGCGCGATGATGCAAATCGCATTGTGCCCGCAGCCTGGCCTGTTCGAATTGAGCTGTTGGATCCCCGGGATCGGTCGACGGCGTATATCCGACAGACAAGTACCGAGGTGGATGGTAAGGGTCGGATGGTCATATCCCTTGGGCGGCTTGTCGATCCGGCCGGAAGATGGACTGTACAGGTGACTGATGAATTGACCGGAAAAATTACGAAAAAATCTATTGATATCAATTGGACTGATTGAACGCACAACAACACAACGACGGAGAACGATACAATGAAACACATTAGAAAACCCTCACGACCCGCCCGCCCTTTCACCTTTTATACCCGGTGGCTGGCCATTACCCTGGCCTTGTCGATACCCGTGACCTCTATGGGACTGACGGTTACCCGGGATGGAGTCGCGGATGCTGTGATCGTGGCCAACGGTCACACGGAACAAGCGCGGATTCTTCAGGATTACCTCAGGCAGATCACGGGGGCGGAGCTCCCGATTATCGAAAAAACAACCGGCAATGATGGGGAGATCGTGCTGGATGTGGTTGACACCTTGAAAGGGACCAGCGAAAAACCCACCGCCGATCAGGCGTACAGGATCCGCTCGCAGGACGAGAAACTTTCCATAACCGGCGCATCGGAGCTGGCGCTCCGGTACGGGGTGTACGGGTTTCTCGACGAACACCTGGGGGTGCGCTTTCTGACACCGACATTCGATCACGTGCCGCAACACAAAACCCTGGTTGTTGACGACATCGACGATCTGCAGGAGCCGGCCTTTCAGTTTCGCGGCTACATTTACTGGCCGAATCGGGATGACGCAACCAAGGAATGGATGTATAAGCAGCGTGGCGGAGGTCTGCCGGAGAATTCGCGCACGGCAAAACATAACTTTTATAAGTTTGCGCCTCCGGAGAAATTTTTCAAAACCCATCCGGAATGGTATCCCCTGCAGGCGGACGGCACCCGCAAACCCGACTGGGCCTTCGGTCTGTGCGCCACCAATGAACAACTGGCCCGGCAGTTTGCCAACCATTTTGTCGAAATGATCGAAAAACATCCGGAGACGGACGTGTTTCCCGCCGCGCAAGGGGACGGGTTCAGCCCCTGCCTGTGCGAATCCTGTCGGGACCTGGTGCGAAAGGAAGGCAGTGAAACAGCCCCGTATGTCCTGTTGTTGAATCGGACGCTGGAACTTACTGCGGAAAAATATCCGAATAAAGGTCTGATCACCTTTGCCTATTTCGACACACTCCCGCCTCCCGAAACCATTAAACCCCACGACAATCTCTGGATGAACGTGGTCTCCAGCGCGTTGTCTCAGAATCAGGCCGGTGACCAATTAAACCTGATCGAGGGCAACCCCGCAAACCGTGACTACGAAAGAGCCATTATTGAATGGAACCGGGTCGCACCGGGTCGCGTGACCATCTATCACTGGGACGGTCTCGATCCCGGGAATGGTGAGTATGGCGAATGGCCGACACTGTTTCCGCATTGTGAAAACATTCGTTTCATGCATCGGCACGGTGTGTCGGGTCTGCATATCGCCTCGCGCACCAACAATTTCAACTGGAGTTGGCTGTACAACTTTGTCTGGCACCGCCTGTTGTGGAATCCGGAGGCTGACGAAGAGGTTGCGACCCGGGAATTTTTGCGCACCTACTACGGGGAGAAGGCCGCACCGGTGCTGTGGGAGTATTTGACCTATGTGGATGCGGTTCGAAAAGAGAGTGGTTACGGTGCCGCCACCGTACGCTGGCAAAGCTGGCCGCAAATCAGCCGTCAAAAGCTGTTTCCTCCCCGCATCGCCGATAAAATGAGAGCACTTTTTGAACGGGCGGAAGCGTTGGCCGCCACAGAATCGAATCCGGTGTATCTTGAGCATGTTCAGGAGGCCTATGCCACCAGTGTCGCCGAAGTATTGGTCGGGCATGCAGACGACCAGTCAGACCGTCTGGCGCCCGTCAAGGATCCGGAAAGCGGTGAATGGTGGATGGTGCACGGTGGAGATCCGGGTGCGGTGAAACCGCTTCGCCACCTGCTGGGGCAGGTGATGGCGTACGACCGCGGCCCCGGCACCATCTACAAACGCAAGAACGGCGGTCCGTTGGAGCGTCTGCAAACCAAAAGGTTCACAGCGGACATTGTGCCCAATCTCGCCGGTCAGATCACGAGTCTGGTTTATGCGCCGGGTAAGACGGACGTGTTTAACGCGATCGATAACAAGATGGGGTATGAAGACGTGTTCCCGGGCACCTATGGCCAGTACTATTCCGTTCTCCAAGCCACCCCGGACAAAGTTGTCACCAATGTTGGTTTGCAACCCGGACGCTGGGACTGGCCGCGCGGTGAATTGACGCGTACGGTTTCTTTCGATGAAACTGGTGAAACATTAATCATCGGACGCGAGTTTAAGCAGAAGGGCGGAAAACGCGCCAGCTATCTGGAACGTCCACGGTCGTTCAGTACACATTGGCGGCTGGATATGCCCGATCATATGACCGCAGAGGTTGTGATGGTCAAGGCGGGCACGGAAAAGCGTATCACTTTTTCAGACATCACGCTCGGATCGATCCGCGGGGCAAAGGATGCCGCCGTGGGGGAACGTGCGCCAGGCGGTGATAACCAGGAAAGCGCTTTTGAGGACGTGTTGGCTGTTTCAACAACGGAGGAAACGGTTGTGCCCATTGATCTTCGCGAGGGTGATCTTGAAATTCGCTTCAATCGCGGGGATGGGTTGCAAACCAGAATCCTGACGACGGTGGACGGGTTTGAAGCCGTCGCTTTCAAACCCTTGCTGCGCGAAAAGACCCTGTTGATCAAACTGCAGGCTATTTCACAACCCGTTAGCCAGGAGGAGACCGCGATCATCCTGCCCACCCAATCGGTGCGGGTGGAAGCGATTGCGAAAAACCCAGGGTTCAATCCGGATCGGGAATTGGAGCCAGAAGCCGTAAGGCAGTCTCCGCAGATTCGTCTCACGGGAGAAGGGACTGCAGTCAACGAACGTGACGGGAGTGAACTGGTCTGGATTCCAGCCGGTGAATTTCTCCGGGGCAGTGAGCCCGGAGTCGGCGGTTCGGATGAATGGCCCCGGCGCGCCATCCAGCTCGATGGGTATTGGATTGCCAAATACCCGGTTACGCTGGGGCAATTCAAGAAATACATCGAAGCCACCGGGCAGGAGATGCCGGTCATGCCGTGGGGACAGGGCATGATGCTTGACCCAATCGCGTCCGAGGACGAATATCCGGCCCTGATGTCCTGGTACGAAGCCGAGGAATATGCCAAGTGGGCCGGGGCGCACCTCCCCACCGAAGCCCAGTGGGAAAAGGCGGCCCGGGGTACTGAAGGGCGCGAGTACCCCTGGGGCGACACCTGGATCCCCGGGAACGCCGTGGGTCTGGAGCGGACGAAATACCAATTCCAAACAGGCATGTACCCGGTTGGGAGCTCTCCGAAAGGCGTCAGTCCCTACGGAGTCGAGGACATGGCGGGTAATGTGTGGGAATGGGTGGCCGACTGGTATGCTCATGATTACTACGAAACCTCTCCGCTGACCAACCCTGCGGGTCCCGCGAGTGGCCAAATGAAGGTCCTGCGCGGCGGCGACAGCAGTTGGGATGAGAGTTACCACCGCAGTGCCACGCGCTTCATCAATCCGCCTCAGGTCCGCGACTGGGTCAAGACGGGGTTCCGTTATGTGATCCGGGATGATTCCGCGAAGTGAGTGCCATCCCCGCGAATGCCGCCTGAATGATTTCCAATGAAGGAAGCGGAACCGATAAGGAGAAATGCCCATGAAAAAACCTAATATCCTGTTTCTCATGACGGATCAGCAGCGCTGGGACTGCGTGGGAGCCAACGGGAACAAGTTGATACAGACGCCCCATCTCGATGCATTGGCGCGGGATAGCGTGAATTTTTCCCACAGCTTCGCGAGTGCCATGGCCTGCGTGCCTTCCCGGGCCTGTATCATGACCGGCCAGCATGTGACCGCGCACGGTGTGCGCTCCACTGCGGGGACTCAGTGGTTGCAACCCGGAACCCCGACACTGCCGGGCGTGTTCCGTGACCACGGGTACCACACGGTGTCGGTGGGCAAGACACACTTTAAACCCTGGCACAGCCTGTGGGGGTTCGAGCGGCGCGTGGCGGTTGAGAGTAAATACGATATATCCCAGGGGAAGGATGAATACCGTGTCGTGCTTCGTGAGTTGGGGCTGTCGGACAAGACGGTCGGGCATCATACCCCTGGATTCGGGGCGGCTTTCAAGTCCATGGCTTCGTCAGAGCTGCCTCCGGACTATTATATTGATTCATACATCGGCCGGCGCGGCGTCGAAACCCTGAACGAGGTGACCGAGGACGGACATCCGTTCTTCCTGGCGGTATCCTTTTGCGGACCGCATGATCCTTTTGATCCGCCGCCGCCCTACAGCGAAATGTACGACCATGAAAAAATGCCCACCGGATTGTTCCGCGAGGGTGAACTCGAGTGTCTGCCGGAGGAGATTCTCAGCAAAGTGCGGGATATGGGGAAGGAGCATCTCGACCTGACCCGCGTACCTCTGGAAAAGCGAAAGGAGATCGCCGCCCATTATTACGGGAATATTTCTTTGATCGACGACTGGGTGGGCCGCTTAATTGACGGCTTGAAACAGAAGGGACTTTACCAGGATACTCTTATCGTGTTCACCAGTGACCACGGCGAATACCTCGGTGATCACAGTCTCTACTATAAAGGATTTTTTCCCTGCGATTCCGATACGCGGGTTCCGTTGATAATCAAGGCACCCGGGTTTTCACCTGGAATCTGCCCGGAATTGGTGGGCAATGTCAGCCTCATGCCCACGCTGTTGGATCTGTGTGGACTTCCCATCCCGGATACGGTGCAGGGACGCAGTGTGAAGAAAATCATGAAGGGGAGTGAACCCGGGGATGAAGCGGTTGTGACCTTTTCCGAGCAGGGCCCCGCCTGGCGCATTCGAACAAAAGAGTGGGCCTACGTTTATCGTGAAGGCCATGGGCACGACCAGCTCTACAATCTGGCCGACGACCCGCACGAACTCGAGAATCTGGCGGAAAACTCTGATCAAAGCGAACAGCGGCACTGTATGCTTCGCCTTTTGTTTAAGCATCTCGCGATTTCCTCTTCATCATGATACTGACCGCTTTCGCGGCAAGTCCAGCGTCAGGCTCCGCGGCAAATCGCACAGATCAGTTTTTTCACTGCCGTCGGATTCGGATTCAGCGGCGGGCAGGTCGTTTACCTTCTGGCGCTGCCTCCTGTTTCTGTTCTGGACTTTGACCAGCGCCCTGGTCTGTATACTGGCCACCCGTATGCATTCGGACCGGAATGCCCGCCTCAGAGAGGAATTTTCGGCACTGCTGCCTTCAAGTATTTTCACGCTCATTCGCACGCATCGTTTGGACCAGGACGAGAACCTGGTACGCCGGCAGCTTGCTTTGGAGGGCATCCTGCAGAACCCCGGTCATGTCAGCCGCGAATTGATCCTCGAACGGCTCCGCTCCCCGGATCTCGGCATCCGCAGCAGTTGTATCCGGGTCTTGATGGGATATCCGATGGATGAAGCCCTTCCACTGCTGCTGGCCGATCAGCCGGATCCCTATTGGACCAGGACCCTTTTCGGCATCGCCGCCGCCGCCGGGCAACGCGAATCCATGTTTGAAATCTTTGCGGAGGAGGAACACGGGAAGGGGTTTGAAACCCTGTTGGCCACTATCGAGACTCCCTGGCCCACGGAACTTTCCCCGGAACCGTGCCGACAGGAGATCAACAAGGATGACTTTGCGGGGGTGACCCGCCGGATGCGCCATGTGCTTGATCGGCCCTGGGTCTTCGCATACGACCGCACCACCGCCCTTGGCGGCCTCTTTCTGCTGCTGCTCTATGTCGGCGGCAACTTCACCACCGAGAGCACACGTCTTTAGCCGGAGCCCGTTCGAAAAGGGGTTTATGACAGAAAATCCCATGAAATGTAGCCATAAATAGGGTCCGACACAATAACACGCCAATCAATTATTTGTTTTTGCATAGAAAAGACCCCTGCGGGCTTGTCCCGCATGGTGAATCAGACCTGAGGCTAGCCGGGGGGGGGGGGGGGGGGGGGGGGGGGGGGGGGGGGGGGGGGGGGG
>JBBDRC010000232.1:0-600 GCA_040905625.1 Kiritimatiellia bacterium
CGACGGGGTGATCGTGGTGCCGAAAGGCATGGTGATTCCGTCGGATACTGTCCTGTAAAATCCAGGATGCGGGTGTGAAGTGGTTTTTACAGGGATGGGGTGGAGTTCCAAACAGGTGCATGTGATGGTAAAATTTTTGATCCCGCTGATCCCTTCGGGGGGACCGCTGATGGCTCCGGAAAGGTGAAGGACGTGTTGTATTCCGCTGATGAGTTGGGAATGTTGAGTGGGGGTGTGGAGGAGGCTTTTCTATATTCTGAGGAGACGTATCTGATTCGGGGAGGATTGTTTGTGGTGCAGAATGAGGTGGGATTGGGGAGGAAAGAAGAAGTGTATCATCAGGCGTTCAAGGTTTGGCTGGAAAAGCGGGGGATTCCGTTTGCGAGCAAAGCACCGCACCCGATCGCCCTGGGGGGCGAAACGGCGCATATTTTGTATCATCTCTTCAACATTCATCGTGTGCAATCCTTCATGAAACACCTTCGTCTCCCTTTCGGTCTTGCCGTCAACTATGGGAAATCCAAACTCCACCTCAAAGCACTCAGCCATCCCCCAACCATCAGCGGTCCCTCCGAAGGAATCAGCGGGACCTCCCCATGA
>JBBDRC010000232.1:700-3517 GCA_040905625.1 Kiritimatiellia bacterium
CCTCTCTCCATACACAACATCAGCGGTCCCCCCGAAGGGATCAGCGGGACCTCCCCATGACCTCTCTCCATACACAACATCAGCGGTCCCCCCGAAGGGATCAGCGGGACCTCCCTATGACCTCTCTCTATATACATAACATCAGCGGTCCTTCCAAAGGGATAAGCGGAATTCAGCCCTCTCTCAACTTTTCCCTTTTATAGAATCATCTCCACCCGGGGCCGGAGCCATTCAACTCCGGATTTGTGGCGGGGGGAGGGGATTTCGTCGTCGTAGGAGATCAGGGCCTGCAGGCCGGGTTCCAGCAGGCGGACGGGGCCTTTTTTCTCGACGGTGCGGGCCTGGACGCAGGCATTCAGTTTGTCGGCGAGATCCTGTTGATCCGGCTCGAGTTTGAGGCGGGTCAGGGGGATCCATTCCTCCCCCTGTTTAATTCCAAAGGTGTATTCCGGTTCTCCTGCGGTCAGCACATAGAGCAGGTGGAGGGTTTGTTGCAATCGCGGGACCCGCCAGATTCGGTACTCCTGATTGTAATCTCCGTGCAGGGGTTTGAACAGGAGTCCCCGGGCCCCCAGGTCGCGGCAGCGGGTCTGCAGGTCCTGAAGCTCCTGTGGATGATCAGGAAAAAGCGGTTCCGAGGCCCGGAAGTGGGGGTGGTCGAGGTCTCCGACCATCGGAAGCAGTTGCTCGCGACGGGAATACAGGGGCATGGTGCGGATATCGATGCCCTGTATCTCCAGACAGTCGCGGGCCATGAACAACACCGGATCGGGATCGCAGGTGTTCAGTTTTTCCGCCCGCAGCGGCGGGTCGCCGGGCGGGTTCATGAGCTGTCCCTCCAGCACGGTTCCCTCCAATAAATCGGCGGCTTCGTCGACAATGGAGGGAAAGCGGTCGCTGACCAGGCCCGCTTCGGTCCAGAGCTGAATCCGGTTTTCGCGCACCATCAATTGGGCGGGCACCCCCGACCAGACCCATTCCACCTGCCAGGCGGAGAGGGGATCGAGTTCGGAGCCAGGATCGCGCAAAGGCCGCGGTTCGGGCCAGGGGTAGGGCTGATGTTGACCGGAGTCGTGCATATGGGACCATTCGGAGAGTTGTTGGGCGGTGGGTTTGGGGGTGGCGGCGAGTTGTATTTCCAGTCCGGCGGGGTCGGTGTCGAGAACCGGGGCCAGGGCCTGTGCGATCAGGGGCCGGGGAAGGGCTTTGGGGAAGCGGGCGAGGAGCAGGCGGTTGACCAGGATGCGCTCGGGGGTGGTGCATTGATCCCACAAGGCGGAGAGATCGGCGGTTTCTTTACTTCCGGGAAGGGTGTGGGTGATCAGGTGATGGAGGGACTGCCCGAGGCCGCTCCCCTCGCGGGGCCAGCAGCGGGCGAGGTATTCGGGGAGATCGGACACTTCCTCCCGGCACCGTTTCAACAGCCAGTCGGGAAAGTCTGCGGTTTCAGCCACCAAACCGCTGAGTTGCCGGGTGGTGAATCCGCGGGCGGGAGGATGTCCGGAGAGCAGGGCGATAAAGTGGGGAAGATCCTCCGGGGCGGCTTCGGCAAAGAGACGTTGCAGGCAGCGGACGAGGTGTTCAGGATCGCGGGAGGCCGACAGGGAATTCAGAAAGGAGCAGAAGGCACGCATAGGTGCAAGATGATCCCGGCCCGCTATTTGTCAATCCTGCGCCTTGCATCCTTGCCGTTCTTATGGTTAGAGCCTGCAACTCAACTTTCACTTTATTGGAACATCATATGAACACATCCACACCTGAAATTTTATATACCTGGACCGACGAAGCACCGATGCTGGCGACCTGCTCGCTGCTGCCCATCCTGCAAAGCTTCACCAAGGCGGCGGGTATCAACGTGTCCCTCAAAGATATTTCCCTGGCCGGACGGATTCTGGCGCAGTTCCCGGAGCATTTGCAGGAGGATCAGCGAATCCCGGACGCTCTGAGCGAGCTGGGGAAAATCGCCAAAACCCAGGAGGCGAATATTGTCAAGCTGCCGAATATCAGCGCCTCCATTCCGCAGTTGAAGGCGGCGATTCTGGAATTGCAGTCGCAGGGATACGCGGTGCCGGACTATCAGGACGAACCGAAAACGGACGAGGAAAACGAAATCAAAAGCCGTTACGCCCAGGTGTTGGGAAGCGCGGTGAATCCGGTGCTTCGGGAAGGAAACTCGGATCGGAGGGTGGCGGATCCGGTGAAAGCCTACGCCCGCACGTATCCGCATTCGATGGGAAAATGGAGTGCGGATTCCAAAACCCGGGTGGCCAGCATGGACGAGGGGGATTTCTTCGGGTCCGAGCAGTCTTTTGTGCGGGAAATGGCGGGAAAAGTGACAATTCAGTTGCAGACTGCATCGGGCGTACAGGTGCTCAAAAAGAACCTTCCGCTGGAGGCGGGTGAAATTTTTGACGGGGCGGTGATGAGCAAGCAGGCGCTGTGTCAGTTTCTAAGCGAGCAGGCTGCCGCGGCCAAACGGGAGGATGTACTGCTGTCCCTGCACATGAAAGCGACCATGATGAAGGTGTCGGATCCGATTATTTTCGGACACGCAGTGACGGTCTTCTTCGGCGAAGTCCTGGACAAGCACGCGGAGGCGCTCAAAGAAATCGGATTTGATCCGGACAACGGGATTGGCGATTTGGACAAGAAAATCACCGCGCTGTCGGAGGCCAAACAGGCCGAAATCAAAGCGGATCTGGAAGCGGTCTACGCCAGGCAGGCCGAGTTGGCGATGGTGGATTCGGATCGGGGTATCACCAATCTGCATGTGCCCAGCGACATCATTATCGATGCCTCCATGCCGGCGGCGATTCG
>JBBDRC010000233.1:0-21089 GCA_040905625.1 Kiritimatiellia bacterium
GCCTCGACTACGAACTGGAAAAAGTGGAGGACATGCTGCGCTTCGCTGATTTCGGCGTCATGCTCACCCCCGCCCTGGTCATCGACGGCGAAGTCAAATTCCAAGGCAAACTTCCCTCCGTCGACGAACTCAAAGCACTGCTGCAACAGACCACCGCTTGAAAGCCTTACCAAAATACCTTCTGTTAGTCTTCGCCCTGGCCGCCCTGGGCATCTGGGCAGCCAAACGCTTCAGCCCCGAACCCGAAGCTGTCGCCCGGGCATCGGTTTCGGCCCCTGTGGAGGTGCGCGACATCCAGGTCACCCACACATTCCGAACAGAGAAGCTCCTCATAATTCTTTACTGAGTACCAGGCCGATAGCCTGGCTTTGATGTTGTGTAAGCCACCCAACGCAGGGTTTTGCCGCCCATTTGATAGGTCTGAGTGGGGGCATGGGTGAATTCAGGCAGATCCCGCAGTTCCGGCCAGTCACGTTCGCGCAACACGATCAGGGAGGACTCGACATTTTGCAGGGTCTCCCGCAGGCTGTCTACATCGTGAACCTGTTTGCCCCGGGCCTTGGCATTAAAAGTCTGGATTTCCCCCATCAATTTGTAGAGCAACAGCGGCTGACCCTCGGGAAGATATTCCCGGGATGCGGCGCGGATGCTGTGGGGGGATTTGATCGGGTTGAGGGCGGGGTAAAGAAAAAATTCCACGCTGATCAAGCTGAGGGCCCATCCAATTCCCGCAATCCGAAGCCAGTTGAAGGGAGAGGCCTTGAACTGCTGCACCAACAGAATGCCTGTTCCCAGAACCAATAGGGAAGACGGAATCAGCACTCCCGGGGGTAATGGAATGTCAGGTTTCACAAGCAGGAGTGCGACGGACATGATCAGTCCGGCGACCCCCAGCGAGAGCAGAAGACCGGTGAAAAAAAGTTTTGAACATTTTAACGCCCAGCCCGGCGCGCGGGAAAGGCGTTCCCAACCTGCGGCGGTCAAAATAGATACTGCGGGATAAATGCTCAGAATGTAGAGATTACGCTTGGAGGCCGACAGACTGAAAAACAGCACCACGAATCCGATCCAGCCCAGGAGTGCGATGATCTCTTTCCGGTCGCGTCCGCTGCGAAACAGGGCCACCAATGCCGTAGGAAACAAAAAGAGCCAGGGAAGGAAATCGATGAAGAAATTTTCCAGAAAATACCAGGGAGGATTGATATGACCCTTGCCCATTTCTCCGGTGACGCGTCCGACATTCTGTTTGAACAGCAGTTCATCGATATAGGACTGGGGAGCATGCTCGAAGGCGATCATACCACCAATCCAGAGAACCACCGGGGTCAGGGCGATCAGACTGCCCCACAGAAGCGGCAGACGTTTGATGCGGCCCTGTGGACGCAAGAGACTGCCGAAGACGATCCAGGATCCCAGGGGAACCAGAAATCCAACCGGCCCTTTGTTTAATACCGCGAGTCCCATGCAAAGAAAAGCGAGCATCCGCCTCCGGGTGGCCTTCGCATCGGGATGGGCTTCGGCCTGATAAAGCAGCCACACCGCCATCATTTCCAGACCGCAAAGCAGGGCGTCCATCTGCCCCATGCCGTTGGTTTTCCAGAACAGAATGCCGGTGGACAGAATGAGGGGCGCAAACCACGAAGAGAGACCGCCAAACAACACGGCCGCAAAGCGGCTGGTGACATACAGGGAAAGCACGGCACCAATCAGCGACGGAATCCGGGTGGTGAAGGGGGTGACGGTGCCGCCGTTGAGTTGCGCGAAAATCTGATTGATCCAGAAATTCAGCGGCGGCTTGTGCGCGTAAGGTTCACCGTGCCGATGCGGCACCAGCAGATGTCCGTCGTCGAGCATTTCCTGCGACACGTAGGCGTATCGCGCCTCATCGGGTTCCCATAAGTCGCGGAGGACGTATTCGCCTCCCCATAGACAACACACGTACAAGACGATATGTAAAAAAGAAGGCACGGAAGGCCAGGTAAATGCTTTCGATAACGGATTTTTCATACGCTATGATTCCTGAACCTGAACGGAACGGTGACGTTTTTTCATCCAGCGCACCGCCATGAGATCGGGCACTGTTTTAAGAAACCGACCCCAGTTGGTATATTTGCTGGTGCCCGCGTTGCGGGATCGATGGTGAACGGCGATTTGAGAGATCACTGCGCCATGATGCAATTTGCAGAGATCAGGCAGAAACCGATGCATGCCCTGATAGAGAGGAATGCCGTCGAGGGCCTCCTTTTTAAAAGCTTTGAGAGAACAGCCGGTGTCGATAATTTCGCTGTGGAGCACCCGATTGCGAATCCCGTTGCCGATGCGGCCGGCCACTTTTTTGCTCAGCCTGTCCTGCCGTTTTTCCCGATAGCCGCAACAGACATCCGACGCTTTAAGCCCCTCAAGTAAACGGGCGATATCGCGGGGATCATTTTGTCCGTCAGCATCCATGGTGACCAGTACCGGAAAGGAGGCGTGGGTGAATCCTGCGGCGAACGCCGTGCTTTGTCCGGAGTTGGCACTGAGTTTCAGAATACGGATTTCAGGGATTTCCGATTTTTTCAGTTGAGTAAGGATGGCGTGACTCTTATCGGTCGATCCGTCATCCACGCAGAGAAGTTCGAACGGTAGGTTGAGGTCAAGCAGACAGGCCTGCAGTTCTGTTAAAACAGATTCCAGAGATTCCTGTTCGTTGTAGATGGGTAAAATGATCGACAGGCCGTTCTCTTGGGAAGGGTGTGTGGTGGAGGATTGCATTTCCACCCTTGTAGTTTGTAATGTGTTTTTGCACAGTAACATGCACCTGAATTTTTGTTCAGACAGCCGTAGGTGAAGTGCTCCGCCACTTCACAACCGCGCAACCCGTAGGTGAAGCGCTCCGCCGCTTCACAACCGCGCTACCCGTCCCTTCACAACGTTTCAGAATTCATATCCCAATAAAGATTTAGGGGCGCAAAAATGAGTTTGTTGTCCGTCACGGAGTGACACACCTACGGCTCTGCGGTTGTCCGGCACGGAGTGCCGCACCTACGGCATTTTAATCAACTGAATCCGCCCGGGAAAAGCAGTGCGGATTTGCATCCCGGCCTCGTTGCCGAAATCTTCTTTTCGAAAGCCTTTGCGGATAGAGAGGAGACCGTCGGCGCGGGTGAAGCTGTCGCGGTAGATGTGGGCGATCACAGAAAAGGCGAGGTGACTCCATGGACTGCGCTTCAAATCACTGAACACAAATCCGCGCCGGGCCAGGCGGTGGGTGTCGGCCAGCACTTGATACACGGCGGGGTCCGGCAAATGATGCAGAAAATGATTGGCAAAAACATAATCGAAGGGAGCGAGGGACTGGAGGTCTAGGGCATCGTGTTCCAGGATGCTGAGATTGGGCACAGATCCGTATCGCTCCCGGACGTAGCGCACCACCCGGGGATCGGCATCGATGGCGGTAATGCGCAGATCGAGGCCGCGTTTTTTTGCGGTCTGCATCAGCCATACCGGAATGTCGCAGGCCCCGGCACCGAGGTCAATCAGGTGAGCCGGCGTTCCGGGTTTCATGTCGGCTAAAATGGTTTTGTTCAGCAGTCCACGCACCCGGCTGAACAGGCGGTTGACGCCATGAAACTGGTCCAGAGTGCGGAAGAGCTGACCTTCATCGCAGTCGGCAAGGTCCATCAGTTCGTCATTGGTGGCCCGGGTTTGGAAGGATTCAAAAAACATTAGAGAGGATTTACCCATTTGATGCCTGGGAATCGGTTAAAATCACTGTCGTTGCTGTGAATGACTGCAGAGTTTTCGCGGGCGTGGACGGCAATGAGAGCGTCGGTGCTTAGATTCCCTCCCCGGCCTGCGGAGGACAACAGATCAAAGAGTCATAAAGCTGATTCATACTCAGGTAGAGATAGGCAGGTTTCACCCCGACGGGCGCAGGTTGAATTGTTACCGATTGTGGACGGGAGGGTGATGCGAGTCCGCGATGAATCGTTTCTTCAAGTGTTTCGCGAAACGTGCGGTTTTCTCTGGATGCTTTTTTCTTAAACTCTAAAAGCAAGGCATCATTGATGTTTAATGTCGTTCTCGTAAGAGCATCATAATGTGTAAGAAGGATTTAGTCAAGGGTGAGAACTTACCGTGGGCAGGTTGCGCATGGCGAAGGTCTGGACCAGGCTGTCGTGAACATGGCGTTCGCGCAGAGCGAAGCGGAGCAGGTTGCGGCGGAGATTGCTTGCGGGAATACCGCTGCGGGTGCCCAGCCACATGCCCAGCGCGGCGCGTCGGGCGGCGATGCGGAAAGCGCGCTGTCGTTCGCGGGTGTAGGCGCACAAAGCATCAGCATCAGGTTCAGGCAGAATGCGGGAGAGATGCAGTGCGTCGGCAAAACCGGTGTTCATGCCCTGCCCCCCGATGGGACTCATCACATGCGCGGCATCTCCGCAGAAAATAAACCGATCCTTCACGTAGGTCCTGGCCAGAGCCCGGCGGGGGGCGAAGGGACAAATTGGACCGGGTGAACGGTCACTCAGATCCACCCCGGCAGCATCCTGTACCCGGGTCAGTAAGGTGGAAAGATCCTGCGGAGCCCCGCTCACGCATTGGGCAATCCAGCGACGGCTTTGTCCGGGCAAGGAAAAAGATTCCACCGCGCCATGCCGAGAGAAGTAAAGTCGGGCATCGGGTCCAAGATCTTCCAGATCCGGAAAATCGGCCATGACAAAACGGACGCCATATTCTTTCTGCTGCATGGGAATGCCGAGATACCGACGGATGGGGCTGTGCGCGCCGTCGCAGGCGATAATCCATCCCGGCAGGGCTTTCAGGGACTCCGGGGTGATCTCCACCCCTTCATGCACATGCACCGAAGGAAAATCGGCCAGACGCTGACGGAGTAACCGCTCAGTTCCGAACTGCGGAAAAGACAGAATTTCCGCTTCCGAGCCTCGGAAGTCGAGGATGCCGCAGGATTTCTGATTTTCAAACACCCGGGCACGGGCGATGGACACCCCCTGCCTTAGAAATGCGGATTTGAGATCGAGTTCCCCAAGTATATCCAGAGACGGCGGGGTGATCCCAATAGCCATGGAGGCCCGGCGGAAGCCGCTGCGTTTTTCGTATACATTGACGGACACTCCCCGTTTTCCCAACAGGCAGGCGAGGAGCAGTCCGACCGGGCCGGCGCCGATGATGGTGAGAGGGGGATTTGTCATTGGGAAATTGGGAAAATGGGGAATTGGAAATTGGGGAATTGGTTGAGTGGTTCTGATCTCCAGTTCCAGTGGGCCTTCCAGACCGACAGGCAGGAATGCCTATCTCACTCTTCTTTTCTGACCTCCGACTTCTGACCGCTACATATTGTCTTCATAAACGCCATCTCAACCGTAAGTCCGGGACCGAAGGCCATGGCCGCGGTACGGGTGTTTGGGGCGTGCAGGGTGAGTCCTTGTTGGAGAAGAAAAAAGATGGTGGCACTGCTCATGTTGCCGTAGCGACGGAGGATGTCGCGGGCGATGTGCAGGGCATTGTCGGGCAGATCAAGGGCTTCGGCAATGCGGTCGAGGATGGCTTTGCCTCCGGGATGCACGGCCCAGAAATCGACATCGCTGATGCTCCAGTCGTGGACGTTGAGATACGGAAGCAGGGCATCACGAATGTTGTCTCCAAGGATGTGTGGCACGTAGCTGGAGAGCACGATTTCGTAGCCGTGGTTGCCGACCTCCCAGGCCATGGCGTCGTCCCCGGTGGGGGTGAGAGCGGAGGCGAGAGACTGGAGGGCATATCCCGGTTGACCTTCGGCGGGAGGACGGGTGCTGACCAAAGCGCAGCCGGCACCGTCGGCGAACAGGGATCCGGAAATGAGGGACTCTTCATTGTCGGTACCGAGCTGCAGATGCAGACTGCAGAGTTCGAGGCATTGAATGAGCACCACCGCGTCGGGGTTCTGTCGGCAAATCGTATTCGCCATCCGCAGGGCGGGAAACGCGGCATAACAGCCCATAAACCCCAGATGAAAGCGTTCGACGGAGGGGGAGAGATTCAGAGCGCGGATGATGTGATAGTCGGGACCCGGATTGTAAGAGCCGGTGCAGGAGGCGGTGATCAGGTGGGTGATGTCAGCGACTTCAAAACCGACGGCGGCATCAAGCGTGTTGCGGGCCAGTTCGACAGAAGCGGCTTTAGACACCTTGGCGAAGAGTTTGTTGCGGTCACCGGTGCCGGGATTGTGCCAGCGTCCGTCGCCGCGGTCATGAAACAGCGCCTCGGGATCGTGCTGACCGAAGCGGCCCACCGCGACATGGCGGGTATCGATATCCGAGTGTTTGTAGATGTGGCGGAGAATCCGCCGGGAGCGTTTGCTGTCAAACTGGGCCTGCAACTGCTCCGAGGCTTCGGATTGAGGATAGACCGTGGGAGGCGTCCATGTTTGAATGGCGTGGAGGTGGATAGGTTTCATGATGCGTTGGATAAAAAAGCAATGTAATTGTCTTTGCCGGCGTGTCCAATAGGGATTGCATGAAGCTTTGTTCAGGTTTGGGGATGTGGTGAAGAGACTCCACCCAAAAAAAAATGGGCCATCCAGGCAATTTTTAAAACGGTTGTTCGTTAGCTTTATAATACCACCTTTTCACCACCCATAGAGAACTTGATCTAATTTAAACCCTGTCTTGGAGAATGCTATGAATGTCTGGATTAGTTTTTTCGTGATTGCGATGACGTTTTCCTTACAGGCGGGAGGGCCTGGAAGAGGTGTTTTAAAGAACGGGAGAGGCTGTGGTTCCGGAAGAGGTGGCAACGTCTCCCGCTGCACAGCTGTCCCCGATCCGCAAAATGCCGACAAGATTGAACTGAAGATGCCGAAAGAGGCCTGGATTCGCTTATGGGCCGATGAGCTGGCGGCCCGGGATTTGTATGCGGAGTTGGATCAGCAGACGCAGCGGCCGGTTTTTCAGAATATTGGCCTGGCGGAAGTGCATCACCGGGAGTTGATCGTGGGTTTGTTGAAGATGGGAGGAGTTGACATCCCCGAAGAACTGAAGGCGGGCACCTATGGGGATCCGGAAATTGACAAGGTGTATGCGGAGCTGTTGGCCTTGGGACGGCAGGGGGAGTTGGATGCGTTTCGCGCGGGGGCAGCCTTCGAGGAGCTGGATATCACCGAACTGGAGAGGGAAATGGCGCGGGAGGACCTCAGCGACCCGGAACGTCAATTGCTGACGGCCCTGCGGGATGCGTCTGTGAGGCATTTGCAGGCCTTCCGTCGTCAAATCGTGCGTCTGGGCGGAACCCCGGAGCGCACGCATCTGAGTGAGGAACGTCTTAAGGCCCTGCTGGGTCTATGAGCGCCTCTCTGTTCAGTTGACGGTTCAATCGAACAGGCAGAAGGCGGCGGATCCCATGGCCACATAGCGTCCGCATGTTTCACAGCGGAACCGTAGGTGAAGTGCTCCGCCACTTCACAACAGTTGAAGTTTAAAAGTTTTGAGAGGGGTTGGTGGTCCGAGAGGTTATTGTTGTCCGTCACGGAGTGCCGCACCTACACGCTCACAAATCAGGACTTCGATCATGCCCAGCATAAAGCGTTTGTGACTTCGTACAGGGAGGTGGTTCTCCTGGAGCGTGGCATGCAGAGATTCACGATCGGGAAAGTGGGCCAGGCTGCGGGCGATGTAGGCGTAGACGCGGGGATCGCCGTGGAGCAGGAGTCCCCAGAGTCCGCCCCAAAACAGGAGCAGGCTGTAATGGACGCGTCGCAGAAGGGGGTTGCGGGGGACGGAAAAGTCCAACAAAGCGAGCTGACCGCCGGGGCGGAGCATGCGGTGAAATTCGATCAGGGCACCGGAAATATCGGGGGCGTTGCGCAGGGCGTAGCCACCGGTGATCAGATCCTGACCGGCGTCGGGACGTCCGGTGTGGTTCATGTCGGCCTCCAGAAATTCGATTCCCTCCGGAGCCAGGCCGCGGGCCAGGTCGAGCATTTCGGGGGTGAGATCCAGACCCACGACCTGCGCGTCCGGATAGCGGGCATGGAGGGCCCGGGTGATGTCGCCGGTGCCGCAGGCGACGTCGAGAATTGCAGTGGGGTTCCGCCCGGGAAGTTCACGCAGCATCCAGCGTTTCCAGGCGCTGTCACGTCCGAAGGAGAGCAGACGGGTGATGAGATCGTAGCGGGGAGCCACCTCGCGGAAGAGATCGCGGTTGTATCGGCGTTTGCTGTCGGGATGGATCAGGGCCTCATCGGCGTGGGCGAGGGTGGACATGGATCAGGGCTCCTTGTGAGGGTTGGGAAAACGGGGTAAAAAATAGGGAACGGTCTCCTGGTAGCGCTGGAAACGTTTGCCGTAGCGCTGGCGGTAGCGGTGTTCCTTGTGCAACGGGGCCAGGATGCAGTAGGCGGTCCAGATCCCGGCCAGCAGGGCGTGGTCGAGCGACCAGACGGGTCCGGTCCACAGCAGCAGGGTGTAGGCCAGATACATGGGATGTCGACTGTAGCGCAGGGTGCCGCGGGCCTCCCAGTTGCGGTACTGAGGTTTGCGGTTCCGAAACACCGCCCACCAGCCCAGAGATCCCATTTGAACTCCGAGTCCGGCATCGGCCATGGATTTCATCAGCAGTCCCCAGCCAAACACATATCCCAGAGTGGTCGCCCAGCGAAAGAAACCGTGCCATTCCACCCACACCGCTCCCAAAGGTGCCCAGGCCAGAAAGGTGAGCATAATCTGCCAGGAGGCGATGATAGCGAAGGTGGTGGTGCGCAAATCGGATCCCAGAGCCGCCGGTGCCAGCTTGCTGAGCAGCCGCTCCCCTTTCGGGGTGAGCAGGAGAGAATGAAGCAGCGGAAATTGCAGGATCAGCAGCAGATCCCATCCCAATGCCAGCGGAAACGGGAGTGCGGGACCTCCCTGTAATCCAAGGTAGAGTTTCCACATCATCGATCCCACCGCCGCCGCGAAGGAGAGATGGCAAATCACCCCAAAGAGCAGTGCGAGGGTCCGTTGAGATTGGGTATACATCGTTAGTCTTTTTGTGGCGTGAGGGTGACGTATACAGTCAGGGCGATGTTGTCTCCCACGCGAATGAGTCCCAGAACGGAGGGGCGCTGTAATCCGGCCTCTTCAAGTGAGAGAGAGAAAGAGCAGGTAAAAGAAATCGCGTCCCCCTCCGTCTGGAAAGTGGTGATGGTTATGGGAACGGTCAGAGTTTTTCCGTTGAGTTGGATCGTGAGGTCCTGTTTGTCCGCCTCTTGCCCCTCCTTTTTGCCCGCTTTGGGGTCGCCCAGCCGCAGATCTTTAATCTCTCCGGTAATCAAGGGGTGCGTTTCAGGATCAAACATTTTCATCATATTCTTATCCCGCTTTTTGTGGTCGGTGCTAAGAGATTTCACCTCGAAAGCGATTCCTTTGGCGGAGAGGACTCCCCTCCCCTCCTCCAGAGGAATCCAGGTGGCCCGGGTGGGGGCGGAGGTCCCGCTGCCGGTGAAATCATGCAGGGTGGAGGTGCCGTCGAAGGTGGCGACCGCAAGCAGCGTCCGGGTTTCAGCAAAAAGAGTGCCGATGCAGAGAGATAGAAGAATAAGGAGCGCGATACGTTTCATATTCACATCCCTACGACAGGCTTAACCCTTCCTCCACCGATTTAATCTGAAGACTTGTTCAGGTTCATTGATTGTATTATTTTCTGATTAGACGTATTTAAATGAGCATGCACACCATTCTGCTAATTGAAGACGACTCCTCGCTGACTCAAAGTCTGTTGCAGGGATTGCGGGAGGATGGATATAGGATGGTGCATGTTTCAACGGTCTTCGATGCGCAGGCGCAGCTCTCGGAAAGTCTGCCGGATTTGATTCTTCTGGATCTCGGCCTGCCGGACGGGGACGGGATGGAGCTGTTGTCGGAAATCCAGGCAAAGGATGCGGATCTGCCGGTAATTATTCTCACGGCCCGGGACGGGATTGTGGATCGGGTATCGGGTCTGGACGGGGGAGCGATGGATTATATGGTGAAACCCTTTGCGCTGGCGGAACTGAAAGCGCGTCTCCGTCTGCGGTTGCGTAATCGACGTGACGGAGAGGCGTTGATCCTGCAGGCAGGCGGTCTCACGGTGGATTTGATTCGTCGCCGGGTACGGCGTGGAGAGCTTGCTTTGGAATGGCCTCCGCGGGAATTCGATTTGTTGGTTCTGCTGTTGCGGTCGCGGGGACAACCCGTCAGCCGTGCACACATTGCGCGGGACGTGTGGAATTCCCCCCGCCGCATGAGTTCCCTGGACAATTTGATCGATGTGCATGTGTCCCGTTTGCGGGAGCGGCTGAAAGAGTTGAACACGCATCTCCAGGTCCGCACCATTCGGGGTGTGGGCTATCAGATTGACGAGGAGGAGGCAGAATGAAAACCATTCCGTTGCGAAAACGTTATTTCCGGGACATGGTTCGGATGGGATTAATCATTTGGGGAATCAGTATGGGAGTGCTGACCGCCTTTAATGCGGTGGAGTATTGGGAGCACCGCGAAGACGGCCCGGAGGAGCTGGTTGAAATGCTGGTGTTGTTTGGTGCCCTGCTGGCGGTGATGCCCCTGGTGATATGGGCGGCCTGGCGCACCTCCGGGCGGCTGCTGCGCCCCTTGATGGATATGCAGGATACCGTGGCGCGCATCCGGGCGGGAGAACTGAATCTGCGGGTCAAGTCGGCGGACACCGGTGATGAGTTGGCGTATTTGGTGGACAGTCTTAACCATGCCTTTGACGCGCACCAAGCAGCCTTGAAACGGCTGGAAAAATTCAGCGCGGACGTCTCGCATCAGTTACGCACGCCGCTCACCGCCATGCGGACAGAGGGAGAAGTCTGTCTGGCACGGGAACGCTCTGCTGAAGTCTATCGTGAAACCCTGGGAAAATTACTGGAACAGACCGACCGGATGGCCGGCGGGGTTGATCAACTCCTGACCCTGGCCAAAGTGGCGGCCAGCTCCGGAGAACCTGATTTTGAAACCGTGGATTTGGGAAGTCTTTCCAAAGAAGCCGTCGAGTCTTTCTCTCCCATTATCCGGGACCGTCAGGCCATCTGCGAAGTAGAGGTGGAAGGCAATCCGTGCTTGCGTGGAAATCCCTGGTGGTTGCGCGAAGCGATGTCCAATATCATAAACAACGCATTGACCTATACTCCCGATCCCGCACGTTTCCACCTGCGGATCCATCGGGAGGCGGATGCGTGGGTCTGGAGCTTCGCGGACAACGGCCCGGGAATTCAGGACACGTACCGGGATCGTATTTTTGATCGGTTTGTTTCCGAACCACGCCGCGGGGATGGAAGCACAGGATTGGGACTGGCCATTGTCCGGGAAATCGTGCACCTTCACCGGGGTTCCGTCTCAATGGAGACAAGCAATTTAGGCGGCTGCGAATGTGTGATACGCTTTCCTGCGGAACCCGACGTATGAAGAATACGTTGTCCCTTTAATTTTCTGTGGACACAGCGGGCAAAGCGGCCGATCCGGATAGCAATTAAACAGCTGACGAACCCAATGCGCATAAAACCCATGCTGCTTCTCCGGCACCCCCGCCTCTTCCAACACCTCCTCCAGACCTCAATTTGAAGGCCAAAATCCAGGATTTAGATCGCAAATTCAAATGTTGATCCTCTACTCAAATGAACCCTATGAAATGCGTAGGGTCGCCGCACCCCGAAGTGGGTGCATTCACCATAGCCCAGGGTTCCCGACGTAGGAGGGCACCCTGGGAATAGATGTCCCAAGGGATTCATGCAGCCTGAATGGCTGCCAACCCTCCGGGGGTGATGCATCCCTGCAGGATGCCTATTTTCCGACGGTGTCATTTCCCATGGCGGACGCTGACGCGTCAGCCATGGGCTACGGTGAACGCACCCGCTTCGGGGTGCATTTGAATTTGCGATTCATTCTGACATTTACGGCTCTCAAATTGAGGTCTGCTCCTCCCCCGGCCAGCGTGTATTCGGATAAAATTCCGCCACAGGCAAAACACTACGATTCGGTGGCTGTTGTTTATGATCCATCTTGTACAAAGAATATTATGCAACAGCGATACATGTCAAAATATTTTTTGTCGTTTTTTCTTGCAGTTGTTCTTGAATCGAACCATAAACAGAAATAACAACACGATGTTCAATATAAGGTTCGGAGATCAAACCTATGAAAATAATTTTCATTTATATTCTATTTTCACTTCTACTTCCAAGAGTGTTTGCAAAAGAGTTTTCTGGGTCAGTTAGAAATAAATTCAACAACTTTATTGGTTACACTTCTCTTGTCGCAACAAAAGATGTGACGGGGGAACAGATTGCGTTCGCCGCCGATCGTGGCGGGGATTTCTCTGTAACTTTATCAGAAGGTACTTGGACAATCACAGCAGACAAGGATCAGATAAGTGAATGGGGTTATGCTTCTTTGGAAGATTATCAAATAATTATTGAGGAGGGAATTCCTCTTACTCAAAACATCATACTCTATGCTCGAACACCGCTGGAGCCTCCTCATTTGATAATTAATTTCAACATTAAAGACAAAAGCATAACTTATATATTAAAAGGTCAAGGAGGAACACGCATGACAATCTTTAAATCGACTGATTTGGATTCATGGACGCCTATTTACTCTAGGGCCACAGCGAAGGGCCAACTCTCATATGGAACATCTTATTCTTATAGTCTGAGTCCCGTATTTTTCAAAATTGTATCTTCAACCGAATGAGAAATCCGAACCATCCCCGCACACTAAACGAGTCAGTGCGGGTGGACGTTCGTCTAAACTTATCTATCTTTCTACAACCCAAATGAAAACATATCTCCTCACCTTATCAATTCTTTCCGGCCTATTCTTCGCCCAAGGTTACGCATCGATGGTTCTGATCAACGATTCTACTCGTAACGGCGGATTTGAGAGCGGCACCGCCTCACCTTGGGGTGGAATCTCGGCTATATTCGATCCTGCACTGACACATGCGGGTGATTTGTATGGTCACGTGGAAGGCTTTCGGGGCGTTGTGTATCAATGGATTCCTGTCGCCAATACTGATGGACGTGATTTTTCATACTCCTTCTGGGCACGAGTACCCGATACCAATGGTTTTACATCGCTTTCGGTGTCCTTCTCTGACTCTGACTTCTCACACACTGCGGCAGTAACGCCGCTAAATGTGCCATCGCTATCCTCAGAAGAGTGGACGTTCTTCTCCTACACATTCTCTACTCAAAATGCCTGGAATGACTCCGGCAGCAGTCAAATATCCATTGCATTCCCAAACTCACCCGAAACACGATTTGCCTATCTCGACAGTATTACTTTTGTTCAGATTCCTGAACCTTCATCATTTTCTTTGATACTAATTTCGATGGCCTTTGGCTATTATCTCATCCGCCGGGTAAGATTCAAATAAAACCATCGAACAAATCGGAGCACTCAAAATAATTGGCTGTCGCCCAGTTTGTGAGCGTCCTTGACGTTGACGGAGAATAAATCAGAAGAATCCAACCACGAATGAACGTAAATGAACGCGAATATTTCCAAGTCAGTGCCATGAACTAAAACCCGAAGTCCTGAATTTATGATAAACGTTTACAAAACATACATGAATCACCATGCGACCTGAAAGAAATCTAATTCGCGTCAATTCGCGTGCATTCGCGATTAAAAAACAAACGCCAACCAGCAGTCGCACCGAACCGCGAGTACGCGGTCCGGTGGACTGAGACGTTGGTCGGGCATCACCCCAGTGGGCCTATAGGAGATAAAACACAACTATGACGAGGCGAACCATCCACGATGTAACGATCGAGTGCGTGCAGGGAGACATCGCAAACCAGCCCGACATGGATACGATTGCCAATGCGGCCAATGCCGAGTTGCGCATTGGCGGTGGTGTGGCCGGAGCCATCCATCGGGCTGCAGGACCGGGCCTGGAAGCGGAATGCAGGCCGCTTGCTCCCATTAGGCCGGGTGAAGCGGTTATAACTAGTGCGCACAACTTGCCTAACAACAACGTGATTCACTGTCTCGGTCCGGTTTACGGCCTGGACAAGCCTTCCGATGAATTGCTGGCTTCGTGCTATCTGAATGCGCTGCATCTGGCTGAGCAAAAGAAGAGCAGTTCTATAGCCTTTCCAGCTATCTCTACGGGTGCCTTCGGCTATCCGATGGAGCCTGCAGCTCATATTGCCTTGAAGACGATTCTCGATGCATTGTCCAAACTTACGTCAATTAGGTTAATCCGTTTCGTGCTATTCGGTACTGCCAGTTTACAGATGTATGAGAGGATACTGAGGGAACTTGCCGAATAGTGTGTAGAAGCGGACATTTTCGCAGAAACGCAGAAACGATACCGGGGGTACTGAAAACCGACCAGACGCTTGAGGGGACGCGGCTTCGCCGCGCGCTCAGCTTTGGCTTTCAAAATCGCTATCGAAATTCATGTGTGCGCCTCCGCTCCATCCAGTCCCTGCACGCGACGGTCAGTTCTGTGGCGCTTCGCCATTCAGAACCTCGTTTGTGGTTGCGGTTATCCGCTGAATGTCGATCAGAGCAGCATGGTATGCAAACAACGCTTCCACCAGTGCCGATCGCGCCTCGAACAGACCTCGTTGCGCGTCAAGCATCTCCAGAAAGCCGATTTTGCCCTGCTGATAGCCCTCGCGTGCCGCCTCGAATGCTTGTTCCATCGCCGGAACAACTTTTGTTCGCAAGGTTCCGACCCGCTGATGCGCAGCCGTCAACTTTGCATGTGATTCCGACAACTCCACGCTCAACGCCAGCTCTTTGGCTCCCCTTTCTCTCTCTGACTCTGCCAACCCGTGTTGCGCGGCCGCAATGTTTCCGCGATTCTGATCGAATATCGGCAAGGGCAACCCAATCCCGAACGCAAAGGCATCCGTTTCGTCCTCTTCGTACTGGAGATAACCGACCGAGGCTTCCAGTTCCGGAATCCGTGCCGCCTTCGCGGCGGCCACCTCCGCGCGGCGCAGGCGCAGCACCGCGTCCCAGCGTGCCATATCGGGGTTCGCGCCCAGTTTTGCCCGCAGCATTTCCAGAGAGGGCACCGCTTTGTGATCCTGGTTCAGGCTCCCTTCCACACGGTCAAACAAGACCTGTTTCGCGCCCCACATCGCCGCCAGCCGATTGCGGGCAATGGAAAGACCGTTCTCCGCCCCCAGCGCATCCAGACGCGCCATCTCCAGCTCGGCCGAACTCTTCGACGCCTGTTGGGGAGCTTCCTTGCCCGCCTTTACGTGTTCGGTGACGGCGAGGTGCGTTTTTTCCGCCAGTTCGACGGCCGACCTGGCCAGCTCAAGCCGTTCCCTCGCCGCAAGCACCTGAACAAACCGCCGCGCGGTCTCGGCCACGATGTCGAGGCGTTTGCTCTCATACTCCCATCCGGCCAGTTCTCCTTCGGCTTCGGCGAGCTGTTTTCGCCAACGCCGTTTTCCTCCCAGTTCGAATGGCTGGGAGAGCACGACGGCGGTTTCGGCGGAGTCGAAGCCTTCACCGCCGCGATCGTATTCATCGATGTCGAACGCGATCCGCGGGTTCGGCAATACGCCCGCCTGCAGGAGGCGCGCTTCCGCCGCTCTCGTCGCATACGAGAAGGCCTGCAATTCCGGATTGCGCATCAGGGATGCGGCTAACGCCTGCTCCAGACCTATATTGCCGCTTGGCTCGGGGACGGCATCGGGAACAGCTTCGGGGCGGCGATGCGGCAACCGTTGGTCGACCGTAGGGACATGCACTCCTATCGGCTTCGATTCCGGAGGCAGGGTCCGGCGGTCCGGTGTCGCGCATCCCGCCAGAATCCCAGCGGCGAGCAGGCCCGTCAGGGTACGCATTGAAAATCGATCACGCATGATGGCTTCCTCCGTTCTGCGGGACGGTCCGGTCGGAATCTTTACGATGGGCAAGGGAATATAGAATAGGCAGGACAAACAAGGTAAGGAGGGTGGATGTGGTCATGCCGCCGATGATGACGGTGGCCAGTGGCCGCTGGACCTCCGCCCCCACACCGGTGGACAGCGCCATCGGCAGGAAACCAAGCACGTCAGTGACCGATGTCGCCAGCACCGGCATCAGTCGGCGGCAGCCGCCATCGATCACAGCCTCGCGCAGAGGCCGGCCCGAGTCGAAAAATCCGCGAATCGCCACGACCAGCACCTGACCGTCCATGACCGCGAGGCCGGAGAGCGCAATGAAACCCACCGCCGCGCTGACGCTGAACGGGATGTCGCGCAGCCACAGGGCAAGCACACCGCCAATCAGCGCAAACGGGATTCCCATGTAAATCAACAGAACATCCCGCAAATTTTTCATGCTGAAATACAACAGGATGAACACCAGCAGAAGCGTGGCGGGAACCACCACCATGAACCGGCGCTGCGCCCGTTCCAGGTTCTCAAACTGTCCGCCCCATTCAACAACGTATCCCTCCGGCATCTCAACCCGTTCGTTGATAAGACGCTTGGCCTCGTGAATGAAAGAGGTGACATCGCGTCCCACAACATTGCATTGCACGCGAATCAGGCGGCGGCCCCACTCGCGATTGATCGTGGCCAGTCCATCGGTGGTTTCCAACGTGGCCAGGGTGCGGAGTGGATAGTGTCCGCCCGTCTCCGAGGGGACAATGAGTTCCCGGAGCAGGCCGGCATCGCGGCGATATGCATCGGGCAGCCGGGCGACCAGGTCGAATTGACGCTGTCCTTCGAATACTTCACCCACGGTGCGCCCGCCGACCGCCTCCACCATTTCCAGGACGTGGCGTCCGGCCACGCCATGCCGCGCGAGGGCCTCCTGGTCGACGCGCACCTGAAGCGTCGGCTGGCCGGTGAGCTGGTCCACTGCGATATCCGAGGCTCCCTGTACGTCGAGAAGCACAGTTTGGATGTCGTCGCTGATACGCACCAGCTCGTCGAAATCGTCGCCATAGATTTTGATGCCGAGGTCCGTGCGAATACCGGAGATCATTTCGTTCAACCGCATTTCGATCGGCTGGGTCAGCACCATGTTGAGTCCCGGCATATCCGCCAGTTCCTTCTGAATGGCTTCGGCCAGCTCCGCCTGTGTTTCGGCGCGCCGCCATGTTTTACGGGGTTTAAGCGAGATAAAAATGTCGGTAAGCTCGGTTCCCATCGGATCGGTGGCCACTTCCGCCGTGCCGATGCGGCTCCACACATGACGGACCTCGTCAGAAAACTTCTCTTTGAGCAGGGCTTCAATGCGGGTGTTGTTATCTGTGGATTGATCGATGGAGATACCGGCCAGACGGATGGTGTTCAGCACGAGTGCTCCTTCACTGAGTCGTGGAAGGAAGACGCCGCCCAGCCGTGCCGCCTGCCAGCCGGTGAACCCCAGAAGCGCGGCCACCGCGAGGAGTACGGGCGTACGGCCCCGCATCACAACTGAAAGCAATACGCGATATCCGCGGGTCAACCCGCGGTCCAACCGTCCTTCCGCCGGTTTTGCTTTTCGCGAAAGGCAATAGTAGCTCAGTACCGGGGAAAGCATGAGGGCAATCAGAAGCGCGCCGACTAAGGCGAATATAAACGTCAACGCCATCGGTTTGAACATCTTTCCCTCAATGCCTTCCAGGGTGAGAACCGGTAAGAAGACGATCAGAATAATGCCGATGCCGAAGGCAATGGGCCGGGCGACTTCTTTGCTCGATTCCAGGATTGTCTGTAACCGCTCGCTCGATGTCAACGGGCGTCCCGTCTCTCTGGCGCGCTCGGAAAGGCTGCGCAGGTTGGCATCGGTCATCACCACGGAGCCGTCGATGATGATACCGAAATCCATCGCCCCCAGGCTGAGCAGGCTGGCGGCAATGGCGAACTCATACATTCCCAGCGCGGCGAACAACAGGGTCAGGGGAATCACCAGCGCCACCAGCAGCCCCGCCCTCAGGTTCCCCAGCAGGACAAAGAGGGCGGCGATCACCAGCACCGCGCCGAGAAACAGATTATGCTGCACGGTACTCATGACAGCGGAGGTCAGCTCTGTGCGGTCATACACCGTTTCGATCATCACGTCGTCGGGAAGCGCGGCGCGCACGGACGCGAGTTGCGCCTTCAGGTCCGTGGTGACGGCCCGGGCATTTTCGCCCATGAGCATGAAGGCAAGCCCGAGAACCACTTCGCCCCGACCATCCGCGGTAACGGCGCCCCGGCGTATTTCGTGGTCGATCCGCACCTCTTCGGCGATGTCGCTGATGCGCACCGGGCTGCCGTTAAAGGAAGCCAGAACGATATTCTCAATCTGCGGAATCGTGCCGACCCGCCCCAGGCCATGAACCGTCTTGGAGATGCCCGAGGCGGTGAGCAGGCCGCCGCCGACGTTATGGTTGTTTTTTTCCAGGGCTTCGTGCACATCGTCCAGGGTCAGGGCGTATTTCAGCAGCTTCTCGGGGGACACCACAACATGGTACTGCCGAACCTCGCCTCCCCAGGAATTGACTTCGGCCACACCGGACACTTTTCGCAACTCGGGTTTCACCACCCAGTCGTGTAAAGTGCGCAGTTCTTCCAGGCTGCGCTCCGGATTTTCGGATCGAACCACGTAGTGAAAGATCTCGCCAAGCCCGGTGGCTATGGGCCCCAGTTGCGGCCGTTGGATGCCGGAGGGCAGTTCCACCGCGTTAATCCGCTCGAAGACGTACTGTCGCGCATCGATGATCGGGGTGTTGTCGTCAAAGGTGGCCACCACCTGGGAAAAGCCGAATTTGGAGATGGACCGCACGTTGTGAAGCCCGGGCAGCCCCCCGACGGAAAGTTCCACCGGGAGCGTGATCTGTTGTTCGATTTCCTCCGGATTGAGGGCCGGGGCCACCGTGTTGATCTGTACCTGGATGGGTGTGGTGTCGGGGAACGCATCCACCGGGAGCTGGGTCAGACGCCAGACGCCAAGCGCGGCCCCCACGGTAAACAGCAACAACACCAGAAAGCGGTTCTTTAGAGAATACTCAATGAGTTTTGAAAGCATGACGAACCCATTATTCGTGAACGCAGCCGGCACCGAGCCGCGATTTCAGGAACTCCGACATGACGATGAAGCTGTTTTCGACCACGAGCGGATCCCCGGCCTTCACGCCTGCCGCGATGTGGACTTTTTCACCGTCAGAGTCGCCAAGGGTCACCCGCCGCAGAGAGAAGAGATCGGGTGCATCCTGGACAAACACAAAATCATTGCCCTCGTGACGTTGTACGGTATCGCGGGGAACCACGGCCGAAAATTGCTTGGCGTCGGTAAGAATCCGGGCTTCGCCGAAGAGGCCGGTTTTGATGCGGCGCCCGGGGTCCTCCACCACCGCCCGCGCCTGAACCATGCGGGTGCGCGGATCGATGGAGGAGTCAATCCAGGTGATTTTGCCCATATACGTTCTTCCGGGCAGTTCATCGAAACGGGCTTCCACGGGCTGCCCGACCTCAAGCTGATCGATGCGGCCGGCGGGCACGGAGAGCGTCAGCCAGCGGGTTGACAATTCCGCCACCGTAAACAGGGCGTGACCTTTTTCGATGTTTTCACCGTAGACCGCGTCGCGCTCAACCAGCGTGCCCGAAAAAGGGGCACGGATCTGTATGTCTGCCGAGGCATCCTGGTTTTGTTCAATGAAGGAAATATCAGTCCCGGTCAGTCCAAGATTGATCAACTGCTGGCGCAGGTTATTGGCGGCCAGGCTGGCCGAACGGCAGGCCGCCCGGGCATCCAGAAAATCCCGTTCCGCCGAAATTTTTTGCTCCTGGAGCTGCTTTTCGCGTTCGTAGGTTTCGCGACGGATGTCCCGCTCCACCAGAGCGACCAGATAGGTGCTTTTCGCCGCCGCGACTTCTGCCGAATGGAGGCGGACCAACACGTCGCCTTCCTCGACATCGTCGCCCACATCAAGGAGAACCTCGTGGATGACGCCGCCGGCCAGCGGGGTCACTCTCGCCATGCGGTTCCGGTTGAACCCCACTTCACAATACGCCTTGACGCCCGGGGCTCTTTCGGTGATAAAAGGTAATTCCGTGCGAATGCCCGCTTTGCCCGCGGACTCCATGGACGGGAACCTCACCTTCATGCTGTCGCCGGGCTCAAGCGACGACGCCAGGTCCACCTGGCAAATGGCGCACTCGACTTCCGGCACACCGTGTTCGTTGCAGAACAACCCCGCCCCCGCAGAATCGCCTGATGCTTCAGGTGCCTGCGAGATGCCCGATGCATCGTCGGCTTTCAATTCCGGATGGCAAAGGAAACATTCATCTTCGTAAAGCGCGTGCTCTTTGCAATAAAGCCGTCCTTTTTCCTCCAGCTCCGGGTGACAGAGCCAGCATCGGTCTTCGTAACGTGCGTGTTCTTTGCACCACAGACGGCCTTTATCCCGTTTGGACGGATCACAGATAAAGCAGGTGTCCTCCGGATTGTCGTGTGAACAGGTCGTAGCGACGAATTCCGTTCCGGTTTCCTCGGCAGGATCATGGTCTTGATGGTCCGCCTGTTCATTGTTGCCGCAACCGCCGACCAGCAGGAAAGCACCAGCCAGGGCGAAAGCCGTCCAGGGAAGGCGATGGGGTGTGGAGATATGTCGTGTAGTTATTTTTTATGTCCAATTCTGTTAGGTTTAGTAAAATAAAATTCGTTCTCGAAGGGTAAGGGGGTAACGGGCTGAGCCTGCGTGATGTGCCCGGGATAGCTGGGCAAAGAAAACCCGCCACTCCGGGAGTAGGAATATCCAGATAGGTGGCGGGATTGTGGGTCGGGATCAAATACGCAGAACGACGGTCTGCTGCGCAAGCAGAACCGCAGAGAGACGCATCGGCTCGCGGCGGGCGCGCAGGCTGCTTGCAAGGACGCTCATCCCGGCCCCGGTTTCCGGGGCGTTGGCCCGGGAGGGGTCCATGGGATGCACTTTCGCCGATACTGGAGATTTTACACACGCGGATATAGAATCGGAGAGATCTCCCACCCAAAGCAGAATGGTTTCGCATCCTCCATCGGGGCGGGGATCGCAATCCAAGACAGTAGCCACAGACTGACAGGCACTGGTACACCCCGTTTCAAATGCAACGTCATCGACCGCACAATCACACTGTCCTGTTTCTGCGTTGACGAAGCCAACGA
>JBBDRC010000234.1:0-20723 GCA_040905625.1 Kiritimatiellia bacterium
GTTCCTGTTGCTCAGTCAACCCCCAACAGCTCCCGCAACTTACACGCAAGGTCGTCGCGTGTGAACGGCTTCTGGAGGAACTGCACGCCCTCATCCAGCACGCCGCGCAGGGCAATCACGTCCGCCGTGTAACCGGACATGAACAACACCTTAATGCCCGGGTTGTTCGCGCTGATACGTTCCGCCAATTGTCGCCCATCCATCCCCGGCATGACCACGTCCGTCAGCAATACCTGGATGTCGCCGGGATGCTGGTCAACCATCTTCAGCGCGTCTTCCGGGGTCTCTGCCACTAAAAATTTGTAGCCAAGGGTTTTCAGGGCCGTGCCGCACGTCATGCGCAGCATGTCATCGTCCTCCACCAGCAGGATGGTCTCTCCCCGCCCTCTGGGCGATTCTTTCTTGTCGGCGGTGCTTGTCGCCTCGGGCATCGCCGCAGCCTGAGGCAGATAGATTTTGAACGTCGTGCCCTTGTCCGGCTCGCTGTAGGCGTGGATGAATCCGTTATTTTGCTTGACGATGCCGTACACCGTGGCCAGCCCCAGTCCGGTGCCCTCGCCGACACCCTTGGTTGTGAAGAACGGCTCGAATATCTGCGCCAGAGTCTCCTTGTCCATGCCGCAACCATCGTCGCTGACCGCCAGGAACACGTACGCGCTGGGAATGGCTTCCGGGTATCTGTCGCAGAACTCCGCATCGACGGAGGTGCTTCCGGTTTCCAATGTAATCTCCCCGACACCCGCGATGGCATCACGCGCATTAACTAACAGATTGGCAAGGATTTGGTCAATTTGCGACGGATCAAGTTTCACAGGCCGCAGGTTCGCGCCGGGCCTCCAGGTCAGTTTGATATCCTCACCGATCAGCCGTTGCAACAGCTTGAGCATACCGGCCACGGTGTCGTTGAGGTCCAGAATCTTTGGCGTGATGACCTGCTTGCGGGCGAAGGCCAGTAGTTGCCGGGTGATTTCAGCCGACCTCTCGGAGCACAGGATTATTTCATCGAGGAACTCGCGAATAGGATGGTCCGGCTCTATCCCATCCCGGCAGATATCGACGTAGCCCATGATGCCCATGAGCAGGTTGTTGAAATCGTGCGCCACCCCGCCCGCCAGGCGGCCCACAGATTCCAACTTCTGGGCCTGGTTGAGTTGGTCTTCGAGCAGGCGTTCGTGGGATATATCGCGTTTGACAGCGACATAGTGGGTGATCTTTCCCGAGGCATCGCGGACAGGCGAAATGGTCGAATCCTCTTCGTACAGCGTCCCGTCCTTTCGCCTGTTGAACATGTGCCCCTTCCACACCTGCCCTGCGGTCAGCACCGCCCACATCCGACGATAAAACTCCGCATCATGTTTGCCGCTCTTGAGGAAGCGCGGGTTCTGACCAAGGGCTTCGTCCCGGCTGTAGCCGGTGACCTGCACGAACGCCGGATTGGTGTAGAGGATTCTGGAATCGGTGTCGGTGATGATAATGACATCGGCGGCTTGTTCGACCGCCGTCGCCAATCGTGAGTTGGCTTCCTCCGCCTGTCTGCGCTCGATGACCATGGTCACGATCCTTGAAAGAGACAAGAGGATGTTGATGTTCTCCTGCCGCCAGTCTCTGTGCTGAGTACAGTCGTCAAAGCCGAAGAAGCCGAAGTACTGTCCTTTGACGAAGAGCGGGACAACCAGGATGGACTGTATATCCTGGGCACTCAATACCTTTCTGGTGGCCTCGTCGGGGATCTCCTCGATGTTCGAATAGCAGATGATCTCATTACGCCGCATGGTCTGGATCCACCACGGAAAGTCGCTTCCCGGGATGCCTTGCAGTTTGTTTCGCTGGGGAGCGATCCCCTCCGCGCACCACTCATGAGTGTTGTCCATGCTGTCCGTCGCTTCGTCGTGCCTGAAAATGTAGGTGCGATCGATACCGAAACTCTCTCCGATACAGGTGAGGCAGCGGTCCTGAAATTCCTCAAAGTCATCCGCAACGAGGGCCATGGTCGAGACTTCGTTTACGAGATGCTCGTACTCGAGCCGTTGCAGCATTGCCTCCTCCGCGTGCTTGCGCTCGGTAATATCCCCTACGGTAAACGTGACACCTTTGCCTGGATCCGTTTGGTCAATCGGCGAAACGCTAAACAACACATCGACCTGGGTGCCGTCTTTTCGCAGCCATACCGTTTCGAGGGGGTCGGTTCCACGCTTCTCGGCTTCTCCGACTTTTCCAAATCCGCTCCGTTCGAATTCCTTCTGAGAGCGAAAAAGCATCCGGGGGCTTTGCCCGATCAACTCATCGTGGCTGTAGCCGATGATTTTGCAGAGCGGGTCGTTGGCGTTGGTGATGGTGCCCGAAGAGGCCAGCCCAATACCGACGCGGGTGGCGCGGAACATGCTCTCCAGCCGTTGTCGGCCGTCTTCCAGCGCCAACTGAGCCTTGTGCTTTTCGGTCTGGTCGCGGAAAACCAGCACGACCCCGGTAATCTTGCCGGTCGCATTGCGGATCGGCGCTCCGCTATCGGCAATCGGAATTTCCCGTCCGTCCTTGGCCAGCAGCAGAGTATGGTTGGCCAAACCGACAATCAGGCCCTCCTTCAAAACCTGGCGGGCGGGACTTTCAACGGGCTGTCGGGTATGCTCGTTGACGATCCGGAAGACGGTTTCCAGCGGCTGACCGGCGGCCTCCTGTTCGCTCCAGCCGGTCAGCGATTCCGCCACCGGGTTCATGGAGGCCACGAGAGCCTCGGCATCCGTCGAAATCATGGCATCGCCGATGGAATAGAGCGTGGCGCGCAGCGTTTCTTCGCTCGCGCGCAAATCCGCCGACAACTTTGCGGCCAGCAGCTTGGCCTTGACAACGATACGCTGCTGTGGATGTATCAGAAGGAAAACCGTGATGCTGAGGGCAAGCCCGACGGCCAGGATGAACCATGGCAGATAAGGCGCTTGTGCAGCCTCAAATTGTGGCGTCGAGCGGAAGCCCAGGCTCCAGGTGTGCCCGTACAGCTCCAGAGGCGTGTGGCTGGAGAATCGCGCCCGATGTTCCCCCCCGGACCCACCGCCCAGCTCGCGGCTGGCGAACAGCAAGGTTTCCGGCAAATCCGCCGCGCCATCGTAGAGTTCAAAGTCAACTTCCTCCGGGATTTCTGCAAAGATGGACCGCATCAGATCCTTCACGCGCAAGACGGCACTGACATACCCCGTGAGCGCGGCCCGGCGCTCTTCCACGCCGGTATGGGGCATGCCCTTGGCGTACACCGGAACAAAGATCACAAATCCAGCTTGGGGATCCTCGTCGGCCTCATGGACCAGACGGAGACGTCCCGACATCGCGACCATGGCGGTATCCCGGGCCCTTTCCATGGCAGCCCGCCGAACCGGCTCGGAAAAAGCATCATAGCCCAAGGCCTGCCCAATCCGCTCCTCGAACGGCTCTATGAAAACGACAGACGTGTAGACATCACGCTCCCCGTCCGGCCACACCGAATACTCGGGGAAGCCCTCGGCCCGGACGCTCTCAACATGTTGCGCCAGCTCGGAGGGCTCGATGACCTTGACAAACGAGATGCCCTGAATGCCAGGGAACAGGTTGCGAACCTGGCGGTACTCATAATACGCCCGCCATTCCTCCCGTGTGACCTCCTCGGAAGAGATAAAGATCCCCACACCGCTCCGGAGTAACCTCTTATAGTCATCTAATCTGTCGGTGATGTCCTGGCTGATCTGTTCGCAATACTCATCGAAATGGGATTGCGCCATGGTCTTTTCGGCGTTGGACCAATACCGCCAGAGCCAGACGGATGCGGCCAGCATCAGCCCCAGCACCAGATACGGCGCAATCCGTCCTGGAATCGAAAGTCCCTTTATTTTCACGGTATCATGGTTCATGGGCCACCTGTTCCTCTTAGCAAACAAGTGGTTCAACTGATCCGCTGACAACACCCGAGAACGTGGAGAATTTCTAAAATATGACAATTATTAACTTTGTAGGATCAATGGTAAAGTTAATGTCTATATATTCAATTCTCTGAAATAATACAACATTTTTATGCTTCAAGCATCGATCGCTGATTTCAGATCTAAAATCCTAAGTGAACTCGACGAGGGACTTGAAAGACGCGGACTCCGCTTCCGGTCGTGTGTGTGCGTGCCGGGGTGGTTGTGGCTGAAATTTCCCCGCATTCGGTTTTTGCAAAGGAATCCGTTTTTCTTTATGGGTAAAGGGGAGTAGGATACATTTTCCGTTTCATCACCATCAACCCCTTTTGCATTCATGTCCACAGCAGCCACGTCCTCTTTCACTTCCCAACCGGATGCCGGGGGCCACTTTGGTCCTTACGGCGGCAGTTTCGTGCCGGAAATACTTTCGCATCCCCTGCATGAACTGGAGACCGCGTACACGGCGGCCAAACAGGATCCGGAGTTTCAGGCGCAGTTGGACGGTCTGTTGCAGGAGTTTGTGGGACGTCCCACCCCGCTCTATTTCGCGCGGCGGATGACGGAGGCGCTGGGCGGGGCCAGGGTGTATTTGAAACGGGAGGATTTATGCCACACCGGTGCGCACAAAATCAACAACAGTCTGGGTCAGGTGCTGCTGGCGCGCCGCATGGGAAAGACCCGGATCATTGCCGAAACCGGAGCGGGTCAGCACGGGGTGGCGACCGCCACGGTGTCGGCGATGTTCGGTCTGGACTGTGTGGTGTACATGGGCGAGGTGGACATGGAACGGCAGGCGCTGAACGTATACCGGATGCGCAGACTGGGGGCGAAGGTGGTGGGGGTCACCGCCGGACAGCGCACCTTGAAAGACGCGATCAGCGAGGCAATGCGGGATTGGGTGACAAATATTGAAGACACTCATTACATTATCGGCTCCGCGCTGGGCGCGCATCCGTATCCGATGATGGTGCGGGATTTTCAATCGGTGATCGGGCGCGAGGCCCGGTGGCAGATTCTGGAGAGGGAAGGGCGCCTGCCGGATCATCTGGTGGCCTGCGTGGGCGGGGGCAGCAATGCCATCGGTCTGTTTTTCCCCTTTCTGGATGACCCGGAGGTGAAAATGACCGGGGTGGAGGCGGGCGGATCGGGTTCGGGTCTGGGAGAACACGCGGCCCGGTTCAGCGGCGGCTCACTGGGCATTCTGCAGGGTACCAAAACCTATGTGTTGCAGGATGCGGAGGGTCAGATCAGTCTCACCCATTCGGTGAGCGCGGGGTTGGATTACGCGGCGGTGGGGCCGGAACACGCCTGGCTGAAGGATTTGGGACGGGTTGCCTATACCCGGGTGGGAGATCAGGAGGCGGTGGATGCTCTGGGGAAACTCAGCAAATGGGAGGGGGTGCTGCCGGCTCTGGAAACCGCGCACGGGGTGGCGTATGCCATTCGGCTGGCGGCGGAAATGGATAAAGATCAGATTATCATTATTAACTGCTCCGGACGCGGGGACAAGGATGTGCAGGAATTGGCGGCCTGGGAGAAACGTCAGCAGGAAGCGGGTCGGATATGAAAAGTATGACCGGTTTCGGTCAGGCGTTGGTGGACCGGGAGGGTCTCCGGGTGCAGGTGGAGATCAGTTCGGTGAACCGCAAAAATCTGGACAGCCAGATTTCCCTGCCCAGGGGACTGTCCGCGTTGGAGTCCGGGTGTCAGACTTTGATCGCCCGAAGCTGTTCGCGGGGGCGAATTCAGGTGCGGGTGTTGATGGACCGGACGGTTGCGGCTTCCGCATGGGAGTTGAACGGTGAGCAGGCGGGGGCCTTGTTGGAACAGACAAACCGTTTTGCTCAGGCTCATAATCTAAAACCGATTGAATCGGTGTCGGAGCTGTTGCGGCTGCCTCAGGTGTGGTCGGAGACGGAACCGGATATGGACACCGGAAAACTGCGTCCGTTGGTGGAGGAAGCCATGATCGGCGCACTGAAGGAATTGGTTCAGATGCGTGAACGCGAGGGGGCGCATTTGCGGCAGGTGCTGGAAGGATTACTTGAGGAGTGTCAGGGAATCGTGGACGGGTTGACGCCTCTGCTTCCCGGAGCCAGAGAGGCCCTGGGGACGAAACTGAAGCAGTCGGTGGAGGAACTTGGGGAGTTGAGTTCGGAGATGCAGTCACGGGTGTTGCAGGAAATTGCTTTGTACGGTGAGAAAACGGATGTTCGGGAGGAGGTGGATCGACTGCGGGGGCATTGCGCCGGGATGCGGGAAAAGCTGAAAGAAACCGATCCGGTGGGACGGGCTCTCGATTTCCTGTGTCAGGAGTTGTCCAGAGAGTGGAACACGTTGTCTGTCAAAGCCTCCAGGGCGGACATCAATCAGCTTGGGTTGCGGGGAAAAGAAGTGGTGGAGAAAATACGAGAACAGGTGCAGAACGTCGAATGAACATAGAACCAATCCCACACCCTGTTTTATTGCTGGTCAGTGCGCCCTCCGGAACGGGCAAAACCACCCTGTGTCATCGACTGATGCAGGATGAGCCCGAACTTCGGTATTCCGTAAGTTCGACCACCCGCGCTCCCCGGGTCGGTGAAACCGATGGGGTGGACTACACGTTTTTGAGTCGGGATGAGTTTCTGCTCCGGGCCGGAGATGGAAAATTTCTGGAGTTCGCCGAAGTGCATGGAAATTTATACGGCACGGAGATCGGAATGGTGGAGCGCACCTTTCTGGCGGGGTACTCGGTATTGCTGGATGTGGATGTTCAGGGGGCGCGTCTGATACGGGAGGCTTTGGACCGGGAGTCGATGAATCCGAAATTGCGGCAGTGTTTTCACGATGTGTTTATTTCACCGCCGTCACTGGATGCGCTGCGGTATCGGCTGGAAAAACGCGGGAAGGACAGCCAGGAGGTCATCGAGAAACGGTTGCGGAATGCGAAGGCGGAAATGCTGGACGCGGCGCACTATGAGTATCAGGTGATCAACGATGATTTGGATTCGGCATTCGCACAACTCACCGCGATCCACACCGCATGCAGGCTTCGTACGGTCCGTCTCCAAGCAGGCCGGAATGGCCGCCTATAAAAGTAGGCAGTTTATGAAAGTTAAGCCGTGGATATGCCGATCTTTTGACGCTGTGCCTGTATTCAAGGTAAAAGAGACTCACGCCGTTTCGGAGAACGATCTCTCGAAACAAGTTGAATTAAAGAACAATGTGTTCAAACCAAACCTGAGGAGATCCTATCGTGCCAGCTAAAAAGAAAGCAACCAGTAAGAAAGCGCCCGCCAAAAAAGCGGCAGCCAAGAAAGCGCCCGCCAAAAAAGCGGCGGCCAAGAAAGCGCCCGCCAAAAAAGCGCCCGCCAAAAAAGCGGCAGCCAAAAAAGCGCCCGCCAAAAAGGCTGCGGCCAAAAAAGCCCCCGCGAAAAAAACCGTGGCAAAGAAAGTCGTTGCCAAAAAAGTTGTAGCCAAAAAAGCTCCGGCCAAAAAGAAAGCGGCTGCTAAAAAGAAAAAATAATTCGTCGAACAGACGAACAGCCGGGAAGCTCCTGTGAAGGTCTTGCCGGGCGAAAGACGGGTGGACGTGTCCACCCGTCTTTTTTGTATGTAACTGTTGATTCCCGGACATTCCGGAGATATAGAAGTGTCCATTCCAAAAACCCTTAGCAAAAGACAGTACCTGATGAAGAAAGTATTAATTCCCACAAAATTAGATTTGGTCGCCAATGAAACCCTTACCCGGCATGGCGGGTATGTGGTCGTGCAAACCCCGGCCGCGGATGTGCTGGAACTGGCTGCGGAGCATTCGGACGCATATGCGATGATCGTGCGAAGTGAAAAAATCAGCGAAGCGGTTATGGAGGCTTTCCCCCGACTGAAGATTATTATCCGTGCCGGAGCGGGCTATAATACGATTGACACGGCGGCGGCCCGGAAGCGGGGAATCGACGTGATGAACACCCCGGGAGCCAATTCCAACGCCGTGGCGGAGGAAGTGGTGGCGCTGATGCTGGCGGATGCGCGTCACATTATCCCGGCGGATGCCTCCTGCCGGGAGGGATTGTGGGAGAAAGCTGAATTCATGGGCCGCGAAATCACCGGGAAAACCATTGGCATAGTCGGGTTGGGTCATATTGGGCGTCTGACCGTGCGGCGGCTGTCCGGATTCGATATGCGGATGGTGGGCTTTGACCCCATGATCAGCAGCGAGCGGGCAGAGGAAATGGGAGTGGAATTAATGAGTCTGGAAGAGCTGTTTGCGGAATCCGACTACATCACCCTGCATATTCCCGAAAACAATGCCACCCGCGGGCTGGTGAACACGAAACTGCTGTCATTGATGAAAGAGGGGGCCACCCTGATCAACTGCGCCCGTCACGGAGTGGTGAACCACGACGATTTACGTGAACTCAAGTCCGTGAAAAAACTGCGGTTTCTGAATGATGTGTATCCCAAAGACGAGGCAGGTCCGAAGCCCGAAGCGGATATCGCGGACATCATGTTGCCGCATTTGGGTGCCAGTTCCGAAGAGGCCAACCTGAACGCGGCCCGGATGGCTGCGCGGATTCTGATTGAATTCGACGAAAAGGGCATCACCAGTTTCATTGTGAACCGGGATATTCCCGAAGGTCTTGACGAAACCTACGGGGATTTGGCTTACACGCTCACTTCGATGGCCCGGGGGATGTTGGGGGCGCAGCGCAGGTTGAAGATGCTGGAAACCAGTGTGTACGGGGATCTGGCGCCCTTCTCCGAATGGCTGGTGGTGCCGATGGTTACCGCGTTGAATGCGGATTTTGATCGTTCTCTGGACCACCGGGCGGCCCTGAATGTGCTCGAGGAACACGGGATCGAGTACGCGAACCGCAAGGTGGACAATCGGAAAGGGTATGGAAATTCCATTACCGTCGATTTAACCGCGGAATCAGGGAAGGACCAGTTGACCACGGTGTCCGTACGGGGAACCGTGGCTGAAAACCAGGTGATGATTTCCCGGATCAATGATTTCGAAAAGCTCTATTTCGACCCCAAGGGCCACACCCTGTTGTTCATTTTTAAAGATCGGCCGGGTGTGTTGGGCATGATCGCGGCGGCGGTGGCGGATGCAGGTATCAACATTGATGATGTGCGGAATCCCCATGACGACTCCGGGGAGTGGTCCATTGCCATTCTCAAGATTAATCAGCCCGCTCCGGAAGCCCTGGTGCGGGAGATCTCCAAAAAAGTGGATGCCGACCTGGCGGCCTATGTCCACGTGAATTAATCCTTGATATTCACTTTAATCTAATAGAATTTCCCATGTGATGATTCTGTGTGTGTGTGTTAGTAGAGAAGAATGATATGGAAAAAGACATGAGAACCTATGCGTCAGGCTCCGATAATGGGGAAAATGATAACCGCTCTTCCTCGTCGAGGGTGCCGATTGATGATCCTATGGAGATGAAAATATTCGGAGTGAACGCCTGCCGGGCGTTTTTTGAACATCGTCAGGACCAGATTGTGCGGGCTTACTTCGCGGAAGATGTGGCGTATCGGTTCGGGTATATCATGAAGGCATGTGCCAAGGCGCGCAAAGCCTATCGGATTGTGGAGCCCTACGAACTGGATAAAATTGCGGAGAATCGAAACCACCAGGGAATTTGCTTTCTGGTGAAAAAAATCGATCCCTTCACCATCAAGGAGTATCTGGATGCCTCCATGGAACTGGAAACGGATTGTCTGGTGGCGCTGGAACGGCTGGGAAATCCTCACAATGTGGGATCCATTTTACGCACCTGCGCCCATTTCGGAGTGGAGGGATTGTTGGTGAGTGATGCGGTGGTGGCGCAAAACGGGGCATCGTTGCGGTCCGCGGAGGGAGCGGCCGAGTTCGTGCAATTTGTACACGGAGGCCGCCTGAGCGAGGCCTTGCCAGTCTTCAAAGCGGCCGGATACACGGTGGTGGCCACCAGCAGTCATCAGGGCGAAAATCTTTACCCCAGTGATTTGCCGGACAAGATGTTGCTGATGATGGGACCGGAATCCAGCGGGCTCAGTGATTTTCTAATCGAGGATGCGGATCTGGTGATTCGCATTCCCGGTTCCGAGAATGTGGAAAGTCTCAATGTGGCCACCGCGACAGGAATTGTTCTGGGCGAATATTGGCGGCAGAAAGAATTTGAACCGGGTCAGTCCCTGTCCCCGTATAAAGAGGATCCGGACTTCGATGATTTGGATGATATGTATGATGAATAATCCCGCAGAGCTTCAGATATGAATTGGGCTCTTCCGGCTGTGGCGGTACTCGTCGGAGTTTGGGCGTTAATCCGGAGCTCCGACCACTTTGTGCAGGGAGCCTCCGGTATCGCCACCTGGTATAAGCTGTCGCCTCTGGTGATCGGGATTGTGATTGTGGGCTTCGGCACCTCCGCTCCGGAAATGGTGGTGTCCGCCTCCTCCGCCCTCAAAGGGAACCCCGCGTTGGCGTTGGGAAACGCCTACGGATCCAACATCGCGAATATCGGGCTGATTCTGGGAATAACCGCTCTGATCATCCCCATACAGGTTCACTCGTCGCTGCTGCGAAAAGAGTTGCCTCTTTTAACCCTGGTCACCCTTGTTTCATTCGCGATTTTGTATAATTTACAATTGAGCCGTTTGGACGGGGTGATTTTGTTGATTGTATTCGCCCTGGTCATGACCCTTACCATTTGGATGTCTCTGAAGAATCCGAATGACGAAATGCTGAAAACGCTTTCGGAAGAACTGCCGGTCGGGGCCGTGAGTCTAAAAAAAGCTTTGCTTCAGTTGGTGGCGGGATTGGTTCTATTGATCCTGAGTTCAAAGGCGGTGGTGTGGGGCGCGGTGGAACTCGCGACCCTGGCTGGGATCAGTGAATTGGTGATTGGATTGACCGTGGTGGCCGTGGGAACCTCGTTGCCGGAACTGGCGTCCACCCTGGCCGCGGTGCGCAAAGGAGAGCATGACATGGCGATCGGCAATGTGGTGGGATCGAACTTGTTTAATACCCTGGCGGTGGTGGGAATTGCCAGTTGTATCAGTCCCTTTGCGTTGGACAAGGAAGTGTTGACCCGTGATTTTCCGGTAATGGGGTTGTTAACCCTCTCGCTTTTTCTGATCGGATGGGGCCGCCGCGGCAGGGGGGGGAGGATCAACCGGTTTGAAGGCGGCGTTCTTCTCACCTGTTTTGTGGCCTACACGCTGTGGTTGCTGCGTTCGATCTTTTAGGATGGATCTTCAATCAGTTTTTCAAGGGTAACGGTGTCGGCCGCGAAGGCGCGGATTCCCTGTCCGAGTTTCTCGACCGCCATGGGGTCCTGGTTGTGCTCCCAACGAAAATCTTTTTCAGTGAGATGCATCCGGGTCTGGTCGGATTCTTTGGCGGTATCGGGGCTGAGGGCGCGTTCGAAGGGCTCTTCACTGTCCTGAAGGGTCTTCAGCAGGGCGGGACTGATGGTGAGGAGATCGCACCCGGCCAGTGCCAGGATTTCGCCGACATTTCGAAAACTGGCTCCCATCACTTCGGTTTTGTAGTCGAATTTTTTGTAGTAGCTGTAAATGGATTTGACGGAAATGACTCCGGGATCGTCCGCCCCTTGATACTCTTTTCCGGTGTCCTGCTTGTACCAGTCGTAAATGCGCCCCACAAAAGGGGAGATAAGTTGTACACCGGCTTCGGCACAGGCTGCGGCCTGCGCGAAAGAGAACAACAGGGTGAGGTTGCAATGAATCTGTTCTTTTTCCAACTGTTCCGCCGCCCGGATACCCTCCCAGGTGGAGGCGATTTTGATAAGGACCCGCTCGCGGGGGATGCCCGCCTTTTCATACAGGGAAATGAGATGGTGTGCCTTGTCGAGGGTTCCCTGCTGATCAAATGAGAGTCGCGCATCGACTTCGGTGGACACCCGTCCCGGAACAATCTCCAGGATTTTCCGGCCAAACTGGACCAGAAGTTCATCGATAATCTCACCCGTGCTGCCGCCGCGGTTGGAGTGAAGCACTTCATCCAGCAGCGGGCGGTAGCTGTCCTGCTGCACCGCCTTGAGGATGAGGGAGGGGTTGGTGGTGGCGTCCTGCGGACGATAGTCCCGCATGCTTTCAAAATCCCCGGTGTCGGCAACGACGGTGGTGTACTGCTTGAGTTGGTCTAATTGGTTCATGATCAGAGTCCTATCGGAAACGGAGGCAATGGTCAATAGTCATTGGTCCAGGACATTCCCAAAAATTGGGTAAAATTGTTAATATTCCAGTATAAACGTCGAGGTTAATATCATTACACCCATTCGGGGATGCACCCTCAAAGCTTGCCTATTCTGCTTGGCATGGGAATGAGTGTAGCGTAAGGGGAGGGTCTTATGCCAATGACCGCTCCTTTTATCTCACTGTATTTTGGCCTGGTGCTGCTGGCCGTGTATGGGTTCAGCTTTCTGAAACCGCAAACCGCACTGGCGGCGTTTCGGGCGTTCCCCAGATCCATATGGCCGGCCCGGGTGCTGGTGGCGGTATGTCTGGTGTGGTTTGCGCTGAATTTGAATCAGGTGGATCTGGGAGGCTTCAATGTGGTGAAGCGGCTGCTGTGGGTGGCGGTGCCGGCGGGGTATTATTTGATTACGACTTTTATTCCGGATCTGTTGGCCCTGCGCGGGCTGTGTACCTTTTGTCTGCTGGCTGGTAATTCCGTATTGATTGCGGTGCGCTGGCACGGGTCTCCCGCTCACTTTTCGGTGGCGCTGCTGGTGTATGCAGTACTGATTAAATGCATGTTTCTGGTGGTATATCCCCATTTATGGTTCCGGGGTTTGAACTGGCTGGAGGCGGGTACGAAGCGGCTTAAAGCTTCCCTTGCGGCGGGAATGGCATTGGCGGCGGTCATGATCGTGTGCGGTGTGGTCTCGCTGTAGGAGCGGATCGGGTGGATTTGGGCCAACACCTGCGGAATCTGGAGGAGGGTGCGGTGGTCAGTTATGCGTTCGAGTGGACGAAACTGCCTTCGGATTTGACAGTGGATCCGCAACGGCTGAATGAAACGGAGCGAATTCGCTATCAACGGTTTTCACGGGAAACCTCCCGGTTTGCCTTTCTGGCGGGACGTTGTGTTCTTCGTTCAATTCTGGAGCTGTCGGTGTCTGATCGACCGATCATGATTGATCTCGAGGCCGGTGGCAAACCGTTTTGTCCGCATCCGCTTTCCCCCCGCTTCAATCTGAGTCACAGCGAGCACTGGCTGTTTGTGGCGTTTTGTCAGGATCAGCCGCTGGGGGTGGATGTGGAGGAAACTCATCGTGCGAACGACGTGGCCGCATTGACGGACCGCTGTTTTTCGGTATCGGAACGCGCCCGGGTGGATGTGGGGGGACGCGGGGAATTTTTCCGGATATGGACGCGGAAAGAAGCTCGTTTAAAGGCGTCGGGCGAGGGATTGCGGGTTCGATTGTCCGACGTGGATACTCTGGCGGAAGAAGCGGAAGGACTCTGGCGCTTTGAGACGGTCACTCTGTCGGACGGGGTGGTGGCCAGTCTCTGTTACGCCGGGGAGCGCCGGGCGCATGTTTATACCCGGTGCTGAGAACCGGTGAGCCCCCGCCACAGTTCGGTCATGGCCCGTTGAATTCCGTGTTCCCGGATGTGTGCCCGGTCGCCCCCGACCTGAAACTTGCGTACCTGGAGATAGTCGGGTCCGGCGATCCCGACATAGAAGAGTCCGACAGGTTTCTGTTCGCTGCCTCCACCGGGCCCGGCGATACCGGTGATGCTCACCCCCCAGTCGGTTCCCATTCGAGCGCGAATCCCCTGCGCCATCTGTGCCGCCACCGGTTCGCTTACAGCCCCCTCCCGTTCCAGAATTTCCGGATCCACCCGCAGTTCGTTGGACTTTACGGCGTTGGAATAGGCAATGACACCTCCGACAAACCAGGCGGAACACCCCGGCACCGAACTGATACGTTCCCCGATGCCGCCGGCTGTACAGGATTCGGCCACAGAGACGGTTTGGGATTTTCGCAGGAGAAGTTCGCCCAGTTCGACCTCAAGCACATCTCCGGTTTCATTGAGCACATCCCCAGCGAACACCCGCCGGGTCTGGTCCTGGAGTTCGTCCACCCGGTCCTCGGTGCCGGTAAAGCGCAATTCAACACTGCCCGGAGTGGCGCAGTAGGCGATGTCCACTTCCCGGAAATTTTTCATGCGGGACACTTTTTCCTGCACATCGGATTCGCTTTGACCGACAATGCGGAAAATGCGCTGATGGTGATCCCGCCGGGTAATGGCGTGCGCAAGCCAGGGGCGCATGGCGCATTCCAAGAGGGACTCCAACTCCCTCGGGGGACCGGGGAGCAGCCAGAGATGGCGGCTGGTGCTGAGGGTCAGACGTTGCCCGGGGGCGATGCCGACCGGGTTCTGATAGACCTCGGCACCTTCAATCACCCGTGCCTGCCGTTTCTGTTTGGGGGTGGGGGTTCGGCGCAGCCGCACGAAATATTCGGTGAGATGTTCATCGGAGGGCGGGTGCTGAATGACAGTTCGATGAAGCGCCTTCGCCACGGCCTCGCGGGTGAGATCGTCGTCGGTGGGGCCCAGTCCTCCGGTAATAATAACCAGGTCACTCCGGCTGACCGCCTGGAGCACATGAAATTCAATAGAGTCCGGGTTGTCGGGCAGCACGGTTTCCTGCACCATCGGTATTCCGAAAGAAGTGAGCAGGGCACCCACCTTGAACCCATGACGGTTCAGGGTGCGGCCCTGGAGGAGTTCGCTGCCGGTGGTGATGAGTTCGGCGCTGCGGATGATCAGGGGATCTCCGGGATCAGACTCATGCAGCCGCTCGACCCAGCCGGCGATGAATCGCTTCTGCTCCACGGTAATGTTGCTTTCCATATGGGATTTGACCAATTCGATGCATTCCTCGATGCGGTAGTGCTCCAGCACCGCCACCAGGCAGGCCACCACCACGGAGGTGCGTCCCACCCCGGCGTGACAATGGACGGCCACCCGTTCGCCTTTGCGCAGGCGGTCCGCGAGATCCGGAATCAGTTGATCCATATCCCCGTGTCCCGGTTGAAGAAAATCCACCATGGGAAACTGGGTGATGGCCATATGATGCTTCAGATAAAGCTTTTTGAGGTCCCGTTTGCATCGTTTTTTGATTTCCCGATCGCTCAGCAACATCACCACGTGCTGGATCTGTTCCTGTTTGAAAAAGCGGAAGACCCGCTCGCTGTCATAGCGTCCGTAGGGCATGGGGCTGACATACAATTCGCCCGCCGCATGCAGGGGAATCCGGCAAAAGGAGCTTGGGGTTTTCGCCCGGGATATTCGATCGAAGAGTGTGGGTGACGGGGATGGTGACAGCCTGGAAAGACTGTCTTCCGGGTTTGATGACAGCCTGGAAAGGCTATCCTCCGGTTTTTCCGGGCGTTGTCGTCCTTTCATTCAGATTTTATGGGCGTCTCGGATTCATCTGCAGGCACCGGAGCGGCGGTGGATTCGGCGACGGGCTCCTCATCCGCTTCCCCGTATATCCGTTTAAGCAGGCTGACATCCCGGATACTGAGCAGAATCATCAATGCAATCAGCACCACCACCATTGCGTTGGCCATACCGATAATGAGCCGTCGATAGGGTTTTTTGCCGGTGATCCATTCAAACAGAGCCACCATGATGTGACCGCCGTCGAGAATAATCAGGGGAAGCAGGTTGATAATGGCCAGGTTGATATTGATAAGGGCTGTGAACCACAAAGCCTGCATGGGATGAAATTTGACCTGTGAATGCATACCGCTGAGGATCATCACCGGTCCGCCCACCCCCTGCGCGGCTTTGCCCATTTCGCGGGGGCGGGTGAAGGCTTTCAGCGTGCGGAAAATGGAGCCCTGAAAATAGTGGATCTGGCGGAGGGGAGGGGGATGCACCTTTTCAAATTCCCCCTGCATGGAGATACCGATCAACCACCGTTCGAATTCTTCATTCCATTCCGGTGCCACTGAAAATTGTTCAGGTGTGGTCGAACCTTTCGATTGAACCCGCAGATCCAATTCCGCGCCTTCGGAGGCCTGAACCGCCTGTATGAACACCATTCCGTCGGTGATTTCGGTTCCATTGACCTCCAGCAGGCGGTCCCCCGCCCGGACACCCGCCCGATCCGCGGCCGATCCGGGTGTGACCTGGTGAACTCCCACATAGAGCAGATCCTGATTTTTGGGAGAAACTCCCTGTAATTGTCTGAATCCCATAGAGTTAACCATGGTTGGAATACCAGGAAGGCGGACCACTTCGCCGTCCCGGGAGACCTGCATATCCAAATTCTCGCTCAGCATGGCTGAAATCTGCAGGTCCTGCCAAAACGTGATGGTATCCCCATTTATTTTGCGAACCAGATCGCCCGCGCGCAGTCCGGCCCCGTGGGCGGGAGAGGTTTCGGAGACCCGACCGATCACCGCCGGACCCGGTCCGGGATCCGCGGGTTTGCCCACCACCCAGACAATAGTGCACAGAATCAGCGCGGCCACCACGTTCATGAACGGTCCGGCCAGGGCGATCACGATTCGTTTCCAGGGGGCGACCGGTTCAAGTTTCCCCGCCGCGGCATCTTCATTTTCAAATGCGGAGCCCGTGATATCCATCTGGGGGAGCGCCACATAGCCCCCGATCGGCAGCAGACTGATTTTATACAGCACGCCGTTGATTTTTTTCTTCCAAAGGGCGGGTCCCATTCCGATCGAAAAGGCGTCAATGCGGAGACCGAACTGTTTGGCGGTGATAAAGTGACCCCACTCATGCACCAGCACGGTGCCCCCGAACAGGAGAAGCACGGCGCCGATGGAGAGAAAATACGAATAGACGGTGGATAGGAATTCAGGCATAGAGACTCTTTGACAGGCAGACAGGGAATATCCACACATTTTCCATAAAATCAAGTTGTGCACCCGGTTGAAAAATTCGCTTTCCTTTTCAGGTTTCTGCCTGTACTTTTTCCGCATGTCTGAAAATGAAGTGTATTCTGCTTGTCAATCTGTCCGGGAATGTTTGCTGGCCCATAACCCCGAGGGTGTTCTAGTACTGGATGACTCCGGCTGCGTGGTGGATGCCAATCCGGCTTTTACCGAGTTGACCGGATACATCCTTGATGAGCTTCTGACCCAATCGATTTTTGATCTGGTTGAAACAACGGATGAACCCTCCTTCCGAAGCGTGTGGCCGGAAATTCTGGACCAATCCGTCCGATGTCAAGAGGTTCGTGTGCGTTCGAAGGATGCACAGATGCTGATCCTGCAGATGACGTTTTGTCAACCTTCCTGTTGTGAATCCACCCTGGTGGGGGTTTTCTGCAAAGATCTGACGGATCGAATTGGAGAAAAACAGATGATGCGGTTGCAGACCCATGCGTTGGCGACCGCGGCCAACGCGGTGGTGATTACGGACGCGGATGGACGAATTATTTGGGTAAACCGGGCCTTCAGCACATTCACCGGATTCACGCCGGATGAGGCCATCGGAACCACGCCGGGTACATTGTTGAAATCGGGGAGGCACTCGGAGGCTTTTTATCGGGAAATGTGGCAAACCGTGATGCGGGGCGAGGTCTGGCAGGGCGAACTGATCAACCGTCGCAAAGACGGCACCCTGTATCCTGAGGAGATGACCATCACGCCCCTGCATGATGAAGAGGGGACTATTTGCAATTATATTGCGATCAAACAGGATTTGACCAAGCGAAAAGAACTGGAGCAGATGTTTCTGAGATCCCAGCGAATGGAAAGTATCGGAACCCTGGCCAGTGGAATCGCTCATGATCTGAACAATGTGCTCGCACCCATCGTCATGTCGTCCGACTTGTTAATGATGCAGACGGAGGATGAGCAAACCAGGGACATGCTGATGATGATCAAAGAGGGGGCGAAACGCGGGGCGGATATTATTCGGCAGTTACTGACCTTTGCCCGGGGGGAGGAGGAGGAAATGGCTGAACTTCAACTGCGGCACTTGCTGAAGCAACTGGTGAAAGTGTATCGGGAAACCTTTCCAAAAAATATTGAGCTGGATGCGCGGGTTTCTCCGGACCTGTTGCCGGTTATGGGCGAGGCGACCCATCTGCACCAAGTGTTCATCAACTTGCTGATTAACGCCCGGGACGCGATGCCGGAGGGCGGCACGATCCTGATTTCAGGTGAAAATGTGGTGGTGGATTCCCAGTGGGCGGGCCTTCATCCCCACGCGCGTGCGGGCCATTTTGCCCGTATCCGTATTCAGGATCAGGGGACGGGCATTCCCGAATCACTGCGGGAGAAAATATTCAATTCCTTTTTCACCACCAAACCCATTGGAAAAGGCACCGGGCTGGGGCTGGCAACCGTGTTGACGATCGTCAAGGCGCACAAAGGCTTTGTCCTGCTGGAATCGACGGAAAATGTGGGATCCACGTTTGATGTGTTTATTCCCGTATGCCCCGATCACCATCTCGACCCCGCAAAACGGGAGGAGGATGAAATCCCCATGGGGTCGGGGGAACAACTGCTGGTGATCGATGATGAGGAATCCATTTGTTTCATGTTGAGAGGAACCCTGGCAACGCTTGGATATCAGGTGGCGATCGCGACTTCCGGCGCCGACGGATTAAAATGGATCGAGACGTATCCCGGGGGCTGTGAATTGATTTTACTTGATATGATGATGCCCGGACTGGATGGATCGGAAGTGATCAGACGGCTCAAGGATATGAAATGTGACGCGAAAATTTTGATTATGAGTGGAATGGTCTCCGAGGAAAAATTGCTTGAAACGGGAGTGGACCTGAAGTCGGCTTTTCTATCCAAACCGTTCACAATACTGGAATTGGCCCAAAAAATTCAGTTTCAACTGAATAGCTGAGGAACCGGACGTTATGAATTCCCCGAAATCTCTTTTCCGTTTGTGGCTGGACACCACCCGCCCCAAAACCCTGTTCGCGGCTCTGGCACCGGTGCTGATGGGGGGCGCTCTGGCCGGATCGACCGGGCCATTGAACGTGCCGATCTGGTGTATGACCCTGTTAATCGCGGTGTTGATACAGATTGGAACCAATTTCTGTAACGATGTGTTTGATCATCGCCAGGGTGCAGATACCGGGGCGCGTCAGGGTCCCTTGCGTGGGTTGCATTCCGGCCGTATTTCCTACCGGTCCATGTGTGTGGCGACCGCGGGCTGTTTTGTAGGGGTGGCCCTGATCAGCGCCTGCCTTATTTCGCATGGCGGCACCCCGGTGGTGTGGCTGGCCGCCGCTTCTATTTTGTGCGGTGTTTTTTATACGGCCGGGAGGTATTCTCTGGCCTACACAGGTCTGGCGGATCTGTTTGTATTGATTTTTTTCGGACCGGTGGCCGTGGCGGGCACGTATTACCTGCAATTACCTCAGCAGGGGTGGCCTCCCGTGGAAGTGATGGTTGCGGGATTGGGTCCGGGGCTGATTGCCACCGCATTACTGACCGTGAATAATCTGCGGGATGTGGAGGAGGATCGATCCAATCAAAAGCGCACTCTGGCCGTTCGATTCGGACCCGCATTTTCAAGAACGGAATATTCGGTCTGCATGACAGGCGCTTTACTCACTCCGGTTCTGGCCGCAGGGGTCGCCGGACGCGGTTGGGGGGCTCTTTCCGTGCTGTTGCTGCTCCCCGCGATTCTTCCGTTGATTCGCACGGTGCATCGGGAAAGTACAGGTGCGGGCCTGAATCCGGTACTGGGGAAAACCGGGCTCACCTTGCTTTGCTTTTCGTTGTTGTTCGCCGCGACCTGGCCCTTGACTTGGCCATTGCCCTGGCCCTTAACCTGGGCTTTGACCTGGGCTTTGGGGGGGTAATGCTTCACTGGTTTTCCTACCGATTGGCGTTGAAACATCCGCTGACGCTTCCCGGGTTGGAACCAATATCTCATCGATGCGGGGTGTTGATTCACAATACGGAGACGGGAGGGTGGGGGGATGCAGCCCCGCTGCCCGGATATTCCAGGGAGACCCTGGATGAGGTGCTGTCGGTTTTGGAACGGGGAGACGCGGCCGCCTCCCGGTTTCCAAGTTTGCGTTTTGCTCTGGAATGCGCGGCCGTGCCGTTCAACGGTCCAAGCGCGGCGGTGCCGGTGAATGCGCTGTGGTTGCCGAACCTGGAAACGTTGGATGCGTTGTGTGTCCGTCTGGAGGATTGGAATTCCCCGGTGGTTAAAATCAAACCGGGACGGGAACCGGACCTGGACGCAATCCGGGCAGTGTTGCGGGCGCGGCCGGACGCAAAACTGCGACTGGATGGAAATCGTCAATGGAGCATCAAACAGCTTCGAACCGTGGTGGAGAGCCTTCCCCGGAACGCCCTGGATTATGTCGAGGAGCCGTTGTCGGATCAGGCGGACTATGCTCTCCTCGATTTCCACTGTCCCGTTGCCCTGGACGAATCTCTGCTGTTCCCGGAGGGAAAAGAACTGGCGGAAAAACCGTTCGTCACCGCGCTGGTACTCAAGCCCACGTTGATGGGAAACGCGGAGGATCGGGCGTTTTGGGTGGACGTGTCGAAGCGGCGGGGATGTCAACTGACCTGGAGCAGCGCCTTTGAGAGCGGGGTGGGTCTGTGGCATTTGGCCCGACTGGCGGAGGGGGGGACTGCGGCGGGACTGGACACCGGAAGTATATTTGTGGACGATCCGGTGTCACCCCGTCCGCTGGTGACGGCGGGGTTTCTGGCGGGGAATACAGCCTTTACCGTGGAAGGAAATCGAACTTTGAACTTCGAACTTCACCCTTCTTTGAACTGGGAAACCAGAGCCTGAACGCTGGCTTTGGCATCACCA
>JBBDRC010000235.1:0-3434 GCA_040905625.1 Kiritimatiellia bacterium
GTCATGATAAACTCCTTTCAGTTTATGAGAAATGTCAGGCTTGGCCTGACGCACCGAATGAACACGGATGGACACGAATCATACGTGGGGAAACTCGCGCTGGAAAATAGAAATCCTGAACGAAAATCCAGCTAAATAATAAATCGAATTGCCAAAGCCCTGAAATCCAATTAACTTGCACAAAGTAAAGAAAATCCGTGTTCATCCGTGTCCATCCGTGTCCATCCGTGGTTGAAAACAAACTGACAACCAGCAGTCGAACCGAACCTCGTAAACTCGATCCGGTGGACGGAGACGTTAGCGGACGGTGAATCGCGCCAAAAGGAGCAGAACGGTGATGAGGGCTGCGGCCATGCCGATGACAACCCCTTTGACGGGCAGATGCAGCAGGTCGGGAATCGTTACCTTGCCGAAGTCGCCCCGGGTCTCGATTGTTCGTTTGCTCCATCCGGACGCCTCGGCGAAAATCCACGAACCCGCGACCAATCCCGCCATGCCGAAGAGCGCGTCCCAGCTCCCCTGCCCCAGCGCGGCGGCTGCCGTGCCGGGGCAATACCCCAACAGTGCAAAACCGGCACCGAAGATCAGCCCGCCGATGGCATTGGCCCCGATGCGGGTGGGTTTGAGGTGCAGTTCCACTTTACCGAAGTAATGCAGCGTGAAGACGCCAATCATGCCCACCACAATGGCGGAGAGCATGATTTTCAGGACCGTGAAATCCTGGAGCAGCAGTTGGCCGATGAGCACGTTGTACTTTCCAACGCCGCCTTTTTGCAGAAGGAAGCCGAAGACGAGTCCAAAGAGAACGCCGGTCAGGATCTTTGGAGCTGGAATTGTTTTTTTAGCAGCACTCATGGGTTCTCACAGGGCAAAGAGAGGAATGGCAACCGCAATACCGCCAAGGAAAAGGCAGATGGCGGTGATCCAGGATCCGGGGTTGAGTTGCAGGGTGCCGCTAATGCCGTGGCCGCTGGTGCAACCTCCGGCGAGTCGTGCGCCAAGGGCCATGAGCACGCCGCCGCTAAATCCGATCGCCGCGCGCAGGGCAATGCTGTCACCGAAACGCGCCTTCCACATGGGCGGCAAGACTTCGTTGACGAATTCACCCCCCGTCAGGGCCGCAATCGCTCCACCTGCAACCGTGGCCAGCACAAAGGCGAATCCCCAGCCCACCGCCGGCGGCTTGTCCTTGAAATATGTGAGCGACTTCGTACGGAGCGGCGCGAAACCTCTGCCGATAAAACCTGCGATGTGCGCGTAAAACGAGGAGGCACCGATCGGCTTATTGGAAACATAAAAGGTCAGCCACGACAACACGCCAATGCCTGCGCCAACCCAATAGGGTGACCAGGCCGGCCCCGAATAATCGAGCGCGTTCATTTCTTCTCCTTTTTCTGAGCACCCTCAACAGGGAAACCTTCATTTTCCCAGGCCTGCCAACTTCCGGGGATATTGCAGACATTGCTGAATCCCGCCTGTTGGAGAATGCCGGTTGCGATGCTCGCACGATATCCGCTGTCGCAATACACCACCGTCTTTTTGTCAGGATCCAGTTGACCGAGCTTTTCTCGAAGTTCTCCCAAAAAGATATGCCGGGCATTCGGAATGTGACCTCCTGCCCATTCATCCGGAGAGCGCACGTCGAGCAGTTGCAGCCGCTTGCCAGCCTGTTTGATTTCATCCACCGTCATTTGCCCGACCGAGTCCAACGGCAGACCTGCATTGTTCCATGCCGTCATTCCTCCGACCAGATAGCCGGCGAAGCGCGTGAATCCCGTCCGGACTAAATAACGAACGATTTGCGTGAGCTGATCGTCGGAGTCCAGGACCAGCAAAATCGATTTTTTGGGATCCAGCAGCCAGCCGGCCCAAATGGAGAGCAGCGCCTTGCCGCCGATATTGAGCGCGCCTTGAATATGCCCACCCCCAAAGGCGAGCATCATTCTCGTGTCAATCAGCACCGTGTCTTTCTGCTGCAGGGCCTCCCTGAATTCGGTGGGAGGCAGCCCGCGGACCGTGGGGAGGTTGCCGAGGACTTCCGGTCCTTTCGCGTTCAGCTTCTTCATCCGGGGATAATAGGTCGGTGTGGGCGGGGCGTTGGAGAGCGCGAATTCGCTGAAACGTTTTTCATCGTCGATCTGCAAAAATTCATTAAAACGCCGTTCATGGCCAATGGTGCTGCTGAGCCGGTCGCCGATGTCGGCACCGCAAGGAGAACCGGCCCCATGCCCCGGGTGCACAATCACGCCATCGTTCAGAGTCAGGTACACGTCCCGCAAGGTATGAAAGAGTTGACCCGCCAGTTTTTTCGCCTGGGCGCTGCCAAGCAGATCCGGGCGTCCGGCTGAATTGACAAACAGCGAATCCCCGCTAAGCACCCCCCAGGGGGCGTTCGGATGCTCCTTCTCCGCGAGCAGATAGGAAACGTGTTCCGGCGTGTGGCCCGGCGTATGCCGAACGGTGATCAGGGCAGAGCCGCAGTCAAAAAAGTCCCCGTCATGAAGGGCCTCGTGGTCAAAGGAATAGTTCGCTCCCCCTTCGTGACTGACGAAAATTTTCGCCGTGCCGACCCGCGCGGCGAGTTCACGCGCGCCGCTGACGAGATCCGCGTGGATATGCGTCTCGAAGATGTGGGTGATGGACAGCTTCTTCGCACGGGCGAGTTCGAGGTAGACGTCCACGTCCGCGCGGGGGTCGAACACCGCGGCGACACCTGCGGAGTCATCACCAAGCAGATAAGAGAGCTGGGCGATGCCTTCGGTGTGAATGCATTCAAATATGAGGGCCATGTTGTGTTCCTGGTAAAAGTTGAAAGGAGATGAAGACATTGTCACAACCCCGGATCGAAACCAATGGGGTCAAACACCACTGGATCTGGTGCTCTGTCAAACTCAGTTTCAGGGGGTAATTTCAGAAAAAGCATCCCAGATTTCAATGCTTTACTTTCAAATCTGGAATTTCATAATGTACCTGTATTTTGCCCGGAACGGGCAATTCACCGTAGCCGTGGGTTTCGAGCGCAGCGAGACACCCACGGGGGAACACAAAACAATTCGCATATGAAGGGATGCCTCACACAACGGTTTTTTTTAAAGACAAACATGCTGGATATGGGTCATTTTTTTACGAAAAATGAAATCCTCCAGCAAAGCGGGGCCAAGCGGATGGGCCTTGAGTGAATTAGGATACATTCATCATTGCCACCCTGCGCCGTTGCCGTCTTCTGAGCAATGTGGAACCAAGCGCGAAGAAGAGTGCACTCCCCGCGAAACCAGCGCGCACCTGTCGTGCGAAGGTCAGACGTTCCCGCCCCTGTTTCAGTTTCAGCCGACCCGCATCGACTCGTTCTTGTCCGGCGCGGAGCTTGTCTTCTCCCGCAGCAACGGCACTTTCTCCTTCGGCTATCTGTTCCTCCGCCTCCCGAAAACCCCGCC
>JBBDRC010000236.1:0-87723 GCA_040905625.1 Kiritimatiellia bacterium
TTCACAGACCGAATCAGGCTTCGTCAGACACGTGCGCCACTCACAGCACGCGGCGTCCCCGCCGCAATACCCATGCGGTGTTTGTGACAATAGTAATTCGGCAGTCCCTGCCGAGAAAAACAGGGGTCAGGGGTTTACTACAAAATAAAATGATTCCTGACCCTTTTCGAACGGGCTCTAGCTCGAAGAGCGAAGGAGGGTTCAGTTTGCCCTGATTTTGGTGTTTTCGGGGAGGGAGTGTGCTCCTGAAAAGTGGGACAGACATTCCTGTCTGTCGGTCTGGGAGGGTCTCAGGGAACGGAATTTGGTGTGGGCATCGAGGTTCCAGTGACAAGTGGGCCTTCCAGTCCGACAGGCAGGAATGCCTATCTCACTATAAAAAAGAGATCCTGGCTCTAAAACCCGATCCAGTCTCCTATTATTGGAGAGAATTTGACCACCAGGCCGGTGAACACCACGCTGACCATGGTCATGAGTTTGATCAGGATGTTGAGGGAGGGGCCGGAGGTGTCTTTGAAGGGGTCGCCCACGGTGTCGCCCACCACGCCGGCTTTGTGGGCCTCTGAATTTTTGCCGCCGTGGTGTCCTTTTTCAATGTACTTTTTGGCGTTGTCCCAGGCCCCGCCCGCGTTATTCAGCATGCAGGCGAGAGTGAAACCGGTGCACAGTCCTCCGGCCAGCAGGCCCATGACCCCGGGCACCCCGAGGATGAGTCCGGTGAGCACCGGCACCGCCACCGCCATCAGCGAGGGCATGATCATTTCCCGCTGGGCGCCTTTGGTGGAAATGCCCACGCAGCGGGCGTAATCCGGAATGGCGGTTCCTTCGAGGATGCCGGGAATTTCCTTGAACTGGCGCCGCACCTCCCGCACCATGTCACCCGCCGCCCGGCCCACCGCTTTCATGGTCATGGCGCAGAACACGAAACACATCATGGACCCCAAAAACAGCCCGCAGAGCAGCTTGGGATTGAGCAGGGTGACGTTGTAGGCGGTGATGAAGTCGGAGATGTGGGCTTCGTGAATCACCAGCCCGAGAATATCCCCTTCATGAGAAATCGCTTTGGTCCCTTCATGAATGATGTTGGCATCGGGAAGGGTTTCCGCCAGTTTTTCGGGGGTGTTGAAGAACAGGACCTCGCCCACCCTGAAACTCGTGTCCCGGGCCAGTTTGCTGATCCACAGTTTCACCTCTTCGACATAGGCCGCGAGCAGGGCCATGGCGGTGAGGGCGGCGGAGCCGATGGCGAAGCCTTTGCCGGTGGCGGCGGTGGTGTTGCCGAGCATGTCCAGTTCGTCGGTGCGTTTGCGCACTTCCTCGCCCAGACCGGACATTTCCGCGTTGCCGCCCGCGTTATCCGCAATAGGGCCGAAGGCATCAGTGGCCATGATGATGCCCAGGGTGGACAACATGCCCACCGCCGCGAACCCGACTCCGTACAGTCCCGCCGAGATGTCGGTGAACCCTCCGGAGAGACCAAAGGCAAACAGAATGCCAAACACCACAATCACCACCGGCACCCCGACCGAAAACATGCCCACCGCCATCCCGTCGATGATGGTGGTGGCGGGTCCCATTTCCGCCTGACCGGCAATGCCGCGGGTGGGGGAATACGCGTCGGAGGTGTAGTATTCGGTGGACTGCCCGATCAGCACCCCGGACATCAGTCCCGCCACCACCGCTCCGAAAATTCCCCAGGTGATCAGGCCTCCCAGCACAAAGAAAATGAGGATGATCAACACGATCAGGGACGAGCCCACGGTGCCGATCAACAGGGAACGCAGCAGGTCTTTGGGTCCGGCCTCCTCCTTGGTGCGCACCAGCATGATGCCGGCGAGAGAGGCCAGAATACCCACAGCCGCCACCAGCATTGGCGCGATGATGGCCCCCATGTTCAGGACGGGCAGGGCGGCGCCCAGGGCGGCGGTGGCCAGAATGGATCCGCAGTAGGATTCATAGAGGTCCGCGCCCATGCCCGCCACATCGCCCACGTTGTCCCCCACGTTGTCGGCGATGGTGGCCGGATTGCGGGGATCATCCTCGGGAATTCCCGCCTCCACTTTGCCCACCAGGTCGGCGCCCACATCGGCGGCTTTGGTGTAAATACCGCCGCCCACCCGGGCAAACAGCGCCTGCAGCGAGGCTCCCATGCCGAAAGTGATCATGGTGGTCGTGATTTCCGTCATTTTGGCGGTGAGCCAGAGTTCGTTGTGAAGCATCTCTGCGGAGAAATCACCCAACAGCCCCGCCTTGGTCATCAGTCGCTCGCCCAGACCCCAGATATTGTGATCAAACACAAAATTCAGCAGCGCGTACCACAGCGAAATATCCAACAGACCGAAGCCCACCACCACCAGCCCCATCACCGCCCCCGAACGAAACGCCATTTTGAGTCCGCGATCCAGACTGGTGCGCGCTCCGTGGGCGGTGCGGGCGGAGGCGAGAGTAGCGGTCTGCATGCCGATGTACCCGCAGAGTCCCGAAAAGAAGCCGCCGGTGAGAAACGCCACCGGCACGAACAGGTTCTGAATACCCGCCAGAGCCAGAATCACAAAAACCACAAACAACACCGCGAACACGATTCCCACCGCCCGGTATTGGGCGTTCAGATACGCCATGGCTCCGTCGCGCACATGCCCGGCGATTTCACGCATTCGTTCATTGCCCTCCTCCTCGGCTTTCATCCAGTTGAAAAATCCCCACGCCACCACCAGCGCGAGAATGGACGTAATCGGCACCAGCCACCAGATGGCCGGCATGGCGTTCAGACCGGGTTCCGCACGCACCGGAACCGTAAACAAGGCGTGCAGGATGAGGGCGGCGACCGCGCCAAACGAACATCCGATCAGAATCCCGGCCAGCATGCAGTTCCGCTGGGTCTTGGGAAGATGGGATGTAATCAAAGGGATCAACGAAACATGTTTGAATATACTCATAAGAACACCGACGAATTTTAATAAAGGATATACTGTATCCGAATTAACCGCACTAATAATCAAATCGGATTCCGGTTGTACAGCGCGAACAGAGACTATTTTAACGTAAAAACTTTGAAAACGCGTTTTGCATTTCGTTCAAATCCTCCAGCCCGTACACGTTGGCCAGTGGTATCGTAAACGGCTTCCCGTCCACCGTGATCGCCTGCAGGAACTGAACAAAATCCGGCGGCTCCTTCCGCAGCATCAACATTCCCACCAACTGCTGGCTGGTTTTATAAAAGCGGCTGATCTCTTCCCGATCCGTCGGATAGCCGTTGGCTCCGGTCAACCCCGCCACATCCATGGGATCCCGCAGACGCCCCAACCCCTGTTTGGGATTCACTTTACTCCCTTTGAACGCGGCGTACCCGAAGTTGCCATACCATTCCGCCAATCCTTCGTTCAACCACAAGGGCGGCTGCTTCGCAAAGAAACGATTCAGAACCAAATGGCTCATCTCATGCGCTAAAATCGAGGCATTCGCCTCATTGTTGCCGATATCGTACAGATACATCAATTTGCCGTGCACATAGGCCGCCGACCACTCCGGCGCGGAATTCGACGTGCGCAAAAACGCCTGCCAGTCCTCCTGATCCCGCATAACCACAATATGAGATTTCTCTTTCACCCGATCCTGAAACCCCGGCAGATCCGAGGCAATATACTGATACTGAAAATCGGCCATCCGCGCCACCCGACGTGCAAAAGTCTGTTTTTGATAGTGAATGACAAAATATTCCGATTCCACATGTTCCCACTCCCTCGGCAACCCCACCAATGCCGCCTTCGTTTGTTCCGGCATATAGATTGGCCACATCTCATCACCGGTCAACGGCTTCCAGACCATCTCCCGCCTTCCGGTCGGACGCCCGATCACGCCCTTCGGCATCATCCCCGGCGCATCCGGTGTTTCGTGCTGTAACACCAGGGTCCGGTCCTCAGCCGATAACTGCTCAATCCGCACCGAGATCTCACGGCTGTCCGCCTGCTTCAACCGCACCACCCCCGCCTCATATCCCAACAAGACCGCCTCTGTTGTATGCCCGCCCACTGACCTCCAGGTTCGCATCTCCCCTTCGGACCACAGCACCCCCGCGCACATCACCCATCCCATCACCCATCTTATGGCCCTCGGGCGTCGTGAGAAGGCGGCAAGAGACTGAATCAAGAGTGAGGCAGTGAATTTCATGTTGGGAATCGTTGTCCGAAGCTGTTCGGGAGTCAAGCAGAAACCTCCCGGGTGCGTCCAGCGGTGCGCATCTCACAATGGGTGAACGTCCTGTTTGTGAATTCGTAGACTTCTGTCCGTATTTCCATACCGAATCGTAATCGCAATCGTGCTTGTACTCATAATCGATGTTCGGAGATTTCGATTATGAGTACTGCCGCGTGAATTTTCAGCTAAAAAAAATCGTATCCGCACTCCCGCTCGGGTAGGGGGCGGACATGCAAAATCCACAAGCGGGACAACGATGGATGTCGACTTCTGAACCGGAACTGGGGCTGGGGCTGGTGCTGGAGGCGGATCGCTCCATGGTCCGGCTGTTGTTTCCGGCGGTGGGGGAGATGCGGAAATACGCCCTGGGATCGGCCCCTCTGAAACGGGTGAGCTTCACGAAAGGGGATGAGGTGGAGGATCATCAGGGACGTTCCCTGCGGGTGGAGGAGGTGCTCGAAGAGGGCGAACTGCTGGTGTACAAAGGGGAGGGACGGTTATTGCCCGAGGCGGAGTTGGGGGACCAGTTGCTGCAGCAGGGACCCGGCGAACGCCTGTTGATGGGGCAACTCGATACCTCGGATGATTTTGAGCGGCGATTGAAAGTGTGGACACAACGCCATCGCCTGGCCACCCATCCCGCGCTGGGCCTGATGGGCGGGCGGATCGACTGGATTCCCCATCAAATCGCGATCGCGCACGAATTGTCCCGCCGGGTGCATCCGCGGGTGCTGCTGGCGGACGAGGTGGGGCTGGGCAAAACCATCGAAGCCTGCCTGGTTCTGCATCACGCCCTGGTCACGGGCCGCGCAAAGCGGGCTCTGATTCTGGTGCCGGAACCGCTGGTGCATCAGTGGTTTGTGGAACTGCTGAGGCGTTTTCACCTGATGTTCAGGATCTACGACGCCGAACGCTGCGAGGCCTTCCCGGATGAAAATCCGTTTCTGCGGGAACAGTGGGTGCTTTGCAGCCTCGATTTGCTCTCAGAATCACCGAAATGGGCCGAGGCGGCCGCAGAGGCGGGATGGGACATGCTGATTGTGGATGAGGCCCATCATTTGGCCTGGAGTCCGGATCGGCCCGGTGCCGCCTATTCAGTGGTGGAGGCCCTGGCGGTGACCGTTCCCGGCGTATTGTTGCTGACCGCCACCCCCGAACAAATGGGACTGGAAAGTCACTTTGCCCATTTGCGTCTGCTGGATCCGGACCGACACGACTCCTTCGAGGCCTTCAAACGGGAGCAGGAGGGCTATGTCCGCCTGGCGGAAGAGGGAGCGGAATTGCACGCGGCAGGTAACACCGATGAGTTGCGCCGGCTGTTGCGGGGGCACGGCCCGGGACGGGTGATGTTCCGCAATACCCGCGACTGGATTCAGGGATTCCCGCAACGGATTGCGCATCCGGTGGAATTGAAAAACGGGGAAAACGCAAAAGAGCGCTGGCTGGTCGGGTTTCTGAACGGACATGCGGATGAAAAAGTGTTGGTTATCACCCGAACCGTGGCACAGGTGAAAGCGCTGGATGAACAGTTGCGGGCCTTCCTGGACCCGGCCCCGGTGCTGTTTCACGAGGAGCAGACCCTGCTGGAACGGGATCGGCAGGCGGCCTGGTTCGCGGATACGGAAGGGGCGCGGGTGCTGATTACCTCTGATATCGGCGGGGAGGGGCGGAACTTTCAGTTTGTGCGGCATTTGGTGCTCTTCGACATCCCCGCAGACCCCGAACGGGTGGAGCAGCGCATCGGACGGCTGGACCGGATCGGGCAGCAATCGGACATTCAGATTCACCTGCCGGTGATCGAGGGCAGTCGGGAGGCCGGGGTTCTGCGCTGGCTGAATGAAGGCCTGCAGGCTTTTACCCGCCCCCTGCAGTGCGGACACCGCTGTCTGGAGATCTTTCGGGATCGGCTGGACTCTGTCGACGACACCCTGATTGAGGAATCACGCGTCACCGTGGAGCGCCTGGAGGCTGAACAGCGTTCGGGGCGGAACCGCCTGCTGCAGTGGAAGCACGAACTGGCGGAGGATGTGGAGACGGAACTGCGGCAATTGCGTGAGATGGACGACGATCCGGAGTTGGTCCCGTTTGTGGAGGATCTCTGGGGGGGATTCGGACTGGAGGTCGAAAAGCTGCATCCAAACGTATACGTGGTGAAACCGGGTCCGTTTTACCGGGGGGAGTTGACCGTGAGGGAGGAGGGGGTTCGCTTTACCCCGGATCGAAAACAGGCGCTGGAGCGGGAGGATTTGGAGTTGCTGACCTGGGATCACCCGCTGGTGCGCGACGGCATGGAGGCCCTGCTCAGTTCGCGAAGCGGAGGCTGCGCCTGCGCGCGGGGCACAGACATCGAAACCCCGCATCTGCAAGTGCTGTTCATCCTGGAGGCACCCGCCCCGTCCGAGCTGCAGGTAAACCGGTTTTTACCTCCCACCCCGATTTTATTCACCCTGGACACCCGCGGACGCAAAGTGGAGGAGGCCCCGCAGGCGGCCGGAGATCACGACGGGGGTTCCCTGGTGGCCCACCCCGGATTCCGAAATGAATGGTTGCCCGACCGCCTCCGCGACGCGGAGCGCAAAGCCGGCGGAGTCGCAAAGCGGTTGAGAGAGAACGCCATCGCCGAAGCCGGTCAGCTCCTCGGAGCCGAAATCGAACGATTAAAAGACCTGCGTAAAATCAACGACCACGTCCGCGCCGCAGAGATTGACATCCTCGAATCGCAACAACTGCGAATCCGAGAGGCCCTGCAACAGGCCCGCCCCCGCCTCGACGCCATCCGCCTGATGCTGCCGTGATACACGGTTTGTATTCGATTGAATGCGTATAATTAAAGACTTCGGGGGTGTTTGGCTTGGATCAGCGCAGTTTACGGTTTGAAATTCACAAAGCCTATGATGTTTTATACAAATTTTTCATGGGATCTATGTCACATTTGTAATATTTGTCGGATAATCTGACTTTGAATTAAACCTAATTGTATAACTGTAAGGGTTTTACAAATTAATTCATTGAAAGGTTATTTGATGGTTGACCTCTCACCCATCCTTGATTTACTATAGGGTCTTACCCTATCTTTGTATTTTGAAAGAACGGCAGAACCAATCCCATTTTGATTTAGAGGCTCTCGAGCCTCGAATCATGCTCAGTGCCGACGCCCTTGAGGTCGTTGGTTTTGCTGCTGCGTCGGTGATTGAGTCAGTGACCACCTCCCAAAATGAGCAGGGGCTGGATCAGGATATTTCTCTGGAAGGAGAGGGGCTGTATGACGGGGCAGTTGTGGATGGGGAGCTTTTTGCCGGAATTGATGTGGGCCAGGAAGAGGCGGTAAGAAGGGAAGAAGAGAACACCGGAAATCATCAGACTGATCAGACTGATCAGACTGATCAGACCGATCAGTTGTCAGTCATAGAGGCACCTTCTTTAGATGAAGCTGCGGCAGCGCTTTCGCTGGATATCGGCGTGGATGCCGATACGAATCCTTACACATCCATTCAGGTTGAAACCCTGAATGCAGGCCAGGGACCCCCGGAAAACGGAACTTTGACGATTCATGATGGAGAAAAGCTGGAGGGCACAGGCGTGCTCGCCGGTTCTGTTGTGAATAATGGGATCGTATCACCCGGACACTCTCCGGGCTTTATTACGGTCACCGGTGATTACGACAATGCGGGCGGCGTACTGGAAATGGAACTGGCAGGTCTCACTCCCGGTACCGAATATGATCAACTGAATATTTCGGGGACCGCGACCTTCGATGGCACGCTTTCGATTATTCTGTTAGATGACTACCTGCCGGAAATCGGGGACAGCTTTGACATCATCACCTTCGACTCCGCCACCGGAACCTTTGACGAAGGCATGGGGCTCTTCGGCGGTGACATGACCGATCGCTATTTGGAAATCTCCCAGACCGCCACCGGCATTTCCCTGACCGTGGTTCAATTGCCCGGACCCGCCGGATTCAGCATCACCACCGACACCACCGCCGAGTCCGATGCGATCGGCGAAGTGCTGAACGCCGACTACTTTAATTTGTCTGCCGGTGTCAGTGTCAGTGGGTCTGTGGATTTCGGTGACCAGTTTTCTGCGGCCGGCACTTTTTCCATTGAGCTTTCCACTGACAACCTGGAGCTGACCGGCACCGGGATCAATTTCAACTTCGGAACCGCAGATACGCTGGAAGTTGACATTGCAAATGCCGCCTTTGGAGTTGTCCTTAATAATAACAACACCGCAGTGATGGAGATTGTGGGAACCCCCACCCTGAGCTCCGCGAACCTCTTTTCCGCCACCGCCACCCAGGTGGTGTATTTATATAATGACACGTCGGCAAATCCGAACGGCACCACCATCGGCACCGATCCCGCCGAATACACGTTCAGTCATTTTGACGATGCCAACGATATTCAGGCCCTCACCGTCACCGGATTGGATATCAGCATCAGCGATTTTGTGAAAGTGACCGGCGATGTGGCCATCTCCAGAAGCGGCACCGAAATTACCGTGGTGGGTAACAATATCTCTGCGTCACTGGAAACCGGTGCCGCTTACGTTCGACTGGCAAATGCCGACTTCGGACTCACCACCGATACCGGTGTGTTCGGTTTTGAAGCAAGTAACGGCAATTTGGAAGTCAACCTCGGCCCGCTGGCAAATATTTCTGCCGCGGGCATTTCAGTGCAGTTCACGCATGCGGGCACGAGCTTTACTTCGGGCCAAGCCTTAACCGCGGGATCGCTGACCTATACCATAAGTGAAAACATTGATGCTGACACCGTTGCATTTGCGGTCACCGGTTTTGAAGCGGATATTACCGGTTTCGTTTCCCTGACCGGAGATGTGGGCTTCAAACTGACTTCGGGCGGGGAAATTCAAGCCGCCGGAAATGCGGTTGCGGCCAAACTGGAAGCCGGCACAGCCAGGGCCGGGGTGACTGGCGCGAACTTCGGATTGATCGCAACCGCCACAGAATTCGGATTCGAAGTATCCGGCGGGTCCTTGGATTTCAGTCTGTCGGATTTTGCCGGGATTACCGCGGATGATGTTTTTGTTCAATACACCAACGCCGCCACCACCATTGCCGCAGGCACAATCACTATAGGCACCGTCTTATACACCTTCGACGAAGAAATTGATGCCAACACCCTTTCCTTCGCAGTTGAAGGATTTGATGCTGCGGTATCCGACTTTGTCCGCATCAGCGGCGATATCGGATTTAAACTCAGTGGCGCAGACCTCATTGCCGTCGGTTCCGGGGTCACCGCATCTCTCGACATCTCCCCCACGATTTATGTTAGGTTGTCCAATGCAGATTTCGGATTAACCACCGGCGCGAGCACTTTTGGATTTGAGCTGAGCAACGGCACCTTCGAACTGAGCCTCGATCCGCTGGCTGCCGTCACCGCCGCTTCGGTGCTGGTGCAGTACACCGATGCCAACACCACCTTAAGCAGTGCCAGCCCGCTGAGCGTGGGAACGCTCGGATATACCTTTACTGAAGATATCGACCCCAATACCATCGCCTTCGCTGTCACCGGATTTTCGGCCAACATCGCCGACTTCGTATCGCTCTCCGGTGATATCGGTTTCCGGATGAACGGAAGTGACATCGTGGCCGCCGGCAACAATGTCAGCGCCTCGTTGGAAGCGGGCACCGCCAAAGTGGGGGTCAGCGGAGCCAACTTCGGCCTGATCAGCAACGCCACCCAATTCGGATTCGAGATCTCCGGCGGCGCGCTGGACATCAACCTGGATCCGCTGGGCAGCATCACCGCCACTTCCGTGTTGGTCCAGTACACCAATGCGGCCACCACCATTGCCGCCGCCACTGATGACATTGTCATCGGCACCATCAGTTACGACTTTACCGAAGACATCAACCCCAACACCATCGCGGTTGTGGTCAACGGCCTGGATGCGGTGATCGCCGACTTCGTGCGCATCAACGGTGACATCGGATTTAAAATGGTCGCTGCGGACATCATCGCAGTGGGCAACAATGTCAGTGCCGCGCTGGAGGCGGGTCCGGCCCGGGTGGCGGTGACGGGTGCGAATTTCGGATTGATCACCAATGACACGGCTTTCGGATTTGAAGTTTCAGGCGGGGCCTTGGATATCCAGCTCGGCCCGCTGGGCAGTGTGACGGCAGACGATGTGTTTGTGCAGTATACCAACGCAGACACCACTATTGCGGCCCAAACTATTTCGGTGGGAAGCCTCTCGTACACTTTTGACACGGTGATCATTCCCGACACCATCACATTCGTGGTGCTGGGCTTTGAGGCCACCGCATTGGACTTCGTAAAAATCAGTGGCGATATTGGTTTTCAGAAATCAGGCACTTTCCTGATGGCGATCGGGCAGGGAGTCAGCGCCGTTCTGGATGCCGGTCCGGTGTTTGCGCGCCTGGAAAATGCGGCCTTTGGCTTAATTGCCAACAACGATAATTTTGCCTTCGAACTGAAAGATGGGTCGCTGACCATCGCCCTCGGCCCGCTGGCCAATATCACGGCGACCGGTGTTTTTGTTCAATATACCAATGCGCTGACCACAGTGCCGGCCGGGACTGAAATTTCAGTGGGAACCCTCAGTTACACCTTCCAGCAACTCATCGAACCGGATACGGTCGCATTTGCGGTGACCGGTTTTGAAGCGGATGTGGCAGGCTTTGTTAAAATCAGTGGTGACATTGGATTCAAAAAAACAGGGACGGAAATCGTCGCCGTGGGAAACAGTGTCAGTGCCTCTCTGGAGGCCGGTTCAGTTTACGTCAGACTGATCAACGCCCAGTTCGGTCTCATCGCGGGTGCGACCACTTTTGCTTTTGAACTTTCCAATGGCGGGCTGGATATTTCGCTGGGCCCGATCGGATCGGTTACCGCAACCTCGGTGTTTGTCCAGTATGCGGATTCCCTTACCACCGTCACGGCGAATACAACCATTAGCGTGGGCGGACTGAGCTATACCTTTGCCAATACGATTGTGCCGGATACCATCGCGTTTGCGGTGGTGGGCTTCAGCACGGAAATTGCCGGATTTGTCAAACTGTCGGGCGATCTGGGATTCAAGATGGTGGCCGGTGACATTATCGCCATCGGCAACGGGGTCAGCGCTTCCCTTGAAGTCGATCCGACGGTTTACGCCCGGGCGGTTACTGCCGATTTTGGTCTCATATCCGGAACCGCCGGTTTTGGTTTCGAACTTAAAAATGCCGGACTGGAACTGGTGATGGGACCCTTGGGCAACATCACGGCCGACAGCGTGTTTGTGCAGTATACCGACCTCACCACCAGCATCGCCGCCAACACGGTACTCAACATCGGGCCGCTTAATTACACCTTCGTATCCGGGGTGGCTGCCAATACCCAGGCCTTTGCGGTTGAAGGACTGGCCGCGGATATTCTCGGTTTTGTCACGCTGGGCGGAGATCTGGGCTTCAAGAAAGTCGGTACGGATATCGTGGTGGTCGGACAGAATGTCTATGCCTCCCTGGTGGCGGGACCGGTCAGTGTGCAGGCCAGCGGTGCGGATTTCGGAATGATCTCCAGCGCGACAGGCTTTGGTTTCGAACTCAAAAACGCCGCCTTCTCCGCCAGCATCGATCCGCTGGCCGGACTCAGTGCCGCCAACGTGGTGGTGCAGTACACCAATGCGGCCACCACCATTGCCGCCGCGACAACCCTCTCAATCAGTCCGACCCTCAATTACACCTTCGCGGAAGCAATCGACGCCAACACCATTGTTTTTGTGGTGGAAGGATTTGAAGCCAACATTGCGGACTTCGTGAAAATTTCCGGTGACATCGGCTTTAAGAAAGTGGGGGCCGAACTTGTGGCCGTGGGGCAAAATGTTTCGGCCGCACTGGAAGCCTCACCCACGGTGTATGCCCGGCTGATAAATGCTGACTTTGGACTGCAGACCGGTACCAGTGGTTTTGCATTTGAACTGAGTAACGGCACCCTGCAGCTGGGCCTCGGTCCCCTGGCAAATATCAGCGCACAGTCTGTGCTGGTGCAGTACACCGATGCCACCGCGGTGATTGCAGAGGATACGGTGCTCACGGTGGGTCCTTTGAGTTACGCTTTCACCGAGGCGATTGCCGCCAATACGATTGCGTTTGCAGTGATTGGATTTGAAGCGGACATCGCCGGTTTCGTTTCGCTTTCCGGAGATCTGGGCTTTAAGCTGGCAGGCACGGATCTGATTGCGGTGGGTAACGGGGTATCCGCTTCTCTGGAGGCCGGTCCGGCCTATGCCAGACTGATCACTGCCGACTTCGGACTCATCGGGGGTGCCTCCGGTTTTGCGTTTGAATTAAGTAACGGCGGACTGGAAATCGGACTGGATCCCCTGGCCGGCATCACCGCAGATGCGGTCTTTGTGCAGTACACCGATGCCACCGCAGTGATTGCGGCCGACACCACTATTTCGGTGGGACCGATTGCCTACACCTTCGCCAAAGCCATCGCCTCCAACACCATCGTATTTGCGATGGAGGGCTTCTCCGCTAACCTGCTGGATTTTGTTTCCCTGAGCGGAGATATCGGTTTCAAGAAGACCGGAACCGAACTGGTGGCTGTGGGCAACAACGTGAGCGCGGCTCTGGAGGCCGGACCGGTCTATGCCCGGCTGAACAACGCCGACTTTGGTTTGAAAACCGGCACCGGCACCTTTGCGTTTGAATTGAAAAACGGCAGTCTGGAAATTGCCCTGGGTCCGCTGGGAGACATCACCGCGGCTGAAGTGTTTGTCCAGTACACCAGTGCCACCACCACCGTGACAGCCGATACATTCATCGAAGCCGGACCGGTCAACTACACCTTTACAGACGAAATTCTGCCCGGCACCATCGCTTTTGCGGTTATAGGCTTCGAAGCCAACGTGCTGGACTTCGTAACCCTCAGTGGTGACATTGGGTTCAGGAAATCCGGCACCGACATCATTGCGGTGGGCAACAATGTATCCGCGTCACTGGAAGCCGGACCGGTATTTGTCCGGGTGACCGGAGCCAACTTCGGCATGATGTCCGGAACGGGTAAATTTGCCTTCGAAGTTTCCGGAGGCGCTCTGGATATTGCCCTGGGTCCGCTGGGAACCATTAGCGCCACCAACGTGTTTGTGCAGTATACCAATGCCACCACCACGGTGGCGGCGGCGACCACGATTTCGGTCGGAGGAATCTCCTACACTTTCAATGAAGCCATTGCCGCCAATACCATCGTGTTTGCCGTGGAGGGCTTCAGCGCCAATGTGCTGGACTTCGTCACGCTCAGCGGAGACATCGGATTTAAGAAAGTCGGCACCGATTTGGTGGCGGCGGGCAGCGGCGTCAGCGCTGCTCTGGAGGCGGGTCCGGCATTCGTGCGGCTGAACAACGCAAACTTCGGATTGATTTCCGGCACCGATCTGTTTGCATTTGAATTGAGTAACGGCAGTCTGGAAATCGGACTGGATCCGCTGGGGAACATCGGCGCGGACGAAGTGTTTGTGCAATACACCAATGCCACCACCACCGTGACGGCCAATACCGTGATCAGTGCCGGTCCGGTGAGCTACACGTTCCAATACGAGATTCTGCCCAATACCATCGCGTTTGCGGTCAAAGGATTCAGTGCGGATGTGCTGGGATTTGTGTCCCTCAGTGGTGATCTCGGATTCAAGAAAGTCAATGCGGATATTATCGCGGTCGGAAACGGCATCAGTGCCTCTCTGGAGGCCGGTCCGGTTTATGCCCGGCTCAACAATGCTGACTTCGGTCTGATGGCCGGAACCGGAAAACTGGCTTTCGAATTAAAGAACGGCAGCCTGGAGATTGCCCTCGGACCTCTGGGTGATATTTCCGCAGACGAAGTGTTTGTGCAGTACACCAATGCCCTGACCACGGTCACAGCCGATACCACGATCAATGTCGGACCGCTTTCCTACACTTTTGATCAGACCATTGCCGCCAACACCATCGCCTTCGCGGTCATCGGTTTTGATGCCAACATTCTCGATTTCGTTTCGTTAAGCGGTGACATTGGATTCAAAAAATCGGGGACGGACATTGTGGCCGTCGGTCAAAATGTGAGCGCCGCCCTGGAAGCCGGACCGGTTTATGTGCGTCTCAACAACGCCGACTTCGGTATGATCTCCGGTTCCTCCACCTTTGCTTTTGAACTGAAAAACGGCAGTCTGGAGATTGCCCTCGGGCCGCTGGGAGATATCACGGCTTCGGAAGTCTTTGTGCAGTACACTAATCTTGCGACGACCATTACGGCGGACACCACAGTTGAGGTGGGATCGATCAGTTACACCTTTGATCAGAATATTGCCGCCAACACCATTGCTTTCGCGGTGATCGGTCTGGATGCCAACATTCTCGACTTTGTCTCACTGAGCGGAGATATCGGATTCAAAAAATCAGGAACCGATATTGTGGCGGTGGGTAACAATGTCAGCGCATCTTTAACGGTCTCTCCCACCATTTATGCCAGTATCACCGGCGCGGATTTCGGTCTGATGTCCGGCACAGGCAAATTTGCTTTCGAACTCAAAAACGGCGCGTTGGACATTGCCCTCGGCCCCCTTGCGGACATCACGGCGGACGCGGTGTTTGTGCAGTACACCAATGCCACCACCACCGTCGCCGCCGGGACCGTGTTGAGTGTGGGTTCCCTGAATTACACGTTCACTCAGGTCATCAATCCCAACACCATCGCGTTTGCGGTGCAGGGATTCAGCGCAAATGTGCTGGGATTTGTAACGTTGAGTGGCGACATCGGATTCAAAAAATCCGGTCTGGATATTATTGCGGTGGGCAACGGGGTCAGCGCTTCGCTGGAAGCCGGATCAGTCTATGTGCGCCTGACCAATGCCAGTTTCGGGTTGATTGCCGGCAATGGGAAATTTGCCTTTGAACTGAAAGAGGGCGGACTGGAGATCGCGCTGGGTCCGCTGGGTGACATCACCGCCACCGAAGTGTTTGTTCAGTACGCCTCCGCGACCACCACTGTGACGGCAGGCACCGCCATTGCGGTCGGAGAACTGAATTACACTTTCACCCAGGAGATTCTCCCGACCACGGTTGCGTTTGCGATCGTCGGGTTCGAAGCGGGCATTTCCAACATCGCCAGCATCGGCGGGGATTTCGGTTTCAAGAAAGTGGGCACGGATCTGGTGGCTGCGGCCGATAACGTTTATGCCAACATCGGAAACGATAACTTCGGGGTCGGAATTGAAAACGGGAAGCTGGGATTAATTTCCAATAATCTGGGACTGGCCCTGGAAGCCAGCGGCGGCGTTTACATCAACGGGGGCGGTTTTGGTTCCGCCAGCGCAACCAAAGTGCTGCTGGGAATTAATGAGACCGGATTGGACCTGCTGGGTCAAAGCGTGACTGTCGGTCCGGTGTCCTACACCTTCGAAGCGATTCCCGCCTCCACCAGTTATCTGGGTGTGGCGATCACCGGTCTGGACGTGAACCTGCTCGATATCATTTATCTCAACGGCGACTTTGCTTTCAGTGTGGATAAAACCACCGGTATCGTGGATGTGATTGCCGCGAATGTGAATGCCGGGATCAGTGCGGGTGCTTTTGCCGCCGGGGTGGTCAACGCCTCTCTGGGTCTGCGCATCGATGCGCTGGGCCGTAAAGCCCTGGAAGCCCGGGGAGGCCTGTTTGTGAATCTGCCCGCGGATATCAGTCTTTCCGCCACCGATGTGGTGCTGCGCCTGAACGAAACCGGCCTGGCGTTCACGGGCACCACCCTGTCCGTGGGTGAAGTCAGCTACACCTTCGATTCTCTGGGTGCCTCCACCACCCTGCTGGAAGTCGGGGTGGGCGGGGCAAGTCTGACCCTGTCCGATTTTGTGATTATTGAAGGCAACTTCGCGTTCCGCAGCGAAGATACCACCATCACCACCTCCACCGGTCAGGTGGTGAATGTCAAGGCCCTCACGGTGGGTGCCTCCGAGGTGAACGCTTTCGCCGGGATCAACGGCAACAGTCCGGATGAGATCGGGGTGCGTCTGGGCGGTGTCGAATTCGGGGTGGGGATCTTCAGTGAAATCGGCGGAGCCGCCCGGAGCTGGACCGCGGCCGAAGCCTCCGTGGGATCCGCCGCCCTGGTGGGAATTCCCGACGTGACTTTGGAAGTGACCGACTTTAATCTGCAGATGAATCTTGCGGCTATCGACGGCAGCGTGGTCGACTTCGTGGCCCAGCCGGTCACCGTCGGAACCGGACCTTCCTCGGAACTGATTCTGGCCATGGACGGTGCGGACGGCGAACTGCTGCAGTTCAGTGGCAATGCCAAAATGGATCTCGCCGGATTTGTGCAGGTGGAAAGCGGCATCGGCTTCCGTAAAGCCACCGAAACCATCAGCCTCGACAACGGCACCACCGTGGTGACCGACATGATCACCATCGGAGCCAACAACGCGAACGCTTTCGTGGGTGTGAACGGTGGCACCGACGGCGCCATCGGCTTCCAGGTGACCGGGTTGAATTTCGCCCTCGCCATGGCCAGCGACAAAGCCACCCCGACCCGGAAGTGGATGACCTTTGAAACGGACGGAGGATCTGCCGGGTTTGTCGGGATTGAAGGCCTCACCCTGGAAGCCAGCAACATTCAGGTGGTCATCAATATGGCCTCCACCGATGGCAGGGTGGCGGATTACAGTGAGAGCAACCTGGAAGTGATTACCGGGCCCGGTGCGAGCATGTTCCTTGATGCCGACGGTGCCAAGGGCGAACAGATCCGCGCAGCCGCGGCCGTGGATATTAATATCTTTAATTTCGTGGTGATCAACGGCGAGTTTGTTTTCGAAAAATCCAGCGAGACGGTAAAACTTTCCAACGGCAGTACCGCGTCGGTGGATATGCTCAAAGTGGCTGCGATCAATGTCAACGCCTTCGCCGGCGTGAACTACGGCAGCGCCGATGAAGTGGGGCTGGCGCTCAGCGGAGTGAACTTCGGTCTGATCATGGCCACTGACAAAAACAATCCGGCCCGGAAATGGACCGCGCTGCAGGCTTCAGTGTCAGGGCTTAATTTTGACAGCATCCCCGGACTCACGCTCTCCGCCACCTCGGTGGGCATCGAAATCAATCAGGCCTATGCGGCCGACGGCACCTCCATCAACTGGGGCTTTGATCCGGTGACCATTCTGGCGCCTTCCGGCGCGGGCATTACTTTTGACATGACCGGTGCCGCCCTGCGGGTGAACCTCATCGGTGCCCGGATTTCGGTGGCCGGTTTCCTCGATGTGGGGGGCGACTTCACCTTCGAACGCACTGTCACCCCGACCGGCGCCCAGATCATCAAACTCGGCGGGGCCAACATGTTCCTCACCGTGGGTGTGGACGGCACCGACATTCTCAGTTTCACAGACGGGCAGGGGGGCCTGTTACTCACGCCCACCGGGTTGGCCGCGACGCTCAGCGGTGATGTGGCTCTGACCAATGTGGCCGGAGTGAGTATGAGCGCCAGTGATTTCACCGTCACCTTCAACAATATGACCACTGCGGTGAATGAAGCCTTCACCGTGGGCGACACCACTTTTAATCTGGTGGCCCCGAAAGGGCCCTACATCGGGTTGTCTGCCGAAAACATCAGCCTCACGGTGTTCGACTTCACCATTTCCGCAAAAGTGAAATTCGAGCGCTTCAGCACCCCGGACGGTAATGTGATGATTGTCAGTTTCGACAATCTCTCTATCCCCGGATTTGTGGGTGAAGGCACCGACGGCGCGTCCATCAGTATTCAGGATGCCAGAGGGCTGTTTGTGATGAAACCGCAAGGCATGGCCGGCACCATCAGCTTTAAGGCGGATGTGGACTTCGGTATTTTTGATGCGGGTGCGGATCTCAGTCTGGAGATGAACAACACCAACACCCTGATCAATGTGGAGGGTGCCTTCGGGGTGGTGAATCTGGAGGCGGGGAATTACAAACGCATCGTCATCTCCAACTTGGAAATCTCTTTCCCCGGCGTGGACATCTCGGGTGACTTCAGTGTCACCAGCGGCACCACCGGCGGCGGATTCCAGATCATCGTCGGCAACAATGTGGAAATTTTTGTGGGCGACAATGTTTCCGATTCGCGTACCGGACTGCTGCTCACCAACGGTACCGCGGTGTTTATCAGCAATGCCGGCGTGAAAACCGGGTTCATTACCGGCACGGTCAGCTTTATCGGAGTCGAAGGTTTCACCATGACCTCGGTGATGACCCTCCGCTACAACGAAGCGACCGTGGGCGTGGTGGATTCTTTCACCCTGAACGGTGAAACCATTAATGTGAACTTCAGCGGCAATGAGACCGCGGTGGGTGCCACCCCGTACTTCCAGTTTATTGCCGATAATGCGGTGCTCGCAATCGAAGACATGGTGGAAGTGGGCGGGAGCCTCGCTTTCACCCGGGTGGGCAGCACCTTCAAGATCGGCGGAACCGGCGTCTATGTCTTTGTAGGTGATGGACCCTACAGCTTCGAAAACGGCAGCTTGAATCCGGACGCCCTGGGTTTTGCCATTACCGACATTGAGTTCGGCATGATTCTCTACACCAACGCGCAAAGCAAATATGCGTTTGCCGGAGAAGGCAGTCCGACATTTGTGGGACTGGACGGACTGAATATTATCGATAATCTGAATCTGGTCTTCGGCGTAAAACTGAACCGCACCGGGGCGGCATTGACGGAAATCATCCCCACGGGCACGGGAACCACCACCACCCTCGATTTCATTGATGGTACCAGCTTCCCCACCTTCACGGGCAGCATGACCATCGGGGTGACCGACGTCTTTGACATCAGCGGCACCGTCAGCATTACCCCGCGCGGTGGCGGATCCATGGATTTGCGGATCGATACGGCCAGCCTGAATATTTATGACGGCAGCACCACCGCCTTCGGTATCGAAGGCTCGGCCTTCTTCACCATTACCCCGGTCGAAGGCTTCCAGTTGCTCGATTTCCGCATTAACGGGGTGACCGTATACGACACCACACTGGATCTGGGGGCCCTGCTTCCCGCGCAGATCCAGCGTCCATTGACAGCCACGCTGATGAATCCCAGCAATGGATCCGTGGTCGATATCGCGGATCTCAACCGCGACAAGTATTTCGATATTCTCTTCAATGATGTAAACAACATCGGCATTAATCCCACCAGCATCACGGATGCCGCTAATGAATTTATTCTCACCCGTAACGGTGCCAACATCATGGGTGCGATGGGGTTCCTGGCCCCGGAAAATCTCTACGGCAATGTGTGGCGCTACCGCTTCACCGGCACCCTGGTGACGGAAGGGACCTATGAGTTTGAATTTATTGCCGACTCCTGGCAGGACAAAGCCACGACCCCGAACAAAGGTCTGGCCAAGATCGAGCGGGTGACGGTGTTTAACGCCGCCGGTTCCACCATACCGGGCGTGACGGTGGCGGCAGATGGGACGGTGACCTCCGCGCCCCCCACCTACAAATTAGTGTCCATTAAACCCGGTTCGGTTTTAAGTCCGAATGAACTGAACAGCTCACGTTACATTGATATCAAGTTTAAATCGAACGGAGATGCGGATCTGGATGCGGCCTCCATTAACGGCGGTGAATTCACCATCACCGGGACTGCGGTTCGGGATGTGCTGATCAGTAACGTGGCCCCGATCCACCTGGGCAAGAATGTCTACCGCTACCTGCTGCTGGACAAAAACGAAACCAATACCATTGGACTGTTTGGCGACGGCGATCTGACGCTGACCTGGCTGCCCAACAAATTCACCGCCGGGGGCGTGGGCAACCTCGCCAGCAAAGACGTGATCAAAGTGAATCAGGCACAGTCGGGCGAGGTGGCCGCCACCACCCCGATAGCCATCGGACCGCTGTCCATCAACCTGCCCTTCGTCAAACTTGCCGGTCTGGGATTTGTGGACGGGGATATTGTGGTCACCATCGCCATTGGCGCCGCAAACGCCGGACTGAATTTTGCCTCGCCGCCGCCTGCGGGAGGGGCCGGAACCACCGCGCCCACCGCCCAGCAAACCAGCAGCGGCATCACTGCGGATATTACTAATCTGGAAATCCGCTTTGATGTTTCCATTGCCCTCTCCGATGGGTTTACGCCCGGCTTCACCGGTAAATTTTCTGTGTATGCCGCGAAGCTGGAAATCAATATTCCGGATGTGTTCAATCTGACCGCCGACAATCTGTTCATCAGCTATAATCCCAATGGCGCGGCTGATCAGGAACTGCTGCGGGTGGATCGGGTGTTGATCACCTTCCCGAAATTCAGTCTGCAGGGCGAGATCTCCCCGCTGTTGAAAAACGGCACCGTGATCCCGGGTCTGATTGTGCGGGGGAACGGCTTTACCCTGGGTCAGGCGCAGATTATTTACGGCGCGGTAACCGTGCCGCCCACCACACCGCCCGGCCAGCCCGTACCCACCACCGGCACCACCACCGGTGTGGATCCGGATATTAAAATCGGACCGGTCACGTTTGATGATATCCGGATCGGGGTAACTGATTTTGAAGTGAACTTTGATTCCGACAATCCCATCCAGTTCAATGGATCGATCTTTATTGCCACCGGAGGCGCCCGCATGACCATTGGTCCGGTGACGGCCAATATCAGTGTGCGGCCCGGTCAGCTCAATCCTGACGGCTCGGTTAAAACCGAAGCCATGCGTCTGGGACTCACCTTCACCGATGGCCGGGTGGACGGATTTATCTTCTCGGTCGACACCCTGAAAGCCACCTTCGGCGGTTTCCTGGAGGTCAACGCCCAGGACTTCCTGCTCGACACCGGTGCCGGAGCGGATGATCCGATGGTGGTGTTCGGCCTGATCGGCGCCACCGTGAAAGTGGGCGGACTGGAGATAGGCGGCGAGGCCCGCAACTTCTGGGTGTCCGGCGATGGACGGCTCCGCACCGGAAATCCGACGAAGCCCAACCTCAAATTCGCGGTGGTGCTGAGCTTCGATGGTGACGGCTCCGGCTTCAAGTGGCCCTCCTTCATCCCGATCCAGGTCACCCAGATCGGCCTGATCTTCGACGACTTCGAGAACGATCCCGGTGACTTCAACATCCTGCTCAGCGCCAGGGTGAATTCGATCAAGGGTATGGCCAAGGTTCAGGTCAGCGGGGTGATCGAGGGAATCATCATTGACCCTGGTCTTCTATTGGAGGGCAAGTTCCCGATTGTGGGTCTCGGCGCGGTCGGCGTTGGAATCAAAGGCGATCTGTTCGGCGGTAAGATTGAAGCCTCGCTGATTGGCGGTATGATGCGCATCGCCTCACCCTCTCCGGGTTCCTATTCGATCATTCAGGCCATCGACCAGACGACGCCGGTGCACGACCGCATTTTGTACTTCGGGGTTGAAGGCGGTTTCTCCATCGCCGGCGCCGCCGGGTTCACCATCCGGTTCGCCCTCAGTGAACTGGGACCGCTGGGTGTGCGCATCGGGGTCAGCATTCCGGGCGGCATCCTGCTGGAACCGAACACCGGCCTGAGCATCAACAATTTCGTGGGAGAGGTCGAGTTTTTCAAAAGCCTGCCGAGTGTGAAGGATCCGCTGGCGCTGCGGGACTCAGCCTTCGAGGTGACCACATCCGGCGACGTGGGCGACTGGCTCAGCTCGGTGCAGCAGCAGGTGTTCAACCAGTATGTGGCCGTGCAGGCCAATCCGGCGATCGGCGGTTTCCTGGCGGCCTTCACCCAGCCGATGCTGATCAAAGGCTCGGCCATCGTGTACACCATGTACACTTCCCAGTTTGTGTTCAACGGCCAGATCGATCTGATCATCAGCACCGACGGCAAGTTCCTGGTGAACGGACGACTCAATTTCTTCGGCGGCCTGCTCAGCGCCAGCGCCAAAATGTACGCCGACATCTCCAACATCGCCCAGGGCGAGGCCACGGTACTGTTCCTGGCCGATCTGCCGGATCAGTTTCGACTGCTCACGGTGCACGGCAAACTGGACATGGGCTTCCGCAACGAGGATGGGGATGTGGTGACTGTTCCGGTGTACGACATGTTCCCCGGCAACCGGTCGCCGGAACCCCGGGCCTCCCTGGTGCTGCCGGACAGCGCGGACAACAGCGATGTCGGACTCCTGAACGCCACCACCTACGAAGGGGGCTATTACGTGGATATCCAGTATGTGCCGGGCGTGGCCGGTGCGGTGGATGTGATGAGCATCCTGGACGAGGGGCAGGAATTCACCGCGCGGGTGATGGGAATCGATGGAAGCATTCACACGCTGGCCTTGGATGGGTCTCCGGATCCGATTGAACTGTTCCTCAACGAGGATTCGGTGATGGAGGAATTCGTGGTCACCGCCGACACGCCGGAGGCCCTGGCGATGGAAGTGGAGAAAAAAGCGGTCAGCCGTTTTCGCTATCGCATCGAGGATTCCGGATTTGAGTGGGTGCCCGGCACGTTGACAATCTTATTTAGTGAAGGGTCCTGGACTCAGGAGGACGTGAATACGGGCGAGGCCGAGCTCGCACCCGCCGTGGAGATCGTCGCCCTGCTGGAAGGCGCAACCGCGGTGATGGCCGGTCCGTCGAACAACGGCAACATCGGCATCCGCGATCTCAACGAGCGCAAGTACCTGGATGTGACCTTCGTGCCCTCCCGCGTCTCCGGGGCCGCCATCGCCTTCTCGGATGCGCCCGTCATCACCCTCGGCGGCTCCGGCTTCGGCACCGCCGCCTTCACCGGCACGGTGGACCAACAGGACGCGGACACCTTCCGCTATTATTTCGACGGTGCTTTCGCCCCGGGTACGGTCAATCTGAGCATCGCCGCCAACCAGTTCGCCGATTCCTCCGGAGTCGCGAACACGGCGCAGAACCTGACCTTCTTTGTGGACGGCAGCACCGCCACTTTGTCCAGTGTGGGCGCGGGAACGGTGGTGGGCACGACCGAATTCGCGGATGCGGGCACGATTGAGATCGCCTTCACTCCCTCCACCACGGGCGGTGAACTGGACACCGCGACCATCCTGGACCCGGGGGCTGAATTCACAATTAACCTTTCCGACGGTTCAACCCTGACGGTGAACGGCACACCCACTCAGCCTGCCGATTTGACCGGAACGAATATTTACCGCTACGCCTTCACGGGCACCCTGGTGCCGGGCGAAGTGACGGTTGGTTTTCTGGCCGACAGCTTCGGAGACTCCGAAGGGATCGGAAACCGCGCCTTCACGAACATATTCCAGTTGGATCAGCCGACATCATCCACCGTGAACGTGACGCACGGCGGCAGTTTCTATCAGGACGAAGTCAACGATCCCCAAAGCGACCTCTATGCGGAAACCCCCGGTCGCTTCTTCGATGTCGACCTCACGCCCATCGACGTGGAAGGGGCGGCGGTCGACGGGACGACGCTCGATGTGGACGACCTGATACTGGAAGTCCGCCGCGTGGACATCCGGTCGGTCGAGGCCTCCGGAATCGACATTGACACCGACACCCTGTCGGTGGTGGGACATGGATTCTCCAGCGGAGACAAGATCCGCCTGACGATGCTGGGCGATTCCGATCCGCCGGGCGGTCTCCAGGCGGGGAACGAGTATTTCGTCACGGTGGTGGACGCGGACACCATCCGGTTGTCCCCGTCGAACGGCGGCGCGACCGTGGACATCGCGTCGGTGGACGAGGCCGGCATCTATCTTTTGGAGCGTGAACTCGAGACCCTTTCAGGTTTCAACATCACCACGATGGGCCAGGTGGACGGCGATACCTACCGATTCTTCTACGAGGGGGACTTCGACCTTGATTCCACAGCCGATGTGGTCAGCGTGTCGCTGCGGATGGCGGACGGAGCCTGGGCGGACACCCGGGGGAATCAGTCTGCCGCCATGGCCACCACATTCTATGTTCGCAAACCGGCCAGCACGTTCTTCATCGATCTGGAAGGGGGCTGGGAGTTGAACGGCATGGGACTGCTGGACGAGCCGATCATCGAGGTGGTGGGTTTTGCGACCTTCGAGGCCAAGCGGGTGGATCTTCCGGACGGCACCAGCGGATACCGGTTCGACCTGGAGTTCGGCGGTAACGGAAACATGATCGTCATTGGCAGTCTCGGCGCGGTGGCCGGCAAATTCTCGCTGGATCTGACCAAGCCCGAAAGCGGCCCGGATCCCGAGGCGGTGACAGCGGCGGAATTCATCTCCGATCTCGGCGTGCCCGTCGCCGCCGATTCCATCCTGCACGCGGTGGAGCTTCCTAAGCTCTGGGGCGTCATCAAGGTGGAGCGCAGCTTCGATTTCCTAAAGAACATCGGCATCGACTTGAAGTTCGCGGGCACTCTGCAGATCAACACCACCCGGGTGGAAAAAGTGGAAACGCTCACCCTGCCGGGAATCGCGGGCGATATTTTGCAGAAAACCGACGGGGGTCTGGCCCAGATCGCGCATCAGGACTCCATTACCGATGAACTGGGCGTGGCTCTGGGATCCACCACGCTGCCGCAGCCCGTCCTCGACCTTCTTTCCGACGCGGGCATCACCCTGGGCGACGGTTTCAAAGTTTGGTCGGTGGTGGTCGACACCCTGTGGCGGATCGACGACCTCGCCAACGACCGGGCGTTCTTCATCGAGGTTCAGGACTACACCGACATGGAGGATCCCGAGGCCTCCGAGGATGTTCGAATCAATTTGCGCGGGGAAACCCAGGAATTCACTCTGGCGCCGAAGACGATTTTCCTGGCAGGCTACGCCTACGCGACCTTTGAATTCCAAGGCACAAAACTGCTCGGCGCCAAGGGTGCGCTGGCCGTGAAAATCAGCACCACCAGTCTTGAATATTTCTGGGATGGCCGCATGTTCATCGGGCCTTCGGACAATCCCTTCGGCGAATACCGCAGCCGCCTGCTGCTGGTGGTGCGGCCCTCCGAGGGCGGCGGCCCGCCCATTCCCGGATTCGCGGGATGGATGCAGGTGGCCGCCCGCATCGACCTGCCGGGCATCTCGATCTCCGGTTCCGTGGACGGGATCTTCAACACCTTCCGCGAGGACGTGGTTTTCGAAGTTCCATCGTTCATTCGCGATGTGGTGGGTGAGACCGAAATTACTATTCCCGGCGGGCCTTTGCTTTTGGACGGCACCTTCGGCGAGGATCAGGTCTACCTGGTGATCAATGTCGAGGGACAGGCGAACATCATGGATGTACTCCGGCTGGAAGGCCGCTTCTACCTCAAGATCAGTGAGACCGAGCTGGAACTGCAGGTGAGCGCCTACGCCGACCTGTTCATCGGCCAGATCGGTGCCAGCGGCACCGTGCGCATCAACCAGCAGGGCTTGGTGGGCAGCCTGGAGTTGGCCCTCTCCGCCGGCCAGGCACTGGGCGGCGACATCTTCACCCTTGAAGGCAGCTTCCTGCTGGAACTCAACACCACCGGCACCGCCCAGACCGTGCAGTCGCTGGAAATCGCCCCCGACGGCACCGTCACCGGCTTCACTACCCGCGAGATCGATCCGTACACCCTGCGCATGGTGGCGGGAGGCGAGCTGGTGATCGGCGGCACCATCACGTTCAAAGGAAAACTCGAACTGGTGATCAACAGCCAGGGCTTCGAGGCCTACATGGTGATGCTGCTGGACCTCGGTTTCGCGGAACTCGACGTCGAGGGGGGCTTCGCCATCCTGAACAAGCCCGCCGGTATTATGTTTGCCATGAGTATTGAGGTGCAGGCGGCGATCAGTATCGGACCGATTGATATCAGTGGCCTGGCGCTGCTTCAGATCAATACCGGCAATGAAGATTACAGCAATGAAGGTATCACCGTCGCAGCCAATACCGCTTTCCGGCTGATGATTGACGGTGAGATCGACCTGTTTAACGGTGCGTTCACCTTACGGGGTCTGCTGGGAATTCTGATTAATGCAGACGGCTTCCGCATGGATGTACAGGCGCTCTTGATTATGCCGCTGGTGAATCCGGTCAGCGCAATAGGGGTGTTGGCGATTATCGATGATGGTATTTACGGTTTCCTGGAAATTGGTTCGGGTGATGTGCCTCTCATTGATGGAATCGGATTCTCCATCAGCGGCACGGTGATCATGCGCCTCAACACCACCGGCACTGATCAGAATGTGGGTCCGATCACCTATGATGAGTTGAACGAGGAATATGTGGAGGGTCCCACGGTTCTGCTGGAGGCCAACAGCTTCTATCTGCTGGTGACCGGAGAAGTGATGATCGCCGGATTTATCACCATTGAAGGCACGGTCGAAATTTCGGTCAACAGCGAAGGCCTCTCGCTCTACTTTGACGCCTCCGCCGCTATTGGTCCCTTCGGCCGGATTTCCGTAATGGGAGGTGCCAAGATCCTCTCCTCCGGACATCTGGTCATTCTCTTGGATGCGCAAACCTCCATCGGTCTGGGGCCGATCTCGATTGATGGTACCTTCACCTTCCAGATCAATACCAGCGGCTCCGCGCAGACCATTGGCACCACCAGCATTGCCGCAGGCAGCCTGTTAATCAAAGTGCGGGCGGAAGTCTCCATCCTGCTGTTTAAAGGGGTTGGCGATCTCACCATCAGTTATGTGAATGGTGTGTTTGAGGTCCGCATCGATCAGCTGTCCATCAACTTCTTTAATATCATTCAAATTGGCGTGCACGGATACTTCCGCTCCGATGGCACCTTCAGTGTCACCGGCCGCGCCGAATTCACCATTCCGCTGGGACCTTTCCAATTGTACGGCGGGGTGGAAGTCACTTTCACGCACAACAGCTTCTCCGGCGAAATGTGGGGCGGAGTGCGGGTTTCTATTAACATGGGATTCTTCAAAATCCGCTTTAACCTGGCCTCCATTTCCGCAGGCATCACCATTACCTCGGTGAATGCCAGAGGCCGCCTGTCCATTGATATTGGTCCGTTCACCATGCATGGTTCGGTTGCCTGGAGCTGGGGCCCGCCGCCGGTTCTCGCAACCAAATCGGGCGGCACCCTTTATCTGAACACCGGCAGCCGGGCCGGTTACCGCGGAGATCTCTACGATGATATCGCGGATGAATCCTACTCCATCTATCAGGACGGGGGCACGGTCAGAGTGTCGGCTATTGGCTACACCCAGACCTTCACCGGCATCAGTCACATCTCCGGTGACATGGGCAACGGCAATGATTATGTGTACATCGGCGAAAATGTGACCGCATCCGCCACCATCAGCGGCGGCAGCGGTGATGACATCCTTATCTATGCCGGTACATCCTCGGCCACTCTCAACGGCGGTGATGGCAATGACCTGATTTATGGCGGTCCGGGAAATGACACCCTTAGCGGCAATGCCGGCAATGACGAGATTTACGGCGGTGAAGGCAACGACACGATCAACGGCAATGCCGGCAACAACAAACTCTTCGGCGAAACCGGCAGCAACACCCTCCGCGGCGGCACCGGCAATGACGAAATTCAGGGCGGCGACGGCAATGACACGATCTTCGGCACCGCCGGTACCAACCTGATTTACGGAAACCTCGGCGACGACACTATCACCGGTGGCAGCGGCTTCGACACCATCTACGGCGGACTCGGCATCGACACCATTTTCGGAAACCTCGGCAACAATCTGATCCACGGCAATGAAGACAATGACTTCATTTACGGCGGCACCGGCAACGACGAAATCCACGGCGATGCGGGTGACGACACCATTGAAGGGCGCAACGGCAACAACCGGATCGCCGGCGGCGAGGGCAGCGATACCATCACCGGCGGCAGCGGCAATGATGTGATCTACGGGGACTTCGGACAGATGGGCACCATTGCCACCGTCAACGGCGCAGGCGGTAACGACACCATTAACGCCGCCAACGGCAATAACGTGGTGTTTGGCGGCGAGGGCGACGACACCCTCACCGGCGGTTCTGCAAATGACATTCTGGTCGGTGATCACGGTTCGTTCTCTGGAAGTCTGCTCACCGTATCCGGCACCATCGCCGGCAACGACATCCTGAACTCCGGATTGGGATCAAACATCCTCGTGGGCGGTGCCGGCAATGACAGTCTTAACGGCTCCAGCGGCAATAATCTGTTGATCGGCGATGTGGCCCTGGTCAGTGTCAGCAACTGGTTTGCCACCAGCGTGGTGGCCCTCACCAGCGCTTCCGGCAACGACACCGTGACGGTGATTTCCGGCCACAACTTCATCATCGGCGGCGGTGGAGATGATACGATCACTGCCGGAACCGGAAACGATGTGGTCTTCGGTGACAATGCCTCTCTGGTGCTGAATCCGCAGGCCGGAACCCTCACCAGCTTTAACACCACCGATCCTACCTTCGGCGGCGCAGACACCATTCTGGGCACCGCGGGACGCAACTTGCTCATCGGTGGTTTCGGTGCGGACACCATCACGGGTGGCAGCAGCGATGATGTGATCTTTGGCGATCACGGCACAGCGGTGATGGTCGCGGGCGCAGTGATGCGGGCCAACACGCTGGATACGGTAAACGGTGCAGCCGATATTCTCGCTGGCGGAAGTGGAAATGATATCCTCTTCGGCGGGGTGGGCAACGACACTCTCAACGCCGACAGTGGCAGCAACCTTCTCTTTGGTGACCATGGGGTTGCGGTATTGGCAGACGGCTCGGCGGACGAATGGGATGCCTGGACCACCGACCCGGGTACCGGTGGCGATGACACCCTCAACGGCGGCAGCGGATTTGATGTCCACTTCGGCGGATTCGGCAACGACAGCATCAACGGCGGCAGTGGCATCGATACTATCCTCGGCGACAGCGGTCTGGTGCGTAAATCCTCCTGGAGCGTGGTGGAAAGTCTGCAGTCCACCGATCCTTCCCTGGGTGGCAATGACATCATCAGCACCGGCGTCAACTTCAACCGGGTCATCGGCGGATTTGCCAACGACACCATTACCGGTGGCAGTGGCAATGACACTATCATCGGCGACAACGGCTTCATCGGGGTGACCGGTGCCGGTTTCAATCTTTACAGCACCGACACCTCCTTCGGCGGCAATGACACCATCGTCACCGGCGACGGACGCAACGAGGTGATTGCCGGTTCCGGAAATGACGCAGTGACCGGCGGTGCCGGATTCAGCACCGTGCTGCTGGATAACGGCACCATCACCCGCGACGCCACTCTGCTGGCCATCCGCGCCACCAGCAAGCTCAATGATGTGGATGCCGGCAATGACAGCGCGACCGGCGGCAGCGGCAACGAAATCTTTATCGGCGGTCTCGGCAGCGATACACTTAACGGCGGGGAAGGGGACAACGTGCTCTTCGGTGACAGTGCCGATGTGAGTCCCGGCCTTTATATGACCATTGATCCGAGCTTCGGAAGCGACGATATTCTGACTTCCGGATCCCGGAACGACTTCCTGTTCGGCGGCCAGGCCAATGACACCCTGAATGCGGGTAACGGCAACAACGTGCTGATCGGGGATTACGGCCGGATTGAAACCACCTCCACCACTTTGGCGGAAACCGGCAATCTGCTGATGATTGCCTCCACAGACCCGGCTCAGGGCGGAACCGACAGCCTGACGTCCGGCAGCGGGGATGATCAACTGATCGGCGGTACCGCGGGTGACAGCTTAACTTCCGGTGCAGGTAACGATGTCCTCATCGGTGACCAGGGCCGGGTGATCTACGACAACGGCACCGTGACCGGCATGCTGTCCGGCGACGTTTACAGTGCGGGTGTCTTTGTCCGCGCCACCGTGAACGGCGGCAATGACACGCTCAATGCCTCTGCCGGCAACAATGTGCTCTTCGGCGGTGAAGCCGACGACAGTCTGACTGCGGGTGCAGGCAACGACGTGCTGCTGGGTGACCACGGGGTGGCGGGACGCGGATTCACCTACAATGCGGTGGCCTTCTACGACGTGTTAAGTCTCTACGACGAAGACGCCGGCAACGACAGTCTGCATGCCGGCGACGGCAGCAACCTGCTGATGGGCGGTGCGGCCAACGATACGCTGACCGGTGGATCCGGCAACGACTACATCATCGGTGACCACGGCCGTTTCACCCGCGACACTTCGCTGGTGCTCCTGCGCATGGCAACCAAACTCAACGATCTGCTGGGGGGTAACGATACCATCAATACCGGTAACGGCAGCAACTATGCCTTCGGCGGGGTCAAACAGGACCTCATCAATGGTGGCAGCGGGGTGGATGTGCTCTTCGGTGACAACGGGGTTGCGGTCTTCAATGACGGCAGTGCGGAAGCCAACGACGTTTACAGCACCGACCCCTCCATGGGTGATGAAGACACCATTAACGGCAACAACGGTGATGACCTGATTGTCGGTGGCGCGGTGCACCATTACGTCACCCCCAATACGCTTGACCGCGGCAACGTGCTCAACGGCGGCCAGGGCAATGATTATGTGGTCGGCACCTCCGCCTACTTCAAACGCAACGCCGCCAATGTGGTGGAACGGGTTTCCACCCTCTTCCCGGAATGGGGAAGCAATGACCGCATCGACGTGGCCACCGGCCTCCGCCCCTCCGACAGCCGCGGATCGGACATACTTATTGGCGGAACCGGTGATGACATCATTCACGGCGGCTGGGAAAGCAACTTCAATCTGCTGATGGGTGACAACGGTGTGGTGGTGCGGGCCGACGGCACCGCGCAGGCCAACGATGTGTGGACCACCGATCCGGCCTGGGGCGGTATCGATGTGCTGATCGGATCTGCCGGTAACGATCTGCTGATCGGCGGCACGGGCGGAGCGGACACTGCAACGACCACCGATTTAACCGGCAGCTACGACATTAATAACGGCGTATTGACCTTCACCACCCCCGGACACGGATTGGTGATCGGCCGGGTGGTGTATATCGATTTCAGTACCGGCAGCGGCAATGATGGGCTTTACAAAGTAACCGGCGTGAACGGTGACCGATTGACGCTGGATACCCTGGGCTGGTTCGGCATGGATCTGCCCACCATCGGCGGCAACATTACCGGTGACGCCCTGCTCCGCCGCAGCGGCGATGTGATCAGCGGCGGCCGCGGGGACGACGTGAATCTGGGTGACGGCATAGCCATCGAACGCGATGCGGCGGATAACTATTTGGTCATTCACTCACAGGATCCCTCCTTCGGCGGCAATGATCTGATCGATCTCTTCGGCAACCTCGGCAACGACATCACCATTGCCGGACGGGGTAATGACCGCGTGATGGGCGGCACCCTGGATGATGGACGCGATCTGATCTTCGGTGACTGGGCCACGGTCGACTTTACCTCCTTCCGCAATGTGTCGCAGGATGTGGTGGTCACCGCCGAACGCATTCTCATCGCCAACGCGATCTCCACGGATTCCGCTTTCGGTGGCAATGACTGGATTGACGGCGGCACCGGCACCAACCTGATCTCCGGCGGTGCCGGAGACGATTATGTGACCGCCGGTCCGGGCAACTCGGTGCTCGCGGGCGACATGGTGTTCTTCGAACGCAATAAATACAACAAGCTGTCCATGGTGCACTCCGTCTTCCCCGAAGGCGAGGGTCACGACACCATTGTGGGCAATATCGGCCACGACCTGATTATCGGCGGTGGCGGGGATGACTGGATCGACGGCAACAAAGGTGACGATATCATCTTCGGTGACAACGGGGCGGCCATCTTCTTCCGTGAAAGCGCCCGCGACGGCGATATGTTCTCCCTCTACCCGCAGTTTGGCGGCCAGGACACCATCTTCGGTGGCGAAGGCTACGACTTCATCTTCGGGGGATCCGGCGGGGCCGATCAGGCGGCGCCCGGACTGCTTCAGAACCGCACGGTCACCGTGGATGCCGACGGCTACGTCACCCGCGATGGCGGCTACGGGGTCAATGGCGATATTATTTACAGCAGCCCGGCCGACGTCAACAGCCCGGTTTTCGATGAGATTGTATTTGGTGACAACGGATACATTCAGCGCAGTCTCGCCGGGGTCATCACCTTCCTCAGCACCCGGGTCTACAGCCTCGAACTCGAAAACCGCAGTTACGTCGGCTACCTGAGCACCACCGGCTGGCTGGCGGATGCCATGACCGCGGGCATGCCGGTTGAAACGGATCCGGTGCGGTTCGAAAATTACGGTGGCGACGATGTGATCAACTGGGTGGTCGGCAACAGCGGCAACAACATCCTCTTCGGCGGATACGGCAATGACATTCTGGACGGGGGCACCGGACTCGACATTCTGATTGGGGACAACGGCGAAGTGCGTCCGATTAATGGTCAGTACATCGTGCAGGCGATCCGCTCCACTTTCCCCGGCTCCGGCGGCAATGATCTGATGTACGGCGGCACCGGCAATGATATTCTCATGGGCGGACCGGCGGACGACCTGCTGGTCGGCGGATTCGGGGACGACCATCTCTGGGGCGACGGCGGCCAGGATCTGATCTGGGGCGGTCAGGAAGTGTATCACTGGAGCAACTTCCGCGTGCTCGACGGCGAAAGCATCGAAGACAAATTTGATCTGCCTCCCGGCTGGGCGGCGGCTGAGGCGGATAATCCCACCGGGTATCAGCCTCCGCTGATCACCGCCAAGGTGTTGAATGGTCTGCGCATTGACGGGTCCGTGCTCGACGGCGACAATATTCTGCGCGGCGGTTACGGGGATGACATCATCTTCGGCGGCGGCCGCGATGCGGATGCCGACGGCGGACCGGGCAATGACTACATCGACGGCGGCGCCGGCAACAACATCCTCACCGGCGGTGGCGGGGACGACGTAATTCTCGGTGGCGACAACGATGACGTGATCCGCGGGGACTTCCCCTTCCTCGGCAGCTTTGATGCGATTGATCCGGTGCTCAAAGTCGGTGACACCGGTCTGCCGGCGGATCCCTTCGAATACTTTATCTTCCGTGGTTTCTTCACCGGCCGTGACCAGATTTACGGCGGCGGCGGCGATGACCGACTGTTCCCCGATGGCGGGGCCAGCGATGTGATCACCTTTGCCAACGCTGCGGTCACCCCGGTGACCACCACCGCAAAACTCCAGAACCCCAATCCCGGTTATGCCGCGGCCGTCTTCAATTTTACCGGGGCCAATAATGATATTGAATTCCGTTCACTGGTGGCCAGCACCGATTTCGTCGGCTGGACCATACACATTGAAGACCGCGGCATCGATGGTCTGGGTGTACTCGTCAGTTTTGACTATGACCTCAAAACCATGACGGTGACGCTGGAGAAAGGGATCAACAACGCGGCCGATGTGCAGGAAGCAGTGATCAACACCGCCAATGCGCCGTTCCTCGCCTATGCGGTTTACCGCGGCAACAGTGTCATTCCATTCTCCGACCATGGTGATGGACCCGGCACGCAGATGGGTCAGACGATTCTGGGTGAAGCCGGTTCCGACTCGCTCTACGCCTGGGCACCCAACGGAAATGCCGAAGAGCAGTCCAACTACGGCGGCGACACCCTGCGTGGCGGCTCCGGCAATGACTTCCTCTACGGCAACCTGCGCAAAGACCGTCTGTTTGGTGATACCGGTGATGATTACATTCACGGGGATGCGCTGACCGGTCCCCGCTATGCCTTCAACGAATTTGGTGAAGGGGACGGACCCATGGAAGTGGGCGGCGGCGACCTGATCTTCGGCGGCACCGGTGACGACCGTCTGCTTGGCGGCGGCGGCGATGATGAAATCTGGGGCGGTTCCGGATCCGACTGGCTGGAAGGCGGCAACGGCATGGACACCCTGTACGGCGGGACCGGCATTGATATCATTCTGCTGGACAGCAAACCCTACTACAGCGTGTTCGGTGAAACCGTCGACGGGTTCTACGGTAACGAATTCCGCAATGACACTCTTAACGACAACGCCACGGATATCCTGCTGGTGGAGGGCACCGACTTTAACGACCGCATTCTCTTCACCGAGGAAACCGCGCTGTTGAGTGACAACCCGCAGGCCATCACCACTTCGTCGGAATCGGTCAAACAGACCTTTACCCTGACCCTGTTTGATCCGGTCACCAACCAGACCTTTACCGATACCTTCACCATCGACAGTATCAGCGCGAACCTTGAAACCATCGTCAACGATTTCAATGACCTCTTTGCTGCCAGCACTTTCCTTTCCGGAAAAATTCAGGCCGTGGAACGCGGCGAAACCCTGGCTTTCATCACCCGCGGTTTCGGCGCGGGGATGACCCTCAGCTTAAGTGCCTTCACCGGGGGCGATGCCAATGCGCTCGGTCTGGAAGATCTCGGCTTTGCGGAAAACCGTCTGGGGGTCGGACAGATGGTGGTGGATTACGCTCAGTGGGTCAATGACACCGGCACGTTTGATATCGTGAATCCGCGGGTCATATTGCTTACCTGGAAAGACAGTGCCGGCACGCCGCTTATTGAACAGGTGCGTCTGAGTGGCCTGGGAGGGGATGATATCCTCGGCTTCACCGCCGGCCGCAATGCCCTCGATGTGTCCGGACTCACCGCCCGCAGCCGCGACTGGGTAAGCACCTTCGACGGCGGACCCGGCAACGATGTGATCTATGGCTCAGACGGACGCGACCAGATCTTTGGCGGATTCGGTTCGGACACGATTTACGGTAACGCCGGCGATGACATTCTTTGGGCGGACGGCCCGGCGGAAGGATCGCCCGACGACGTGAATATTATTTACGGCGGCCAGGGTAATGACGACATTCTCGGTGGCAAAGGCATTAACTTCCTCTACACCTGGTCGGACGATCCCAACCGGGGCGGCCCGAACGATCCTTCGATCGCGGAACTGCATTTTGTGAATGGTGAAACCCTGCTGGTCTTCCCCACCGCACCGGAACTGCATCTGCCCATCGGCGATCCGCTGCGGGTCACCGACTACAGCTTTGGCAATGACACCCTCCGCCTGGTGGGCAGTGGTGATTTACCCGCCAACGGCCGGTTGAACAACGACGCGCGTTTCGCGCTGTTCATCGGTGAAAACGCCGATCCGGTGGAAATCTGGGTGAAAGCGGCGGACACCGTTGACTTCAGCAGCATGGCCGAACTCATCGCACTGGTGAACAGCGAACTCAAACAGGGACGTCTGGCGGATGGCCGGGTGGTGGACATGAGTTACGCCGTGGTTGCCGGTCTGGAGGGGAACCGTCTCACTTTCACCACCACCGGCACCGCCATCAGCCTGAGCACCAACAACCCGGCCCTCAGCGGCGTCACCGCTGAACTGAATGGACGGGGCCAGATCATCGCGCAGAACCCGCTCACCCTGGATGCGGATCTCACCAGTCCGGTCGTGTTCACTTTGACGTTCAATGGTCACGATGTGGAACTGATCCTGAGTGCGGAACTGGTGAAAAATTTCGTCAGCGTGGACGAGTGGGCCTACGAACTGAATAAAGCCCTGGGTGAAGTCACCGATGCGCAAAATCTCCCGCTCCACTTCGACACCTTCCTTGAATTTGATATTCTGGATGTCGGTAACGATGCTTACCTCCGACTCAACAGCCGGATTGACAGCATTCAGATTGTGGACCGCAGCGATGTCCTGCGCATTGTCGGAACCGACACCGCGCCTCTGACCGGCAACCTGAGCACGGATGCGTATTTCACCCTGATCATCGGCAGCGAAGGCAAGCCGGTGGATGTGAAAGTGCCCTACACCAGCACCCGGGACAATCTGACCATCGACATGCTGGTCATCGACATCAACGAAGCCATCGCCAAGGCCACTCTGCCGGACGGCAGCAACGCGAATCTGGATCTGGCGGTCAAGGCGGTGCGTGACGGCAACCGGATCGTCCTCGAGACCCTCGGCACGCTGATCGAGCTTAATTCGGGCAACGGCGACGGCACCAGCGAAGATCTGAAATTTGCCGAAGACATGATCGGCCGCGGCACGCTGAGCGCAGCCACCGCGGTGGAAACCAATGGTCAGATTGATAATGACGTCAACTTCACCCTCCGCCTCAACGGGGACCGGGCTTATGCCTTTACCCTGCTTGCCGCCGACACCACAGGTAACAGCAGTGTCGCTGATCTGGTTGACCAGCTGAATGCGCTCTTGCTGACCGCCACCGATGCCGACGGCGATCCCGCACGTCTGGAACAGTATCTCCGCTTTGGCCAGGAGGACAACAAACTCACCCTGACCGCGCTCACCCATTCGATTCAGTTTATCTCCCAGTTCGGTATTTACGTGGATCCGGATTCCGGTCAGTTGCGCGACAACGATGGCGGCGGCCGTTATGAACTCGAGGATACCGGACTCAACCGCGTGCTGGGCGGTGCCTACGATGACAATCTCTACGGCGGCACCGGGCTGGACTTCCTCTACGGAAACGGCGGAGACGACACCCTGTGGCGCGCCGATGGCACCTCCATGGAATCGGTCGATGGCGGTCTGGCCGGCGATGAATGGAAACAGTACGCCAAAGAAACCGACAAAGTCTGGTACTACCGCGGCACCAATGCCGACGATGTGATCTCGGTCGATTACGTCACCGAACCCGGTCTGCTGGGCGGCAGCCATTTGATCACCCGCCTGACCAACAACAACGGCAACTTCACCTTTGATGCGCAGGTCAAACTCGACTTCGGTGCCACCGACAGTGAGGGCAATCTGATCTACAACGATCTGCCCCTCGGCACCCTGCCGCCGGAAGACGACTTCCTCGCCATCATCATCGATGCCCTTGGGGGCGATGACATCATCAACATCGGTCCGACCGTTCAGGTTTCCATCTGGACCGATGCCGGTGCGGGCAATGATGTGGTCAACACCATGTCCGGCAATTCCATTCTGCCCGACAAAACCGAGCAGGGCGGCCGCAACGATACACCCGAAACCGGTTACTCACTGGGCCGCGCCTGGCTGGTGGGCTCCGAAGATCCGAGCGCCCTGAACTTCCGGTTGACCGCCGCCACCGGCGGAACGACTCCGAAGGTTACGCTGCGGGTGAACGGTCTGGATCCCATCACCCTGGACCTCAAAGGCACCGGCAATAATATCGAAGCCTCCAATCTGCTGGACGACCTGAATCAGGCCCTCACCGAAGCCGGTCTGAGTGGCCGTCTGGTGGCCCTGATGCTGGGTGGACGCATCGCCATCGGACCCACTGCGGGATCGGATGTGCTGGCACTGGAAATTTATGCGGTCAGCGGCAGCGAAACCGCACTCAGCGAACTGGGTTATGAAAACGGCGCCTTTATCGGACAGGCCGCGCTGACCGGTCAGGATACCGCCGCGATTCTCACCGCGGACACCGCGCTGTCTTCGGTGGTGACCGGCAACGGAACGCTGGTGGTCACCGTGAACGGCACGGCGTATGATGTGAATGTGCTCAATACGGCAGACAACATCACCACCAATGATCTGCTGCTTGATTTGGAAGCGGCTCTGGCCGCGGCCACGCTCTCCGGCACCGCCAGCGCCTTCGACCTCTCCGGTCTGTTGACCTTTGACCTGCTGGGCAATTTCATCCGCCTGTTGCCAGAAACCGCCACCGAGGTGCTGAGTCTGAGCCTTTCCGCAGGCACCATGGCCGGGGCGATCGGATTTAACAGCAGCACCTCCGCAGAGTTTGTGGAAGGGGTGCTGGCCACTGACGGCAAACTGACGGAGGATGCGAGTTTTGACATCAGTGTCAACGGGGCTGAATTCCGCCGCGTGACCGTGACTGCGGAAGCCACTTCTGACAACACCCGCGCCGCCGACCTGGCCCTCGACCTGCAGGCGGCACTGGCCGATGCCGAACTTGCCAACCAGCTCCGGGCCGAAGTGCTGAACGGCCGTATGCGTCTGGTGACCCTCAATGGCGGCTCGCGTGCCTCCATCGTGGTGCAGATGACGGAAACCGACCCCGCCCGCACCGAACTCCATTTCCTCAACAACCAGATCGCCCTCTCCAGTCTGTTGATCAGCAGCAATCTGGTATTGACCGGACTGACCATTGATAATGCGGACGACGCTGACTGGTACAGCTTTACCCTCGCCAGTGCGCCGGGTGCCGGGGCGGTCATCCGCCTCAACAGCGCCTCACCCCTGGATGGACTGCGTTTGGCCATCTTTGAAGCCGGCGGCGACGCCCCGTTTAACGAAAATGATTCAGCGCAGAGTATTACCCCCGACCAGCCCGATCTGGATGGTGGCAACGACAGCGTGGAAGATGCCTTCACGTTGGCGCAGATTGACAGCTATCAGAAAGTGTTCGGGCTCACGCTCCACTCCGATACAGATATTGACTGGTTCCGCTTTACTCTGGGTGAAGACGGCACGGTTTCCGACCGGATCAGTATCCTCAGCACTGAGGCGGCGGCATTGCGTTTTGAACTCTTCGATGCCGATGGTAATAAAGTATTAAACGCCGACGGCAGTGAACGCACCTTTGCCGGGATTACCGATCCGAAGAGCTATGTGCACTTTGTCTTGGAAGGCCTGGAAGCGGGAGACTACACCATCAGGATCAGCGGTGAAAATGGTGAAGTCGCACCTTACGAACTGTTCACCGCGATTGGCGAAACCGGATATGTTCAGCGGGATCTCTCCGGCAAATCCGAGTCGTCTATCAGTCTGGAAAATCTTGAAGCGGGCAAGGCCTATCTGTTGCGGGTCACGTCACCCAATCTGGTGCCCACCATTTATTCGCTCAGTTTCGAAATCGGAGCTGCGGAAGATCTTAACATCGACATGGCCACCCGTCCCAATCAGGTCCGCCGCGACGTGATACTGGGCGGATCGGGAGATGACCGTCTGCAGGGCGGTTCCGGAGAAGACTGGATCTTCGGCGTGGCGGGCAGCAACGTGATTTCCGGCGGTTATGACCGCGGCGCGCCCGACCTCCTCTTCGGCGGCACCGGCAATGACACCTTCCAGATCATGCCCGACGCATTGCCCAAACTGAATAATTCCGACGCCACCTTTATTCCGACCTTTAATGACATCATGCAGGGTGGCGGCGGCCAGAACCGGGTGCTCTTCTTTGGCGGCGACCTGGATAATCTAGGACGCGAAGTGCCCGACTTTGCCGCTGTTCGTTTCAACCCGCTGCTGGGCCGCTGGGAATTCACCGCGCTGGTTTGGGATACCGCCAATCAGGAATTCATGATGACGGAAATCCCCGGTGCGGTCGTGACCGCACAGGGCAGCGGGCCCACCGACGGTCGCCTGGCCAGTGACTTCACTTTCACCATCGTACTGGGCGAAGTGAGCTACGAAGTCACCGTCCCGGCATCCGCCACCCGCGGCGAAATCCTGGCTGAGAGCGCGCCGGTACTGTCAAACCTGACCGGCGACCTGAGTTTCGAAGTCAGCTTCGGACCCGGTGACACCACGGTGGTGGATGCGGCCTTCGGTGAGACCGCGCCGGCCACGGTTGATGCCCTGGTGGGTATCCTCAACGAAAGCATCCGCTCCACCCTGTTGAGTGGCAAAGTCACTTTTGTGAATGTGGCCGGCAAGCTTCAGTTACAGCCCGCCAGCATTCTCAGCAGAACCACGATTTCGCTGGAAGGGGATCTGCTGGCCCTGGGATTCAGCACCACCTCCAAAGTTGCGGAAGTGAACAACGGGGCCCGTGATCTGGCGGCCGATATTCAGAACGCTTTCCGGACGGCGGTGATTGCCGGAACCTCCACGGTCGTCGATATTACGGAACTGGTCACCGTGGGAGTGCGTGACGGCCGTTTCGTTTTCCTCAATACTGAAATTTCCCTTGAAGATGACCTGCGTATCGAAGATGCGGCATTGCTCGGCTTTGACCTGAACGGTCAGGATCAGGATCCCGGACGTCTGATTTATGAACAGCACTATTACTTCTTCATGGCCTTCGGGATTCAGGAATTTGTGATCGACCTGCAGCGCGGCGACGATGTGTTCCACGCGGATCCGGAATACACCTTCCTCAACCAGATTGACGAGTGGGGCGTGAAAGCCGGTGCCGGTCAGCAGGGCGGCGGCAGCCTGGTGAATCTGATTATCCGCGGTGGCGACGGAAATGATATGCTCTTCGGCGGGGCATTTGATGATAAAATTTATGGCGGTGCCGGATACGATTATCTTTCCGGCGGCCCCGGCAATGATCTGCTGGATGGCGGCAGCGGCAACGATCTGCTGGCCGGCAACACCAGCACCCCGTTTGACATCTACGAGCTGGTGAAAAAAGGCGGGGTGACCGGCCACAACAACACGGCCGCATTTGCAGCGCTGTTGCCGGAAATCACTTCCGACCATCTGATCATCGACGGACTGACCTTCCACGAAGGGGACCGGGCCGACTTCTATCTGATCAAAACCCCCGAGAGCCTCAAACAGTTCTCTGGATCGGTTTCCGCACTGCTGCTGCGCGACCTGCTCACCGTCACCTTTGACGATCCCGCCAGCCAGATGCTGTTCGATCGTTTTGCCGGCAGCAGTCTGTCACTGTTCGCCGCCCGCGATCTGGATCCGAGTTCCGTGATCGAAGCGGTTCCCGTGGAGCAGTTCGCCGGGGTGCCGGACTACTACATTCTCAAGGTCGTGAATGTGGCCTCCTTCACCGTGGTTGCGGAAAATCCCAGTGTCAGCACCGGACGTCTGAGCGGCAATGCCAGCTTTGAGATCTCGGTGAACGGCGGCACCGCCACCACGGTCACTGTGAACACATCCACCACTGTTGGCAATTTAAACACATCAGCCACTGATAACAACGTGGACATTCAGGACCTGGCGATTGACCTGCGTGCGGCCATCAACGCTGCCGGACTCTCGGATATCTTCATTGTCGAAGTCTTCCAGTCTGCTCTGGGGCTGCGTCTGGGTCTGACGGCCGCATATGATTTCACTTTTGACATTACCTATGCCACCGGAAACCCCGCCTCCGAACTGGGATTCCGCAACGGACAGACCAACCTTCTCCGCGCCGCGGAAATGGGACGCTACAAGATCACCTTTGACGAGGCGCTCGGCAGCACCGTTCAGGTGGACGGAAGTGATGCCGATGCGGTGCTGCTGGTGGTGGGCACGGATGCGGATGCCACCCTGGCCTCCTTCCGTCCGGTATCGATTGCCCTGGGGGACATTGACGGTGACGGCATCGGCGACTATGTGGCCGGAGTGAGCGACGACCTGGTCAACGGCCGTTCCACAGTGCTGATTCTCTCCGGCGTGGAAGACTTTGCGGATCTGGGAATTTCCGACCAGATCAACCGTCACTTCCTGAATTTGCCCGCCCCGCTGCTGTCGGCCACCGCCACCGGTGCCCAGAGCTTCTTCCTGCAGCCTGCCGATTACAACAATGACGGCCTCTCTGACATTGGGATCCTGCTGGTGGGCGATCATCCCTCCGTTTACATTATTGGCGGCAGCGACGGGGGGACTCCGGTGGTGCGGGAGGCCCTCTCCGCGGCCGATTTGATTATTAACGGCACAAATGACAGTTTCGGTGCCGAAAGTTCGGTCAATCCCAACGGGCATGATCAAGTCATTCTCTGGGAAGACAGCAAAGTGTATGTGCTCGACGGTGCGGAATTCAGCAGCGACGGGAATACCTTCGTGAGCATTGGTTCCTCGGCGCTTAACTTCAGCGGTGGACAGGTGTTGACCACCTCGGTCACTGAGGATTTCAGCACGGCGGTCATGGGGACCGATGTGACCACCGGTCTGTTGCCCGGCATGTCCACTGCCGTGGTGAATCTCTGGGGCATTTACAGCTCACCCTCCTCCGTTTACGGTTCCGGAAATGTGCTGCACTTCGGTAACAGCACTTTTGACAGTTACGCCTCGGGCTCCTCGACCGTGGGAGGCTTTGCCCGGATGGATGGATTTACCGGCGGCAGTTTCGGGACCCTGATTACGTTTGACTCCCACCTGGAGACAGAAGGGTATCCCGCCTATTACGACCAGGCCTGGGTGGAAGTCAGCATCGATGGCCTCAACTGGACCCGGGTGGCCTCCAGCTTCGGTGGCGCCGGCGATGTGCAGCTCTTCGATGGCGGGGGATCTCAGAAAGTTGCCATTCAGCTGGACAGCAGCTTTGCCGGGGCACTGGAAATCCGCTTCAACTTCAACAGCCGTGACGGCTATGTGAACGCATTCGACGGCTGGTCGATCGATAATCTGGAAGTCCAGGGGCTGGAAGCGCTGGATGAAACTGATTTTGATGACGGCGTCACCCCTTTCACTGATACCATTACCTTCAAGAGCAGTAACAACTCCAATATCACGCTTAATTTCGAAGACATGGGTGCGGACAACCTGTGGCGGATCGGCAGCCTGCAGAACAATCGGGGCGATGGCACCGGGCTTTATTTTGGCAAAGCCGACTGGACCTACGACACCGGCAGCCGGGTGGCGGGTGCCGCCATTCTCAGAGGGTTCACCGTCGGTTCCGGCGGCGCACTCCTCAGTTTCGATTCCTTCCTGCGCACGGAAGGTCTGCCCAGCGAATTTGATAAAGCCCTGGTGGAGGTACGCAAAGCCGGTACCCTGACCTGGACCCCCTTCGCCAGCAACGCGGGCGGGGGCAATCTGGTCACGCTGGTGGATCCCGCCACCACCGAAACCCAGCGGGTGGGCATTGAACTGGACAACACCTGGACCGGGGACATTGAAATCCGCTTCAGCTTCGATTCAATTGACGGCGAAGAAAATGCCTTTGAAGGCTGGTCGGTTGATAATGTGCGGGTGGATGCCTTCCTGCCCCTCAGCACCCTCAACGGCACCAACGTCACCGGCACCATCCGCGCCGCCGCCGGGGTGGGACAGCTTTATGATACCGACAGCCCACGGGAAACCGTCCCCGGCGTTTCCATTGGCAATAATGGCAACCTGGTGGTGGTCACCGATACGCAGATTCTGGTGTTTGATCTGAATGATCTGACGGATCCGCGGGTAGACCCCATCTCGGTGCTTCCGGATGTTGCCTTGACCTTCAATACGCCGGTGGACAACACGGTCACCCGGGTGGTGAGTCTCGGCAACATTACCGGCGATGCCGCCGGTGCGGTGGAATTCGGTATCTCCGGCAGCAATGCCAATTACCTCTACAGTTTTGACGGCGGGGGTTGGAATATTCTCAGCGATGAAAATGCCGGCGGTGTCTATGTCGCACTTGGCGATCTGGATAATGACGGGGTGCAGGACTTCGGTCGGGTCACGGTCAAAGAAGACCGGACGCTTACCGGCGTGGCAAACTGGAATGGCAGTCAAACCGAAACCACCGAACCCCTTTACCACAATGTGGCGGAAATCTTCCTCTCTGCGGATCGTGATGAACTGTCCGTCATCAACCTGAAGCGCCCCAGCCTTCACTTCGAGCAGGACACCCCCGGTTACCGTGCCCTGTCCGATCTTTCCCAGACCCAGTACATTCTGAGTGCCTACAGTCACCACAGCACGGACGGGGACACCCTGGTGCTGGCGGAGATGCTGGGATCAGAACTGAACTTCTTTGATGCGGGGGATTACGGTGCGGCCCCGGCGGCTGAAGACCTCAGCTTCCTTGATCCGGCCCTGCCCAGAATCTTCCGTTATCCGCTGGCCTTCCCGAATTACGACGTCACCGACTCCACCTCCTACAGTGGAATTGATATCGGCGATGTGATCACCGGGATTAATCTCAGCGATGCCATTGCCTTCGAAGGGGACCGGGTGAACATGAACCTCTCCCTCGCCCAGCAGTTGGGTGATGTGGATGGTGACGGACATGCCGACACCTTGTTGATGGGCCCCGACTACGCCTTCCTGCTCCTCGGTCCGGTGCAAACCCTCGGCCTGCAGCAGGCGGCGGTGTATGCGGATTACCTCTTTGATCTGGCCAGCCTCGGCCGTCCGGCCGAACGCATGGGCGACCTCAACGCTGACGGACTGACCGATCTGGTGTTCTTCCGTCACAACGATGCCGACAACACCACGGTCATTACCATCATCTTTGGCGGACAGGTCTATCCGCGCCTGATCAGTGCCGGCGATCTGGATCCGGATACCAGCCGGACGATCGTCCTGACCCAGGACGAGTTGAACACCGATAACGGCAGTGTGGACCCACAGGTCATGGCGGCCCGCTGGAGCGGACATTTCAATGCCCAGTCCGGCCTGTACTACGATGATTTGGTGGTGGTGAGTCCCAAAGCCAGTGCGGTGAACAGTTACGGCTTTATTTTTGCCGGTGATGTGATCCGTGACTTCGGCGGCAATCTGAGCATGGATTCGGCCTACGCCCTGGCCGATCTGCGCCTGTTCACCACGGAAATTGCCAGTGGAAATATCGACGCCGTCTTCCCGACCCGCAACTTCTATATTAATGCCGATCAGGAAAGTTTCACCCCGCAGAGCACCCTCCAGTCCGGTACCGCGGCGGATGCAACCACCAGCCAGATTGGCGCCAGTTACAGCAACCCCAACATGAACGGCTTTGTGTTCAGTCCGCTGGGCACGACCACCAATCTATGGGCTCAAACAACCGACTTCCCGCTGGCGGCCGGCGGCAATATTGCCCTCTACTTCGGACAGAATACCGGCACATACAATTATAATGTCAGTGGTAAGGTGGTGGGCGGCTACGCGACCCTGAGCAATATCTCCACCGGGGTGGGGGCCTCCACCCTGACCTTCAGCTCCTATCTGCAGACCGAAAATTATCCGGCTGCGTATGACAAAGCCTGGGTGGAAGTCCGCCGTCCGGGCACCAACACCTGGGTGGTGGTTGCGTCCAACAGCTCCGGTCAGTTGCTGGAGACCGGTGCCTTCCAGAACGTGACTGTGAATCTGGATTCCTCCTTCGCCGGGGTGGTGGACATTCGCTTCGGGTTCAATTCCGTGGATACGGTTGCCAACAACTATCAGGGCTGGGTGGTGGACAATGTGGCCCTGAGTTATACCCGCGAAGAGGTCAATCCGGTTACCTCCACGATCAATATCAACGTGACAGGTAATGATCCGGACGCCATCGTCACCGATGTGGATCTGGTGATCCGTTCCCTGAACACCGGACGTCTGGATGGACTGACGGTGACCCTGATCGCACCCAATGGCAGCCGCGCCCTGCTGTTTGCCAACCGCGGCGGTGCCCGCACCACGGTTTTGAGCAGCACCCTGGATGATGAGGCTTTCTACCCGGTGGCTGATGGACTGGGTGTCTTCAGCTTCTCTTTCACTCCTGACGGACTGCTCTCTGATCTGGACGGATCGTCGGCCAATGGTCTGTGGCAGCTTGAAGTCATCGACGCCAGCGCAGACGGTACGATCACCACCATGGACGTGGAGCTGCGGCTGCGCACGGATCAACCCATCACCTCCACTATTGAGGTGCCGGTCGCAGGCACTGGAAACGACAAGGTCAGCGATGTGGTGCTGTCGGTTCAGATCGACCACACCTTTGGTACGGATCTGGAACTGACTCTGGAGGGACCTGACGGCACCGTGGTCGCTCTGCCCAACCTGTCTGATTGGACAGACGTCACCCTGAACGATCAGGGAATCGGCAGTTACACCCTGGCGGCGGATCTGGCAGACTTTTATAATGAGAATTTCAGCGGCACCTGGACGCTTACCATTGTGGATGAAGTGGGCCGTTACGACGGCACCTTGAAGAGCTGGTCCATAGACCTGGCCCAGGTCATCACCGAGATTCCGCTGGAAGTCGAATCCCTGCCGCTGAGTCCGGTGGACATCAACGTGAATATCCGCCTTAAAGAGGATGCCGACAACGACCGTCCGCTGGATCTGAGCAATGTGGGTATTACCCTGGTGGGACCCACACAGGTCAACGATCTCGATGTCCGCGTGGTGCTCTTTGCGCCGGGTCAGCTCTCCGGCAACGCCCTCGGCTCCGTGCTCCGGTCCCTGACACTCGACGATCAGGCGGTCAGTGCCCTGACTGCGGCCACCGCCCCTTACAGCGGCAGCCTGCAGCCGGTGGGCAGCCTGAGTGTGTTCAACGGTCTGAATCCCAACGGGGTCTGGACCCTGGAGATTACGGATGATTCCGGTAACCTGTCCGGTCTGGTCGACTCCTGGAGCCTGGAATTCTCCTTTGCCCCGATTAACGACACCGCGCTCACCGCGTCAGTGGTGGGGGATGTGAACGGCGATGGTCTGGATGATCTTGGATTTGTGGTGCGGGCCTTTACCGGAGAAGAAGGGATCAATCCCGCACAGGGTCAGGCCTTCATTCTGGGCGGACGGGATCTGCCCAACAACACCGGACGCGGACGCATCATCAGTTCCACCACCGGGTTGACCTCCGGCGATGTCATCGCGGAAGTGTTCACCCGGGGCGGCGCCAGCGACAGCCGCGCCTCCGCCATTCTGGGAGTGGGCGGCGATAACAACAACCTGCTGATCCGCGCACTCAATAACGGAGCCGGCACCAATGGATATCAGGTGGTCGTAAAATACGTCCCCGCAACCCTGGACGCGGTGACGGTCACGTCGACCTCCAGTTTGTTGACCATCAATATCCACAACGACCAGGCCACCGCCGAAGCGGTTCTGGATCTGCTGAACTTCAGCACCGGGGCCAACGCGTTCCGCGCACTGTTTGAAGCCTCACTTTATGTGGAGGCTGAAGCCAGCCTGTTTACCGATTCCATTTGGCAGACCCGCACCACCTCACTGGGCGGCAGCATTCAGGCGCTGGGTGATTTGAACAATGACGGGGCCGATGACTTTGCCCTGGTTCGTTACCGTGAAGACGCCGCCACCGCCAACGGAGCGGTCCTGGTTTACAAAGGATCTCTGAACTGGCGTGAAACGGGTGCCAAGCCTGTGGATGCGGAAAATACCGCCTACGTCCGCTTTACCCAGGCCAGCACCGGTGAATTCGGCACCTCCTCCTTCTTCAGCACGCTGCATGTGACCGCCGGGGACTTCAACGGTGACGGCGAGTCCGATCTGGTGATCGGCCGCACCCGGTTCCAGCGGGTGAGCGGTCAGAGCGACACCTTTACGCAGATCCAGATCCTCAGCACCGGCACCAGCGGTTCCGCCTACATCTTCTTCTCCATTACCAACAACACCGCCCCGACGCTCCAGTTCCGCGACGCGCATCTTATTCTCGAAGGCCAGAGTGAAACCGACCGCTTCGGCACGCTCACCAAAACGCCGGGCATGGACATCAATGCCGACGGGATAGACGATTTGTTTGTCGGATCCGCCACTGCCGACGGCACCATCGGCGGCACCCGGGTGGATGCCGGCCGCCTCTACCTGATTTATGGCAGCCGTCTGATTCAGGAAATTCCCGACCGTGGCTTCGACATTCTCACCAACCGCAGCATTGCCGGGCTGGGCAGTTTCCTCGTGGACACCGGCATTGGCCGCCCGGATGTGTTCTATGATGCCGATCTTAACGAAAACGGCATCCTCGACTCCAGCCGCTACACCCTGCTGCCGGGTGAAACCTATAAATGGTACCGCTTCACAACTCTCGGTGACGGCGCGTTGGGTGATATGCTGCGACTTGATCCGATTGCCGGGGTGCAGACGCAAACCTTTGTCAACGGCTTCTCCGGTGTGCTGACCGAAAACGGTGCCAATCCTTACACCGTTGATCTCAGCGGCGTGGGTATTACTCTCCAGAACGCTTCCGATATTGCGGTGCTCGAATTTGATCTCAGCGCTTATCTCGCAGCCATAGATGATCCGGAATTGTTGAAACAGGTGACCCTGCGGATTGCCGGACTGAGCACTGAGACGGTGGAAATCCCCACCGATATTCAGCGCATCGTCAACACCGGTTCCGAAATTGTCTTCACCTCCCGCAACGAATTCGGGGTGGCCAGTCTCTGGATCAGTGACGGCACCCCCTTCGGCACCCGTAAAGTGCAGGATCTGACGGGACTGGACCACGATCTGGTCTCCACAGGTGACCGGGTGTTCCTGATCACCCTGAACAACAGCAAATACAATCTGTTTGAAGTCAACAGTGAGGCGTTGACGCTGCGGACCATTACGATAAATCTGAATACTGCGCCCGCCGCGCTGGTGGCAAATTCTGCGGCCCTCTATTACCTGCAGAGCGAAAAAGTTTATTACGTGGACGACAATAATGCGCCGGTGGAAGTGGGCGGGGTCTCCGCAGTCACCCAACTGCTGTTCAGCGGTGCCGTCACCAACAACTTCTATGCGGTATCCGCAAACAGTGTGTGGCTGCTCAGTGGTGTCTCCGCCACCGGCATTACCCGTTCCGCACCCTTTAATGATGCCAGTGCGCTGATGCTGGCCGGCGATTATGTCTACTTCCGGGCATCCGACAATGGCATTCAGCGGGTCTGGGCCTCCCGGGTGTCCGGTGTCGGTGCCAACGGTGCGGCGGTATTATTGAATGACGGCAGCGGCGTGTTGATGTCCAGCCTGAGTGAAATGCTCCGGGTGGGCGGTGTCACATATGTCATTGGCACCAATGCCAACGGCGTGCGTAACCTCTGGATCCTCGCTGCTGACGGCAGCACCTACAGCGCCGCGCCCGGCTCCTTGGTCAATCCCACTGATCTCACCGAAATGGTGAACGGCCGTGTGGCGGTGATCAGCGGAGCCAACCGGAGCGAAATTTATGTGTACAATCCCGCCTCCCCGGCGGGCACGCCCACCCATTTCGCCACCGGGGCCCGTGATATTCAGAGTCTGACCTCCACCACGGGGAACAACTTCATCTTCACCGCCCGCGGTGTGAGCACCGACAACGGACTGGAACCCTGGAAGCTGGTGTCCGGCACCGCCTCCGAAATTGCTGATATTGCCCCCGGTGCCGCCTCTTCCTCACCTGCCGGATTCACCCTCTATAACGGACGTTATTACTTCTCGGCTGAAACCGCCACCCATGGCCGGGAACTCTACTCCACCTCGCTCAGCGATCTTGTGTTTGCCCGCGACGTGTATGTCGGCCCGCGCAGCGGTCAGGTGGGCAACCTCACTGTGGTGGAGAGCACACTTTTCTTCACCGCAGTGGAAAATGAGACCGACGGTTTCCGGATCTTCAGCTTTACCCAGACCGCCACCACCATTCAGGTCAACGGTCCCGGTAACAACAATGCGCTGACCTTCAGCCGCAGTGATCTCAACGGTTCGGAAACCGTCAGTTTCATCACCGGTTCGGCCGTGGGACACTTTGAAAGCGTTGACGGATTGATCGTCACCGTCATTGGCGGGGTCACCACGGCGGATGATCTGGTCACTTACTTCAGCACAAATTCCGTTTGGACAGCGGTGCTGGATACTGTCACTGAATCCGGAAATACCGGCAACGGTCTGATCATGGCTGAAGACGCCACTCTGAAAGGCGGTGTGATTGCCAGTCCCGCCAGCCTGATCATCCGCCTGCCCGGATCCACCGACACGGTTTTGATCAGCACCAGTGACACCGGACTGGATGTGAATGACATTAAACTCAACCTGCAGACGGTGACCACGAACTTCGACCGTTTCGACGGAACGCCTTATTACGCCGACGCCAGCTGGGTCAACAGCACCAAGACGCTGACCATTTCCTACGTCGCCGGCATCACCACCATGGCGGATGTGGCGCGGGCCATCACCGCCGCCGACGCGATTCTGGATGCCGAGCTGGTTCCGGCCAATGACAGCAACTTCATCAGCTTCCCGTATATTAAAATTACCGGCGGCATGAACGCCATTTCCCGGGTGGTCCTGGATGATGTGGAACTGGTGTTCACTAAAACCGTCGGTCCAACCCGCACGCTGATTTTCCAGACCGGCACCGCGACCGCTGCCAGTTTCAGTGGCGGGGTGTATACCATCACCATCCATCTCGAAACCACCACCGCGCAGCAACTGAAAGCGGTCATGGATCCGCTGGCCTCAGACGGGGTCAGCCTCACCCTGGGGGGCACCGCAAGCACCAAGATCCGTATTCCCCAACTGCTGTCCGATATTTCCGGCACCTTCAGCGGCGGGGAGGACGCCGTGTCGGCCACCGCCACGCTGGATCTGGGCGACAGCATGGAAATCGCCCTTACCGCCGCCACCCCCGGTACCGCCGCGAATGCCTATGAGGTGCGGGTGGTGGCCTCCTTTGTGAACGGCACCGGCACCGCCCTTACCAACACCAACCGGGTGGACATTACCAAAGCCGGCAACCTGTTCACGGTTTATGCCCTGCCGGGTGTGGCAACGCTTGACAACATTGTCAGCGAGCTGACCGCACGCTCTGAATTCACCGCCACAACCTCGGACACTTCCGCAGTGGTGAATCTGCCGTTCATTGAACTGGCAAACGGCCAGAATGAAGTCGCCCATGTGGGCGCTATTAATGCTGTCATTGGCGGCATTACCTTTAGTGATATATTTATCCTCACAGGGATTGATGACAACGAGCTCCCCGCGCATTCCCCCACATTCAGTGCCACCCGTACGCCCACTGAGGATCCCACGGTCAGCATCGTCAGTGATGCGCTGGTGATCAATGTCCGTGCCGATGGCACAACCACTTACAATGAATTGCTCGCTGCCTTTAACCTGCTCACCGGCTTCAACACCACCATGAACACAAGTGTCACCGGTGAGGACCCTGTTCCAACAGACGGCGTCTCTCTCAGCTATGTGGTCACCACCCCGTATCAGGCCGCTGCTCCCGCCGAAGGCTTTTATGACTTCGGACCGGGCACGATCACGGTGACCTCGTCGACTGCCGGACCCTCCGACAACGGTGTCGGGATCGTGTTCCGCGGCACCGCCACCACCCTGGGTACTTCCTGGGACGGCAGCCGTCTCACGGTGAATTTTGTCTCCGGCGGCAGTAAACTGTCTGATATCGCGGCGGCCATCGCCCTGGATACCTCTACCACTTTCAGTGCATCGGTCACCGATGGAGACACGAATTATATGCCCGTGAATCCGGCCGCAGATTTTGCAGACGGGGAAAATACTGTCGCCGCCACCGTCACCCTCATCATGCCCGACGGAAACGAGCTGACGCTTTCGGCGGAGGACGGCGATGACGGGGACTCCTTCAATGGCAGAACTGTCAGCGTGATTGCCGAAAGCAGTGTTGGTATCACCGGCAGCTCAGATTATGTGCTGACGCTGGTGGAAAACAGCACCACCCTGGCCAACCTGAACTCGGCGTTAAGCGCAGGCGATCTGACCGCCACCAGCTTCACTGATACCGCAGGCGACCCGCTCCCTGTCGGCACCCCCCTGTACGTGCTCCGTCAGGGAAGCAATCCCGCCGCGCCGGGCAGCAACGGCAGTGCCACCTTGGCCGTTCCCGGTGACAACAACGATCTCAGCTTCAGCGCCATCGGCGAATACAACGATTATGTGCTGGTGTTTGTCGACGATGCGGAAGCCGGTTCTGAAACGGTGGTGGTGGACGGGGTGAACCAACGTATTGAAATCCGGATTGCCTTCGGTCAGAGCACCGCCAATCAGGTTGTGACCGCCTTCACGGCCGTGACCGGCATCAGCGCCAGTCTGCAGGGGGTTGGCAATACCGGCCTGGGAGCCATCAACCCGGCCGCCGGCACCGTGGCACCCCTGAACCATCTCACGGATGTAAACTTTGACAATCCGCGCGACCTCTTTGTCTTCAACAACGCGCTCTACTTTGTGGCGGATGACGCCAGCGGCGGTGACACCTTTATCTGGCGCCGGACCGCTTCCGCCACTCCGGTGAAAACCGATATCGACCTCAATGGCGACGAACGTTTCCAGGTGGTTGGCAACAAGATCTTCTACGTGAAAGACAGCAGCGGTGAAGTCTGGCAGTATCGGAATGACGGCGGATTCAGTTCCGAATCCCTCGGATATATTGCGAACACCTTCGGCTTCATTGACGAAAACCAGTTCGTGCGCATTACCGCCCAGGGGTCTGTGATCAATCATAACCTCGACACCCTGCCGGACGTGGAAGCGAACCGGGTGGTTGGCTGGGACAGTCTTACCGAGGTCATCGTGCACAACGGCAACCTTGCCCTGGTGAATAAAATCAACAGCAACCACAGCATCTGGCAGGTCACCGGCACTGGATTCACGGCAGCGAATCTGGTCAGCAGCGGCAGCACTCTGAGCGGCCTGCGTTCACTGGGCGACACCCTGTTCTACGTTTCCACCGACGGAAGCGACATCCCGACGCTCTACAGCATCACCGGCAGTGGACCGGCGGTCGTGCGGCAGGTTGGACTGGCGGAGAGCAGCTTCAGCTCCTTTGCCCGTATCGATAACAAGGTGTACTATTTCTACAGCGAAACCGGTAAGAATGAACTGACCGTCGTGGATCTGACTTCGGTTGCCGTCACCACCGGAACCGGCATTAAAGATTTGGGCAAGGGCACCATCAGTGACCTGGTGGTGACCGACGGCAAGCTCTATTTCGTCCTCGGCACCGCCCGCGGCACCAATCTCTGGTACAGCGATTTAACCGCAGTGGGAACCCAGCGGGTGCTGCGCAACAATGCGGTGGTGGCCAATCCCACTCAGCTGACCCCGTTACACGATGCGGTCTTCTTCCTCGCGCCCACCACTGACATCGAAGGAGTCATCACCGGCGGCGTGCTTTGGCGGACCGATGGCGTGAATGCGGATACCCAGAAACCCAAAGCCAAACCCTTTGCCGACTTCGTGCTCTCGGTGGTGCCGGCCCTGAATATCTACATGGTGACCGGGACCGGTGACGGACTGGTGAACGCAGCCGATGCCACCCGTCTGGCTAACGCCGTGCTCATCGCCAACCGCACAGCCGTTTCCAATGAAATGCGGGTGGATATTACCGAACTTATCCGCAGTCTGCTGCTGGACGGTGTTTCACGGGTGACTTTCCTGATGCATCTGCCTTCGGATCTGGATGACCCGGTCACCCTTTCCCATGCCCATGCCGCCAACGGCACCCGTCTGGAAGTGGTCACCGGTTCCAGCGACACCGTCACCGGGTCCCTGTACACCGATGAAGGACGCCTGCTCCAGTCTGGTCAGGCCGTGATCGACCTTTCCCAGCTTACAGCCGGCACCTACTTCCTGAGGGTGGAGGCACCGGTGGACGAGATCAGTCTTGGGAACGACGGCGTCGCGGATGTGTCGGATATCCCGCTGGCCACTGCTGCCGATTATGTGTACTTCCTGCGGAACGGCGAACTGTGGCGCAACAACGGCATTCTCAGCGCGCCGGTCACTTACACCACGGGCAGCGGTGAGGTGAAAATCCTCGGCAGCGATCCCGCCGACAGCCTGGCGCTGATTGCCGGTGCCGGGGAACGCCTCTTCCTCTCCATCCTGAACGGTGCAGTCAGCACGCTTTGGATGGTGGACGGACATTTCGCCACCGCGGTTGCGGAGCTGACTGGCGAAGTCACCGACGCGGCCGGACTGGGTGACCGCCTGATCTTCCGCATGCTCGATGCCATTTATGTGGCCGATACCGACAGCTACATCTTGCTCGCGGATCATGCCGGCGCCTCCAGCATCGGCACACTGATTGCCGCCGGCAACCGGGTGGTATACAAACTCGAAGAAGTCTGGCAGGCCACCGACGGGGTCAGCGTCACCGCGCTCAACATCATTGATGCCGGGGTGCAGGATGCCGGTGCGCTGATCGCGGTCAACGGCGACCTCTTCTACTTTGTTGAAGAGGCCGGTCAGCTGACTCTGTGGCGCGCCAGCCCCGGCGAGGGTGAAGCCTACGGTGCCGAAGCCCTGACCATTGCCGCCCTGAGTGCGTTGACGTTTACAGATTACGCCTTCCTGGGTGTGATAGACGGCAAACTGCTCTTTACCGTCACCACCGCCGATGGTGTCAGCCTCTGGGTGAGCAATGGCAGCGGCGATCCCTTCTTCGGAGGTCAGACCGCCGGCACCGTGGTGCTGGAAAGAGACCTCGGCGGCGAAGCCGGATATGTGACCGTGAATGACAGCGTGCTTTACTTCACCGTGACGAACAGCAGCACCGGGGTGGTCAGCCTGTGGCGCAGTGAAGGAAACGACGCCGATACCTTCGAACAGGTGCCGGAACTTCCCGGTATCGTGAACAGCCGCGTCATACTGAATGGCGAGACCTACTTTATTGCCGGACCCACCGCGACCCGGATTCTCTGGAAGCTGACGGATACCGGCGTCAAACTGATCGCCTTCCTGCCCAGAGCCGCCTCCCTGCTCACCGCCGTGGGTGACCGCCTCGCGTTCACCGCCCGCACCGAAGGGGTTTATGGCATCGGACCCTCTCTCTGGGTGAGTGACGGCACTGCCGCCGGCACCCGCATGGTGGTGGACCTCACCCCGGTTCAGCCCGGCTTCATTACCGGAATTTCCAACACCTCCAACGGCATCGTATTTGTGGTGCGCAACGACGACGCGATTGTCGAAGGTGTGGTGGATTACAGCCTGTGGATTTCCAATGGCTTCCGCGACGGCACCTATCCGCTGATCAGTTCCAACGGCGGCGACTGGGCCTTCGGTGCGGCCACCGCGCCGCCGACCCTGATTCGCACCGTGGGTGCCGTGGCCTTCTATCTCTACCAGGACCAGGTCTATGTCACCGACGGCACGCAGGACGGCACCCGTCAACTGGCCTCCGACATCGAAATCGCCAACCACATCGAAAGTGACGGCCGTCTGGTGATCCTCACCACCTCAGGCAATCTGTGGACCAGCGAAGGCAATCTGGTGGGACTGCCCTTCCGCATTGAAGTTAAAGCCCCGCTTCAGGGTAACAGTCATGGCAACTCCGACCGCGATATTCTGATGGGCGGGGAAGGCGAGGATGTGCTGATCGGCAATGCGGACCATGATCAACTCTTCGGAAACTCCGGTGACGATTTCTTCGTGGGCGAAAGCAGCGAAATCCGTGACCGCGCGGTGGGTGAGTTCTTCGCCCTGCCGCCCACGGCCCAGTTCAGCGTGCAGCAGCCGCGTCAGCCCGATACCGAAGTATACATTCCCGATCTGGCCCTCAAAGCCGCCATTGCCAAAGCGCTGAATATTCCGGTGACCGAAGGCTTCGACGGACGGCCGGTGATTCACGGCACCATCATGGCCAGTGCCATGGCCACCCTGGTGAACCTCCAGGCCAACGACCTCGGCATCCAGAATGTGGTCGGGCTGCACTTCGCCCGCAACCTGCGTATCCTCAACCTGAACGGCAACCGCATTCAGGACCTCTCCATTCTGGTGCCTGCCACCGATCCGCTCACCGGTGCCCGCACCGGCCTCTCCAACCTGCGTATCTTCAGCCTGGATTACAACGGCATGGGCATCCTCACCTTCGGCGAAGGCGAAGAAGTTGTGGAAGTGGAGGCCGACATCAACGAAATCCAGAGCACCATCACCTTCTGGTTCCGCACCGATGTCTCCGGCGTGGCGCAGGGCCTCTTCTCCATGGACAACGGCACCCGCGGTGAAGGCGGACTCGACCGTTCGATTTACCTGACCGGTGACGGCAACATCGCATCCTTCCTGTTCCACAACGACGGCGTCACCATCGGGAATGACGTGATCACCTCCACCGGCCTGAATCTGAATGACGGGATGTGGCATCATGTGGCACTGGTCTTCAGCAGTGACAGCACGGTGTTCCAGACCCTGTATGTGGATGGACGGGTTGTGGGAACCGGCACGGTCACTTCCTCCTCCCTTTCCGTTCAGGACGGCATCAACTTTGGTTACGCTCAGGATGCGGCCGGAACGGATCTCTGGTTCGAAGGGGACCTCGACGAAGTCCGCATCTGGGATACCGCCTTTACCGATCTGCAGGTGAACACCGATATGGTGCAGGCATACCCGGCGGTGGCCGAACGGGTGTATCTGGTGGGTTACTGGAGCTTTGACGGTCCCGCCACCGCCTTTGCCCAGGATCACTCCCTGTTCGGACGCAACGGACGGCTGGGTGGCGGCAACATCGATTTCGCACCGGCCTTCAACCGGATGCAGCCCAGTCTGACCAACCGTCCGGCTCCGGATCAGACCCTGATCGCACTTGGCGCCCGCAGCACCCTCTTCGAAACTGTTATCCGGGATTTGGGTCAACTGAATGTGCCGGGACCGCTCACCAAGCTCAGTCTCGCCTATAACCGTGTGGACGTTCTGGATCCCATCAGCAATCTGCCTGCACTGAACTTCGTGAACCTCAACGGGGTCATCACCCTTGCCGGCAGCCGTCTGGCCGAGATTGCGGAGCACACCGGCGCCACCCCGGTATCCAAACTCTTCGAAGCCAAAGACGGTACCCGTTTTGTGGTTGAAGGTGACCGGACCCTGGTCATCAGTGCCGGCACCTGGTCCTGGAGACGCCTTACCGTGGGTGCGGGCGTGGATCTGGACGAAGCTTTCACCCTGACGCTCAACGGTGGCAATCTGGAAGTCCGTGCCTTCGGGGTGACAGAAGTCTTTGCTCTCGCCGATTTTGATCAGATTGTCTTCGATGGCGGCAATGCCAACGACATCCTGACCATTGAAGGCATCCTCAACAAAGCCCTCTACGCAGTGGGAGGAGACGGCGATGATGACCTGCAGGGCGGCAGCCTGAACAGCCAGTTGTTCGGCGGTGCCGGTAATGACCGTTTGACCGCAGTGGCAGGAATCACGGTTCTCACCGGTGGAGCCGGCGACGACATTTATGCCTTCGTGGAAGGTTGGAACAACGCCACGGTTAATGAAATTCCGGGTGCCGGGTCCGATACCCTCGACTTCTCAGCGGTGTCCACCGATCTGGATATCAATCTCCGCGGCACCAGCACCTCTGACAACGGTGACAGCGTGCGTCATACCTCCAACAGCATTGAGCAGGTGACGGGCGGCTCGGGCAATGATCATCTGAATTTCCACCGCGACAACGGCGGCGTGCTGGAACTGTTTGCCGGCGCGCTCATTTGGGACGGCGTGTCCATCACGCATAGCGGCATCGAAAGCGTGGATGTGCGCTTTGTGAACAGCGACACCGGACTCGGCACCGGCGTGGTGCGGGTGCTGGAAGATCTGGATTTCAGCGATCAGGACCTGCGTCTGGAAGCGCGTTCCATTGATCTCCGCGCCTCCATCGTGGCCGACGGTCTCTCCCTGATCTCGACCACGATCATCGGCCTGACCCAGAATCTGAATGTGAATGAAGGGCTCGGCCGCATCAATATGCTGACCGCCAACCGTATCCGCTTTGCCGGAGCCGGCGGGGTGGGCGATGTGAATATGCCGCTGTACCTCAATGCCGGAACAATCGAAGCCGCCACCACCGGCGCGGCGGGCATTTATCTGGTGGAGATCAGCGAGATGACCATTGGTCAGGTCAGTTTTGACGGCATTGCCGAAAGCACCTCGGGTGTCAGCACCGCCGCCGGTGGCGATATTCATTTGGTCAACCTCAGCGGCACCCTGACCGTCGCCGCCGCCATACAGGCGACGGGTGGGGATGTGATACTCACCAGTGAGGATCTGGACATCCAGGCCACCATCGCCAGCACCCGCACCACGGGCGGCAGTCTCTTCCGCGGCACCTTGGTCATTCAGACCCTGTCTGTCGAAAGTTCCATTGGCATGGCCAGTCCCTTCGGCACCGAAGAACTGGTGCTCAGTGGGGCGGAAATCACCCTCTTTATGAATGGTTTTGACCAGTCTCTGCCCGGCCGCTATCTGGTGAACGGCGAAGTGGTGACCAACCCCGCAGTCTCCGGCATCACCATTGGCCGGGCCGACGGCCGCCACGATATCTACCTCGGCGCTTTCACCTACACCGAATCTTTCACTTTCCGCTCCCCCGAACCCTTCGGCACTTTCTATGTGCTCGACCGGATTCTGCTGGAAAATTCACCGATTACCGGTGATTTCCCGACATTGACGTATGAAGGGTGGAACCAATGAAAAACTCACCTTTTGATAGTTGACCCCACTTCTTTATTTCCCCATTATCACCCTAACGTACCGTGAAAAACAAACACCGCCATTCAAATTTTGACCTTGAAGCTCTGGAACCCCGCATTCTACTGAGTGCGGACGGGGCCGACCTGCTGATCCCGGGCGCACCGGAAGCCGTGGAAGTGGTCATGACCTCCGCAAATGAACAGCAGCCGCCTTTGCCGGAAACCATTGCCCTGGCCGGGGATGCTCTGTATCCGGTCATTGAAGGCCGTGACCTGATTGTAAATGCCGGCGGGGTGTTTGACAGTGAGGGCCGGCAACTGGCCACCGAACTTGCGGGACTGCATTTGGCGGCGGATTCGGTGGTGATCGCCGACGGGGTGGAGGCGGGTGACTGGCAGATCGATGCCGCGTCTATTTATATGGGCGAAGTGCATTGGGTGGGGGGATCGGTCCTGAACAGTGATGCCTTAAGCCTGAGCGGGACGCAGTCCGGGGCCGAGGGCTCCAGCCTGACCCTGGCCCCGCGCCGGAAAGATGCCGCCATTTCGCTGGGCGCGGAAGCGGAAGGATTTTCACTGGATTCCGACGCACTTGACTATTTATCCGGCTCCGGTTTGGGCGAACTGATTATCGGACAGGCGGACGGCAGCCACGTTTTCACCATTGACGGGCTCGATTATGTGGGAAATCTGACCCTGCGGGCACCCGAAATGGGGGGGCATTTTTATGTGCAGAGTGAGATCCGACACAGTGGCGGCGCACTGACCTATCTCGGGTCGGGTCATACCCAGGATATTTCCGGGGACACCATCACCACCGGGGTGCCCATCAATGTGAACGACACTCTGAATTTGGTGGAAAATCCGCTGGTCACCAAAACCCATGGTCCCAATACCATCCTTTTGGACACCACGGCGGGTGGAAATACCGCCGGGGCGAATATTCTGATTACCGGCAGTATTCTGGGCACCGGCGTGGGTGAGGGCGGCGTGCTTTATTTGAATGCGGGCACCGGTGGGGATATCCGGATCGACGGCGATGTGGGCACAACCGATCCACTGGACGGTTTGATCATACTCAATGCCCGCAATGTGATTTTTAACGGAAATATCCTCACCAATTTTATTACCCAGCAGGCGGGCACCGGCAATACCATTTTCGGCAACGAAACCTCTGATACCCTGGCCTTAAAAGTGGGCGATTTGGACATCACCACGGAAAACAACATTACTTTTACCGGAGATGTGACTATCACCGAAGGGGATATTGATTTGACCGTGAACCCCGCCTCCGCAGGCACCGGTAAAATTCATTTCAAACAGTCCGTGACCCTGCAGGACGGTGACATCCTCATCCAAAGCGCCAGGAATGTGGAGTTTACCCATGCGGTGGACATTGAGGGAAGCCTGACCCAGATCGTCGGCACCCAGGCCACCCTTATCCGGGGCGAAGTTGATGCCGACAGCATTGACCTGACCTCCAATCTGGAGATTCGGTTCGAGGATGAAGTGCGGCTGGCAGTGGGGGACATGACCCTCACCTCCAACGATGTGAATTTTACCGGCGGCAGTGCCAGTATTATCGGCGCGCTGGATAACAACAATCTGCCCTTGAGTCATTTAACCCTGCGGCCGGTGGACAACACCGTTTCCATGGACATCGGCTCACCGGTGGGCGGGGTGGGGACCTTCCAGTTTACCACCACGGATATTGCGGCTCTGGCGGATGGATTTGACCAGCTCACCTTTGGGTATCCGGCCGGTTCCACCAATGCGGTGCGGATCGGAAATGCCATTTTCCTGGACCCCGTGGATGTGTTCGGCGGCAGCGCACTCGTCAACGGCACCTTCAATGCCAAAGCCGATCTGACGGTCGAAGCCGCCAGCGGCGGCATTGAGGTGACCAATACCCAGGTCCGGGTCGGCAACGACCAGATTGACAGCGTCTGGCAATCCGCCGCCATTACGTTTGCCGCGCTGCAGGGGGATATCACCTTCACCAACGGCGGCTCGCTGCGGGTGTTGAATCAGGATGATGACGATCTCAGCCAGGGATCCCTCATTACCCTGACCGCGCAAAACGGCTCAATTATAAATGTGCCCGGCTCCGAAGGATTTATGACCGCCCGCGATTTAATCGCCACCGCCACCGGCGATATTGTCTTGTTGACAGAAATTAAAAACCTCACCGCCCACAGTACCGTCGAAGGAGATATTAATCTGGTGGAGCTGGATGATTTACATGTTATTTCCGCAATCACGGCAGACGGGTCCATCACCATCAACACCGGCGGGGACACCACCCTCGATTATTTAAGTTCTGTCACGGATCATGCGGATAACTTTATTACGGTCGATGTTTTCAGCGGCAGTCTGACCGTGGGTCAGGTGCTGGCGGGAACGCTGGGCGATGTTTCGCTATCCGCCGAAGGGGCTTTAACCGGCTTCACCCTTCAGACCCTGCCACATGTGGCGGGCAATGTGCTGACGCTGTCCGCGATCGAAGGTATCGGCGAAAGCGGCAACCCGCTGCTGATTCTGGCAAATCATGTGGATGTCACCAACACAGACAGCGGATCAGTGGTGTTGTCCCAGTTGACCGGACGCAGCGGTTTGACCGCCTCGGTGATCAATGATGCAGCCGGCAGCGCCGATCATATCAGTTTGAATGTGGACGGCGGCAACACCGTGGTGGGCAGCACCGGCATCCACAGCGCCGCAGATGCGGGAATTCGCATTCATGTGGCCGAAGATTTGCGCTTTGACGGCGATGTCAGCGGCAGCGGCGGCGCGCTTACGGCAGTGGCCGGCGGCGCGGGTGAACTGACAGCCGGCGTGATGCTGGCTTCCGGCGGCGGGGATGTGCTCATGCAGATCGGCGGCATGTTCACCCAGGCGGCGGATGCGTCGGTGCTTTCCGGCGGCGGACATTTATCGCTGTTGGTCACCGATGACATTCTCCTGGGCACCCTTGATACCCGTCATTTCGCAACCCCCGCAGACCAAAGCACCTCGGGCAACGCATCGGTGGTTTCCACCAACGGATTTGTGCACGATACCGCCGCTTCCGCCACGGTGAATGTTTTTGCCAATGAACTCACCTTACGTGCAAATACCGGACTCGGTGAATTGGATGAAACCACGGAACGGGCGCTGGAGACGGAGGTCGCGCTGCTGGCCGCAGTGACCGTGTCCGGATCAATCGCCCTGAAAGATCAAAACGATTTAAGCACTGGCACCACCTCTGCTTTCACCCTGACATTGCTGAATGAAGACGGCAGCACCACCACCTCGGGACTCATCTCCGGATTGACCGCCGTGAATAACAATGTCGGCGACATCATGTTGAGTGCGGAAGGACTGCTGACCCTCAGCACCGCGGATGCGGTGGAAACCGACGGCGCATCCGTGATCGCTTTGTTTGGTGGCAGTGTCTCGGTTGAAGGAGCCGTGCGTTCTGCCGGTGGCAATCTGTTTGTAAAAGCGGCCACTGGAAATATTTCTTTGCTGGATGCGGGTCATCTCATCAGTATCGGTAACGCGGTGATTACCCTTGAAGCGGAAGCGGGTGCCGTTTTGGCATCGGCCGGCAATATCATGGACGCGGATCTGGGGGATATTCATATTGCCGCGCTTGGCAATGTGACCCTGGGTCAGTTGAATGCCGATGCACAGGTTGACATCGCGTCCATAAACGGATCTGTCCGCGCCGCGGCCGGCGGGATCGATACCCGCACCGTCATCACCTCAGCGGAACTGGCGCTGTTTGCCGGGGTCGGCATCAACGGTCCGCAGGGATCCACCGAAGCGCTGCTTACCGCCGTGGATAAACTGGCCTTGGGGGGCAGCGGGGATGACGCATTCCGGATTGAAAACACCGGCAGTCTGCTGCTGGATGATATCAGTTTGAGCCGGGTCAGTTATTCCACCCTGTTGGCACTCACCACCACGCCGGGCGTGATAACCGGCGGATTTGTTACCAGTGGAGAAGGGGATCTGGAGCTGATTGTGAACGGCGATCTTGATATCGCGGCGCTCAAACGGATGGAGACCACCGGTGCCGGTGACATCAGCGTCACCGCGACCGGCGGCTTCACCATGGCGGTCTCCTCTCTGGTCATAAACGTGAATGGCAATATCGAAATTGTTGCTGAAGACAGCGTGGCCCTGGCGGCGGTGAGTTCTGCTGACGGCGATATCACCCTTCGTTCCAACGCCGGATCGATTGTGGATAACGATCCTGCCGAAGCGCTGGTGGATATCAATACTCTGGGTCAGATCGACCTGATTGCGGAAACCGGCGTGGGCGTGGAATCCGGTGAACGTCAGACCTTAAATATACTGGCGGACAGCCTGTCCGCTGAAACGGCCACGGGCGGCATTTTCATTCATTCCGCCGCTTCTTTTGCCACCAGCGGATTGGTCAGCACCGGCGGGGCCACTCCGATTTCCGTGCTTTCCGATATGAATTTGGATGTGGGCCCCAACAGCGGCGGGGTTGCGGTTGATGCAAGCGGAGACCTGGTGCTGACCGCAGGCGGTGATTTGACGCAACTCAGTGGCGGCGCCATTTCTGCGGCGGCGGATATCCGGCTGTCATCGGCCGGCACTCTGACCCTGGTAGAGGTAATGACACCGGGGGATGTGGCACTGACCGCGTTGGTGGTTACCGGCCTGCCCGCCACCACTGCCACGGAAATCACCGCCAACGGACTGCTGTTGGATACGGTCGGCGTTTTTGGCAGCCCCGCCCAGTTCCTGCGCACTTCCATCGCCGGTTTGGCCGGTACGGTGACGGCCGGCCGCCTGGCCTTTGCCAATGGCCGTGATTTGTCCCTGACCCCGGTTTCAGTCGAAACCACGGCTACCTCTCCTATGGGCGCCCTGCCGGTCACGCCTTTTGTGCAGAGCGGAAACCGATTGGTGGTGAACGGCAGCGGGGAGGGCCTGTTTGCCGATATTGACGGCAGCCTTACGGTGGACGCCGATACCGGGGCCGCACTCACGGTGGCCGAAGCCATTCCGGTGCTTTGGCAGACCAGTGGCACGCAGTCCTGGAATGATGCCTTTGCGCTCGGGGGCGGCGACAGCACCTTCCGCTCGGCCTCACACCTTTCTTTCTTTGACGGCGGCATTTCGACCACCGGGAATGGGGATATTTATCTCGAGGCGGGTGGTGATTTGAATTTCGCCACCACCAGCGGCATCAACAGTGGCAGCGGATCCCTGTTGGCGGACGTGGCCAATGTCATTTTAGTGAACGGTGCCCTCAGCAGCACCGCCTCGGTCGGCCTGCTGGCCGGACGTGAAATATCGGTGACCGCGATTGGCGGCCCGGCGGTGCGGGTGACGGCCCGTGAATTGATCCTTAATGCGGGATACAAAATCACCAGCGGCCTGTTTCCGTTGACTACTGATGCGCAGCGCATCAGTGCCCGCAGCGGTGCGGGCGGCGTTTATGTGGCCAATAACGGCAATCTGCTGATCACCAATACCGGTTTTGCGGTGGCATCCCTGCAGGCGGATGCCTCGGTGGAAGTTGCTTTCAGTGGTCATCAGGGCGGGGTCACCACCACCCAGGCCGGCGCCATTGGGGTGAACAGCACCGGAACCATTACCGTTCATGAAGTGGCGGCCGTCATTGAAGCTTTCCCCGACACGGCCAATGCCATTTCGATTGTGGCCGATGGGCTGGGACCCGACGGCAACGCGCTGAATATTTTGTTTGATATTGTAACCTCGGGAAGCGGCGGCAATCCCCCAACCACGGTTTATACGCCCGAAACCGGGCTGCTTACCGTCACCTTGCGCAGGGATGTCAGCACCCTGCAGGAAATTGTGGATGCCATCAACGCCGATCCGGATTTTGCCGGCACCGCGGTTCTGGCCGCCGGCCCCATGGACGGATCACTCATCTTTACCCTGCCCACGGATGCCGATTTTGCTTTCTTTGCCGAAGGCGGGCGGCGTGAAGGCGTTCTGGTGCAATCCTCCGGCACGCTGACCGGCGGTGCGGAAGCCATTGCCGCGGTTTCGCAGATCCTCTTGCCGGGCGAATCCTACAACATCCGCTTTACCTCCCTGAACCCCGGGGCGGCGGCCAATGCATTTGAAGTGCGGTTACTGGATGATGGACCGGGCGGCAATTTGACCGATGGTGCCAACGCGGCTCTGGTGGACTGGGATGCGGGTGCCGGTCAGCTGAATCTTTATATCAATTTTGGCGCCACCACCGTCGGCACCCTCCTCGCGGCAGTGAATGCGGCCCGCGATAACGACAGTCTGCCCTTCACGGCAGAACTCAACGGATCGTTTTTGAGTTCGGATCTGGATGATGTGCTGGGGGATGCGGGCGTGACCCTGCAGTCCAATCTTTCCGCGAACGCGCAGTTGCGTCCCACCGGAACGAATAACGATATCAACGTGGTCTCCGCCATCGCCGGCCAGTTATATAATCAGATCAGTTTCCGCTTTGTGGACGACGGATCGGTCAGCACCCTCGGGGTTCGTGCGTCATTCGATGATAATACCAATGTGCTCACAGTGTATCTGCAGAGCGGGATTACCACCGCCAATCAGGTGGTCAGCGCCCTCAATACGGAAGGCACCTTCACGGCCTCATTGTTACAGGAAATCAGTGGCGGCGTGAACAGTGGTGCCGGCAGTATCCAGGCCCATCATTTTGCACTGCACAGCGGCGCGGTGGGGGTCAACGCGTTTGCGAATATGACCATGTCCGGGGTCGACAATGATCTCATTCTCACGGCGGATATTGCCGGGGCGGATCAAAACGGCATCACGATTCTTCTGGTGGAGGATCCGGGGCTGGCGGTAGGCCAGGCCGGTGCCCTTTACACTGCGGGAACCCGCACTCTGGAAGTGAAGCTCAACCCCTCTTTTGCCACGGCGGGCAATGTGCTGACCGCGATCAACACGGCTGCGGCCGGAATCCTCACCGCCACCCTGGCCCCGGCGAACAGTGGATTCGGCGGAATTGAACTGGCTTCTTACCCACAAACCGCAGGCGGCACCGGCGGCCCGCCCGAAGCGATTTATGTGGCCGGGGGCTTAAACAATGATTTTGAACTGGTGGCGGATGACACTTTACCAGAATACGAAAACATTCAGGTTTTCATTACCGATGATGGCAGCATCACCGACGGCACTGCGACCGCGACCTATAATGCCGTTCCCCGTCATCTTATTCTGAATGTGCAGAGCGGGGTGACCACTCTGAACGACCTGCTGGCTGTGCTCAATGCCGATGCCGACATTCCGGTGAGTGGTTCCCTGCTTGCGGGCAATGATGGCTCCGGCGTATTCAATCTGCCGGCCCGGTCTTTCATCGGCGGGGTGGATGCAGTGAAAGCCGCCGCCGCCACCCTGCTGCCGTCCGGGGTTGAAATTGTATTGGAAGCCGATGTCGGCGGAATCGCGGAAAACGGGATTCAGGTGGTGTACGCCATCAATCAATCCCTCCCGCCCAACACCGCAGCGGCCCAGTATTTCGAAGTGGACGATGTGCGCCTGCTCCAGATTCAGGTTCAGAGTGCCGGCACCACGCTGGATAAAATCGATCAGGCGCTGACCGCCGCCGCCCTGCCGTTCTCCGTTGCGAATCTGGGAACTGTGGGCAGTCTGACCGCCGGCGGCCTGGCCCTGCGCGCCAGTACAGTGCAGGAAGGGAATCTGCGGTTGAGCGCGAATGGAGATATCAGTCTGATCGGCCGGGTGCAGAGCCAGACCGGACCGGTTACCCTCTCAACCCCGGTTACCGGCGATTTGACTTTTGACTCCGAAACCGCCCGGGTGGTGGCCATCAGCAGCGCGGATATCAATCTGGCGGGCAGCTTCGCAAATCTTAGCTCACTCGAAAACCCGCTGGTCCGGGTTTACGAAAACGGCCCGATCAGCCTGATTGCCGGGGCGAACACGCTGGCGTCTGAACTGCCCGTAAACCTCCTCAGCGGTGGCAATATCACCATAGGCGGTGACGGCGCTTTGACCCTGAATGATCAGGATCTGAATGCGGAGGCGGGCGGGGATATCGTCATCAGCGGACCGGTGGATGCCGGGACCGGAAACATCACCCTGACCGCAATTGAAGGAGTGGCGATTACCACGGATGGATCCATTTCGGGTGAAGATCTGGACTTGGAAGCCGGCGATGACATCCTGCAAAACGGCAATTTGACCGCAACCGGCACGGGGTCGATTTCGCTGACAAGCACAGCGGGCGCCATCACCATGGGCGCGGATGCGGAAACCATCAGCGACAGTGGTACTATCAGCTATACCGCTGACAGCGACATCGCTATCACCTCGATTGCCTCAATTACCGGCAACATTGACCTCACCTCCGGGGGCACGATTTCCGATACCCATGTTGCCAACGGCACCAATCTGGCCACGGGCGGGGTGACCGCCCTGACCGCCCGGACCGGCATCGGCGCAACCGGCACCGGCGATTTAAAAACCCGGGTCGGTGACCTGCAGTTGCGCAACCTCGGTGTCAGTGGGGATATTGTGATCACCGAAGAAGCGGCGGGTGGAGATCTCCGGATCACTGAACTCACGCAGGATGCGGTTTCCGGCTGGTCCGTGATCAGCGTGGACAATGGCAGTCTTACCTTCAGTGGAGCGGTCACCCACAGTGACGACGGCTCGCTGGTTCTGGGGGTCAACGGGAATCTGCTGGTGCAGGAAACCATCCATCTGCAAGGGGGCGACCTCAGTGCGGGGGTGTTTGGAAATGTCACGCTTGGAAAAGATGTGAACAGTCATGGGGGCGATGTGGGGTTTGCGGCCGGAGGGGTGATTTCCATGAATCCGGCCATGACGCTGGATTCGGATGCCGGGAACGTCCTGTTGCAGGCCACCGATAACATTCTGGTTTCAACCGTGCTTTCCGAAGCGGATGTGCGGATCGAATCCACCACCGCCTCCGTCTTAAGGGCAGCGAACGATGGCAGCACCAACGTTATGGCCGCGCAACTGCAACTCGAAGCGCACTTGTCCGTGGGCTCTTTGGCCAGTGAAGCGGATGCGTTGATCATAGAAGTGACCCGATTGAACGCCACGGCCTCGAACGGGGCCATCGCGATCCAGGAACTGAACGACCTGGCTGTCGGAAACAGCTCTGTCACGGTCCGTTTTGCCCAGATTGATAAAAGCAGTGTATCCGGTACTTGGAACGAAAGCCAATTCTTCACCCAGGCGGGTGCGGCGGTGCTGCAGGTGGATGGGTCTCTCACGATTGAAACAATCAGTGCCGGGGCCACCGTGGAAGTGGACGGCAACCTGCTGATCGCGGCAGGCGCGGATTTGACCCTGAACGGTGATCTGCAGATCATGAACGGCTCCGCACAACTTATGTCACAGGCTGATACCCTGATCACCGGCAGTCTGGATGTGGATGGGCGCTCCCTGCTTATGAACTCGGGCGGTCTGTTCACCATGGACCCCGCTGCCGTGATTACGGTGGTTGATGATCATGCCGTACTTACTTCTGTCGACGTGATGACGCTTAGCCGGGTGGACACCGGCAGTGGTGATTTGGCTTTGCGCAGCGATGCAGATCTTTTGGTCGATCCGGCCGCCCCGGTGCTGCGGCTCAGCTCTTCCGGACTGCGTCTGGAAGCCGGTGGCACCATTGGTTCGGTGGCCGATCCGATAAATTTAACCGCGGATACGCTGTCTGCGCTGGGAATGAACGGTATTCATTTGAATGTGACGGGGGATGTGGATGTGAACACCGTGGGGGTCACGGTCGATACCGTGAACACCCTGGGCTTCACCACCGATCCGGCGTTTGTGGAAGCCGATCAGTCCGATCTGGAATCATCGGCTGCCGGAAATATTCTGGTGAAAGTGAGTGGCCTGCTCGAGATTCATGACGGAGATGCGGATACCCTGGGTGTGGTCACCAACGGGGCAGGGGTGATCTGTCTGGAAACCGGCACCCTGGATGCCTTCGCGGATATCCAGACCGTGGATGGCGACATCACGATCAACAGCGCCGGGGTTGCCCACTGGGTCGCCACGGCCAAAGTGCTCAGCACCAATGGTGACCTGCACATTGTCGCGGGTGCCGCCCTCACCATGGATGATCAGAGCCTGTTCCGCAGCACCAACGGGAGCATCCTGGTCGACAGCGACGGCTTGCTGCTGCTGGGTTCTGTGCAGGCCGCCAACGGCCTGGTGGCAATTGATGCGGCAAAAATTGAAGACAACGGGGATACCCGAATCGACATTATTGCCGACAGCCTGCAGCTTCTTTCCGACGCCTGGATCGGTCAAATCGGGCCCTATAATGCCATTGATATCGATGTGAACCTGCTCGCGGCCCGGGCAACTGCCGGGGGCATCGCCCTTTCTGAATTGTCTGAAGCTCGTGTGGGTGCGGTATCCGGCTCAGTGGCCAAAGTGGATCTCGCGGGATTGCCGGGCACCACTGCGGTCAGTGAACTGTTCGGATTAACCAGCATGGCCGCTGCCCCGATTTCTGTGACCGCGGCGGGCAGCCTGACGCTGCTCTCCAACGGTTCCACGACCGATACGGCACACGTGGTGCGGGCCGGCTTGAATTCCAACATCTTCCTGCAGTCCTCTACCGGGAGAATCATCGTTCAGGATGCGGTTTCTTCCGACGGCGGCCACGTTACGATGCGGGGTGCAACGGGCATCAGCCTGGATGCGGACGTGCCGGTCAGCACCAACGCCAACGGCACCCTCAGTCTCTTCTCGGCCAATGGACTGATCGGTCAGGAGACCGGCAGCAGCCTGAGCGCGGTGAATGGGGACATTGTCCTGCAGGCGGCAAGCAATATTTACCTCGCGGAAATCCAGACCAATGCCCGGGTGGCGGTTACCTCCACCAACGGCGCGATTCTGGACAACAATGTCGGCGCGTTGAATGTGACGGCCGCCAGCCTGCGCCTGAGAGCCGGGCTCAACATTGCCGTCGGATCCAATCCGCTCAACACCTCCGTGGGCACGATGTCTGCGAGAACCATGAACGGAGCGATGTATCTGAGTGAAGCCAACGGTCTCACGATTGCCGGCAACGAAGCCCTCACTCAGGTGGTGGATGCGAATAATGTACTCACCCCCACATCTGTTGCTTTACAGACAGGATTGACCACTGGCGGTGTCGGCGGGACCATCGTGGTGCAAACCGTTTTGGGAGCCTTGACTGTCAACGCGGGCAATCAGGTTACGGCCAGCAGCGCGGGGAACGTCCTGCTGAGTGCGCAGACCGCATTGGACATCAATGCCATTGTCAGCAGCGGCAGTGGCACCGTGACCCTGGAATCCCAGTCTGATTTCTCCCTGGCGGCAGGCCTTCAGGTCAGCACCTCAGGTGCCGGACAGATTCATGTGCTTTCGGGCGGTGCGCTTACCACCGGTGCGGAATCGCGCTTTGTGAATGCCACCGGAAATATCGGCATGGTTGCCCTCGGTGACATCACCCTGGGCGGCATCTCCTCCACGGGTCGGGCCGTGATTGCCAGTGCCAGCGGATCGGTTCGGGGCGCGGGTTCCACCACCTTTGATTTCGAAGTCATTGCCAATCAGCTGGCGCTGTATGCCGAACAGGGCGGGGTGGGAACGCTCAGCCCGGTTACGCCGTTGTCCCCCTTCCGTACCAGTGTGAGCCGGATCGCGGGTACGGCCGGTGCAGGCGGTTTAAATCTGGTCAACAACCTCAGCGTGACCGTGGACCTGGTCACGGTTTCCCTGCAGCGGGTGCAGGTGAACGGCAGCCTGTTGGCTCTGCCCGCTTATAATCAGGTCGACCTCCAAACGGTTGCAGGAAACGGTTCGATTGTTCTGCAGAGCACCGCCGGGGCGGTGACCCTCAACGAGGGCGGCGATACGGACGGTTTGGCGGTTTCTGCCAACGGCTCCGGCAACGTGCGGATTTATGCCGCGCTCACCTTGACGGCGAACGTGGATGTGCTTTCCGGCAGTGGTCATGTGACCCTGCGGTCGGTCGGGAATCTGCTGGTGAACGGCGATGTCACCACCTCCGATACCGGCGATGTTTATCTGCGTTCCGATTCAGGCGCCCTGACGATGGCGGCCGCCGCCAGTGCCACGGCCGGAGCAAATATGTTCCTGCGGGCCTCCAATGATTTGACGCTGGGTAATTTGTTTGCCATGCGTGCCGCCGTGACATCCGTCAATGGAAAAGTCCTGAACGTCGCTGCGGCCGGAGAAAGCTTCACCGGCACCCATCTCCGTCTGGAGGCGCAAGGGGATATCGGCAGCGCCATGACCGCATTACAAATCGAGGCGCAAACTGTGTCGGCGGTCAGCAATGGCGGGGGTATCTATTTGGATGCCGCCGATGATATCGCGGTCGGTCAGGTCGGATTCAGCGTGCAGGAAGTTTTAAACAGTGCCGCCACGACCCCGGTGGTCATCGCCGATTTGACCGGATTGCGCAGCACCGCCAACAACGGAAACATTATTTTAACCGCTGATGCGGGCACTGTGACCATTAACAACCCGGTGATCGCCCATGGCAGCGGCAATATTTTATTGAGCGGCAATGATCAGCTCACCCTGACAGTGGATATCACGTCCACCACCGGCAACATCAGCCTCATCTCCGCAAACGGTACCGGCATTACGCTCCAGGCAGGTGTGGATGTCAGCACCACCGGAACCGCATCGGTTTACATCGATGCCGGCGTTGGCAGCTTTGACATGCATGCCACCTCGACGATTTCCGTCCCGGGCGGTTCCTTACGGGTGGCTGCGGATGGAGAACTGACCTTGGGCAGCTTGTCCGCCAGTAAGATCTCCTTGATCAGTCGCCTGGGGGGGATTCGCCAGTCCGTGGGCAGCGGGGTGACTTTGAATGGCGGCGCACTGCGGATTTCCGCGGAAGGCCGTGTGGGAACGATTGTGCTGCCGCTGGATATTTCAGTCGAGTCGCTGGCTGCGGTTTCCGCGACCGGAGATCTCTTCTTCAGGGAAGTGAATGGTGTGACCGTGACCGGAGTTGCGGTTACTACGTCCAGAGTGGGCAGTGATGCGGGGACTACGCCGATCACGGATTCAGAACTTTCCGATCTGAGCACCGGACTAAACGGAGATATCCATCTGGTAACGCTCGCCGGCTCCATTATCCTCAACGATGGTGGAGACGAAGACTTCCTGGCGGTGGATGCGCATGGAACCGGCGCGGTCCGTTTGAATGCGGCGGTGAACCTTTTGGTCAACAGCGGAATTGTTTCAGATACCGGAGACATCACGTTACTGGCTGAAAGCAATATTACCATGTCAGGCGTTATAACCATTTCGACGGCCGCCCCCGCGTCGGTGTTTATGGCCACGAACACCGGTGCCGTAACCATGACCGGATTCACGATGGTAAGTGCCACTGAAAGCAATATTCGGGTGAGTGGGTTTGGGGACGTGAGCTTGGGAAATCTCAGCGGTGAAGAGCTTTCGATTCTCTCCAGTGCGGGCAGCATCTTAAATGCCCCGAACAGTTCCCGGAATCTGACGGGAAGCAGGCTGCGTCTGCAAAGTTTCAATGGAACGGGAACCGATTCACGCTTCCTTACCACCGCCGTTGATACCATCAGTGGGGTGAGCACCCAGGGAACCATCCGAATCAGTAATCATGGCGATAGTACCATTGGTACGGTGGGAGTGATTACCCAGACGGCTGCGGATGCAGCCTTAACCGGATTAGCGACCACTACTGGCGGAGATATTGTTTTGCTGAGTACGGGAAAGATCACGGTTGAGGATCCTGTTGTTTCTGTAGCGAATGTCCGCCTCTCCTCGGGATCTGATTTAGTGCTGGGAGATGTGCAGGGTGTGAAGGTTTCATTACTTTCCGCTCAGAATATTGTGAATCCTCTCGGGGATTCACCGAACGTCGCGGCGGATGCTTTGCGGATCTATGCGGTGGGAGATGTGGGAACGCTGTTGGCGCCCCTGACCACAAATGCGGGACTGCTATCCGCAGGAAGTGCCGGTGGGGAACTGTTTATCAGCTCTGCCGGGGATATGATTCTGGGATCGGTAAGTGTAGCGGCCGCAGGCGTCACCGATGCATCCACGCACGGACTTTATACGTCTGGCGGAAACATCACAGCGACCTCTCCCGGAAAAATTCTGGACGGCGGAGATGCGTTGGATGATGTCAGAACAACCGGACGGGCAACCCTGATCGCAGTGAGCGGGATGGGCAGCTCGGGGAACGAATTGAATGTTCGGGCTGGAACGCTGGTCATATCCAACACCGGAAATGGATCCGTCTATTTAAATTTGACGGTATTGACGACGATTCAGGATATTCACCTGGACGCAGGCGGTTATCTCTACCTCAATGCTGCGGGGGGAGTGACCCAGAGCGGGCTTATCTCCATAGCGGAGGGATCAGCCATCCTCAATATTACAAATGGATTCAGCAGTTCCGCCGCGTTCACGGTGAATCGTGATCTGCGTATCCAGGCGAAAAGCATCACCTTGAATACCGGCGCTGCATTGACTGCGGGCACCAAAAATGTGCTGCTGCGCAGTGAAAGCTTCCTCAACATGGCAGCCGGGACCTCCATTGACGCCAACCAGGGCGATGTAATGATTCAGACCGCAACAGACGCCATCCTCGGTTTGGTGACCGCAGGCCGGGCAATCATTACGGATATCACCGGAGATCTCAGCGGACTCAGTACCAGCCGACTCACTCACGAACTCAACGCTCCCGTATTACGCCTTTCGGTGGACGGAAAAATTTTCCCCATCCTCACCCGCAGCACCCGAATGGATGTGAGGGCCGGGAAAGTGCAGGAAATTTATGAATTTGACGATCTGACTGCGGGACGCTACGGATTTGATTTGGTGGCCCCGAATCCCGGGGATGAATTTGTACTGAAACTGAATAGCGCGACGCTCGCTTCCATGGCACCGGTTCTAAGGATATTGGACGATGTGGTGTTTGTGATTCGTTCCGGAGGTCAGATCAACATGGCAACGCGAGTGTTGACCCCGGCCGGTGATATCCGCATCGAAGTGAATGGATTTGTGGTCAATCCCGCAATCGTCGGTCCCGTCCTGCAGGCCCCGCTGGGGGAAGTTCATTTTGACTCCGTGACCGGGACCGGGTCGGCGGGAAGCTTTCTGATCATTGATGCGGCAAAATTCAGAGCCGCCGCCGGCAGCGGAAACATTGCGGTTCGTTTTGCCTCGCCGGTGACCATCAGCGGCGCCGGGGTGAAACTGAACGGGGGAGCGGGGCATGTGACTCTGATCGGGGACGGCGGCACCACCACGCTCGAAGGCAATGTGTTCAACGAAGGGTCTGGTGATATCGAAGTGGCGACGATGGGCGGGCTCCGTGTGAACGCCAACGCTTTCAGCGGCCCGGTGATCCGCGGCAACCGGCTGCTCACTCTGAATCTGGACGAGGGAACCCTCTTCACCGGCGGCAACGCGCTGGCCGTTTCCTCTGCCAATTTCTGGGCGGACACACGCACCGGTTCTCTTTGGATCAACATGACGCGCGGCACCCGGATTGAAACCCATGGCCTCCGCATCCGGGAAGGTTCCGGTGATCTGATCTTTCGGGTCATGTCTGGAAATCTGACCATGGCCGCCTACGCCCAGATCCGCAATGTCGGACAGGGTTCGGTCAACATTCGCGTTGAAGCGGGCGCCTTCACCATGGGAACCACCAACACGGTCAGCAATCAGAACAACCAGCTTCTGATCTTTGCGTGGAACACCTTCACTATCGGGCATCTTGTCAGTCGCGGCACGTTAATGAATGTCCGAAGTGAAGCGGGGGACCTGATTGGCCTGGACATGGTCAACCTCGTGATCGGCTCTTCGCACATCCCACAGTTGTCCGTCAATGCCGGCCACAGCATAAAGCTGAAGGTGGACGGTCCATCTGTTCTGGTCAACGGAAACTTACGTACCCGCTCCGGTGAGTTTTTATATATAAATGTAACCTTTTAATGAATGGTATCATGAAACTTTTTTTTCGAAACCTGCCGGCTCTCCTTGTTTTGTTTCCATTGTGGCTTGCCGCCCAGCGTCCGCAGGGGTTGGGGGTGGATTTTGTGGATGCGGTGAATCTGGGTGGAGATCTGCTGGCGATCCGCAACACCGGCGGGAGCGGGAATGACGGGCAGATTCTCCGCTCCAAGGACAAGGGGGACAGTTTCACTCTTTTGTATACGGTACCGGTTTCTTCGGATCAGCTTTATGCGCTGGCGGTCAATGGAAATGTGGTGGTGGCATCGGGGACCGACTCCGTTTTTTACCGCACCGCAGATGCTTCGGTTCCGACCCCGGTCTGGACCTCTCTCAATCCTCCTGTCGGAACTTTTGGCGATGTTCAGGATTTGGCCGTGCGTGGAAACACCTGGATCGCGGCGGGTGGAGCACTCCTCCGTTCCGGGGATAACGGGGTCACCTGGACATCCCAAACCCCGGCCGGGATGGATGAAATGCATGCGGCCGCCTATAATTCCCATGACAGCAGCTGGGTTGCGGTGGGGGGGAATGGATTTAACGGTTCCGCCTGGCGTTCGGTCAACGACGGGGTAAACTGGTCCGCCATCACCTTGCCCGCGAATACTCCGACCCTGAAAGCGGTGGCCGCCGACGGGTTTGGAAATGTGGTTGCGGTGGGCGAAGCCGGAACCGTGCTTGAGCTTGCCGCAGGCGGCGGAAGTTTTTCCGCCGCGAATCTGGGATCCCTGTCCACACCCAGTGAAAATTTACAGGCGGTGCAAAGTTCTGCGGAAGGAGAGTGGTTCATCGGCGGAGACCAGCGCAGCCTTTTCCATTTGGACGGCGGCGGAGCGGAACAGATTCTGGATGGGAGTGCGCACACTTCTCCCGGAGATACACAGGCGATCCTTTTGCTGGATGATGCGGTGATCCTGTCCGGTGTGGAAGCCGTGCCCGCGCCGGTGATTTCTCCCGGATCCACGGATTCTCTGGAGCCGGTTGAGGTGACACTGACGGCAGACCCCGATGTGGACGGCAGTTATTTCACCCAGGACGGAATCGATCCGGACGACACAGCCACCCTCTACACCGCGCCCTTTACGTTGAGCGGGGACGCAACGGTGAAGGCCGTATCCATCAAAGACGGAGTCTACAGTGCCGTGGTGTCCGCAGACTACAACGTAACTATTCATACCCTGACCCTGCAGCCCGAAGGGTTTGATATCGATCTCACCCTCGAACCATCCCTGACGGGGTATACCTACCAACTGCAGGAGAATGAAGATCTCACGGACAATGCGGGCTGGGCGGATGTCGGCGCCCCGCTTTCCGGCACCGGAGCCGCACTCAACTGGACCCATGTGAATCCTGCGAATTCCATGTTCTGGCGGGTGGAAATCACCCTGATTCCCTCTCCCTGATTTTTGTTTTCCGGCACATCACCATGCCTCCCCGAGGCGGGGAGGCCGGATTTTATTCTACCTTGTCAATAATGAAACCAGTTCTTCTATTACCTATCGGTTTAATAGATGAATCCCACTTTTCCTTTCCAATGGTAAGATTGGTCATATATGTAACATTTTCCATATACGAATTGTTTTGCCTATATGATGCGCCCGTGTATGTTTCGGACCCGAAATCCGGGTGACGGGTTTCTTTTGTTGTACAAGCTGTATTTTCTGAAGGTGTGCTATTATGAATTTGAAAGCGTTTTTATTTTTTTTCGTCCTCTTTGTCCTCCCCTTCGCCTCTGCGGAGGAACTGCCGCTCCGTGAGATCACCCTGCAGGAGGCACGTGAGTTGGTCCTGCTCAACAATTTCGAAATTGCCTCCCAAAAACTGGGAATGGAAAGTGCCCGGGAGCTGTTTCAGGGTGAGAAAGGGGCGTTATGGGAACCGGTGCTGGTGGCCGGTGTGGATCAGGTCAGCAACGAACGGGAAAATAATACCGAGGAATTTATTCGTCAGGGGGTGGAGGATTTTTCCGAGGAAAACACGCTGTATAATACGGGGATCGAACAGCCTTTGCCCACGGGAGGATCGATTCAGCTCTCCTACACCGTCGACAATCTTACCAACAATCTGCAGGAGCAACGGGATCTGGACTTTCAGGAAAAAGAATACGACAGTTTCGCCGGGGTGACCCTGGTGCAGCCTCTGCTTAAAAATGGCGGACTCGGCATGGGGCTTTCGCTGATGCGGATGGCCCGTGAGGAGTCGGAGGTGGTGTTTCAGGAATACCGCCGGCAGCTCATGCAGTCGCTCGGTCAAACTGAGGCGGCCTATTGGGAATTGCGTATTGCCCAGGAACGGGTTTTGCTGCGGGAAAAATCGGTCGCGGTGGCGGAAAAGATTTTAGAGGACAACCGCGCCCGGGTGGAAAACGGTAAAATGTCTCAACTTGAAGTGCAGGAGGCGGAAGCCGGGGTCGCCACCCGGAACAGTCAGCTGTTGGAGGCCCGGTTGCGGCTGGAGGAGACCTCCAACCGGCTGCTGCAGTTCTTTTCACTGCCGGAACTCGATCCCGGCATGACCCTGGTGGCGGTGGACAGCCCGTCCTTACATGAAGCGCCGGAGATTGATCTGAATGATTTGCGGACAAAAACCCTGCACTATCATCCGGATATTCTGATCCGGGATCACCGGATTGCCCAGGATGAGCTGCGGGTGAATTATGCAAAGAATCAGTTGCTGCCGCAATTGGATTTGCGCGCGTCCTACGGCTACAACGGCTTGGGTGAATCCCAGTCCGATGCCTTTGATGCGGTGCAGGAGGGGGACTATCCCTCGTGGCTGGTCGGAGTCGAGTTACGGGTGCCTTTGGGGGGTGGACAGCGTCAGCGGGCGGAAAAACAGGCGGCTGAAAACCGGCTCGCTCAGGGCAAACTCGGGGTGGCGGCGGTGCGTCAGCAGGTGGTGCAGGGCCTGCACACCAGCATCTCCCGGGTAAAAAATTATTTTAATCAGGCCAAAAATTTTCAGCAGGTTTCAGAAATGAATCAGGCAATTTTGGATAGCGAATTGACCCGTCTGGAAGCCGGACGCAGTGACAGCCGCAAAGTGCTGGATGCGGAGGAGAAATGGACGCAGGCCCGGGAGGCGCAGGCTGCCAGCCTCACCCGCCTGGCCGTGGCCAAAGTGGAAATGGACCTGTCCTCCGGCACCTTGTTAATGAAACTGGGCATTGACCCGATGGTCAATGAAACCAACACCGGAGAAAGCAAGTGAAACAACACCACCTGATCCGACAACTTGGACTGATCGGCCTGATGTCCGTCAATGCCTGCCTCTACGCGCAGGAAACCTATGAAGGATTGGTGGAGCCGGTTCGCGATGTGCTGATGGGACCGCCGGTCGCCGGCCGGGTGGAGCAGCTGCTGGCGGGGGAAGGCGATCGGGTGAAAGCGGGCGATACCCTGCTGCGCCTGCACGACGCGGTTGAGCGGCTTGAGGTTAAGCGCCGTGAGTTGGTATTGGATGACCAAGCCGAATTGGAAGCGGCCCGACACCGCCGTGATTTGCTGAAAGACGATTTGGAGTCCACCCGCAATTTATTTGAAACCACTGCATCGGTCAGCCGCGACGAATTGGCCCGCAAAACCGTGGAGGCGCTGCTCAGCGAAGTGGAATACGGACGGCTTGAACAGGTGGAGCGCCGCGAAGAGGCGGAGTTGGCCATCGCCAAAGAGCGCCTGGCGCAATACAGCATTATCGCCCCGTTTGACGGGGTTTTGGCGGAGTTGAGTGTGGACGAAGGTGAAAGCGTACAGGCCGGTCAGCCGGTGCTGCGGTTTGTGGATGTGTCGAGTGCCTATCTGGTGTTGAACCTGCCGGCGGAACTGGTTTCGAGCCTGCAGGAAGGCAAAAAAGTGACCCTGAATTTTGACCGGACCCGGGAACTGCGGAAGCCGGCGGAGGTGACCTTTATTTCCCCGGTGATCGATCCCGCCAGCGGTTTGCGCAAAGTGAAAATGCGGTTTAAAAATGATCCCCCCCGGGTGGAGCCGGGCCGCATTGGCACCTGGACAACCGCAGGTGATGCCGATGAGTGAATCTGATCAGGCCCCCTGGGTAAGTGCTATTGCCGATTTGTTGGATTTCTCCGGGGACCCGGCCCGGTTTTGGGAAAATCTCTGCCGGACCGCAGTGGAAATATCTGAAGGATATTCGGCGACCGCCTATGTGGATGCCAAAGGCAACGGGGCCTGGCAATGTGTGGGCGTTTGGCCAAAGGAACCGGCCTCCGCGCGTCAACTGGCGCTGCACGACTGCGCGCCGCTGCTGGCCAAAGACTGTGCCAAAGAAAAATCCGCCGCGCTTTTCCGTCCGCTGCCGGGTGAGCCCAATCGCTGTGCCACGGCGGTATTGCAACCGCTTCCCGGTGGGCAGGCCCGGATCGTTTTGGTGGTGACCCTGCCACCTCCGCCGACCGAATCGGATCAGTTGCTGTCCCAGGATCGACTGCGCAGTCTGGTGTCCGCCGCGCCGGCCTATCAGGTTCAGCATGCCCTGCAGCGTGCCCGCTCGGATGTGGGACATTTTTCCAACGTGCTCGACCTGATGACCATGCTCAACGGACAGGAAAAGTTCGTGGGCGCAGGCATGCTGCTGGTCAACGAACTGTCCTCCCGCCTTCGCTCGGACCGGGTGAGTCTGGGCTGGCTGAATAAAGAATATATCCGGGTCAAAGTCGTCAGCCACATGGAGAATTTCTCCAAAAATATGGAAGGGGTGCAGGAACTGGAGGCCGCCATGGAGGAAGCCTTTGAACAGGATGCCGAAGTGATGTGGCCGGTTTCGCCCGATGAGGCGGACGCGCCACTGATCAGCCGGGACCATCAGCGTTTTGCCGAAACCCAAACCGCCGGCCACGTGGTCTCGGTGCCGATCCGTGATCAGGATCAACCGGTCGCCGTTTTAACCCTGGAACGCAAATCCGAACCCTATACCGAAGCGGAACTGCGCTGGCTGCGGCTCTGTGCGGACCAAATCGGTCCCCGCATGATCCATCTGGAGGCCACAGATGTGTGGTTCGGAAAGCGCTGGGCGCGGCGGATGATGAAAGCCGCGAAATCGTTGGTGGGGATCGAGCATACCGGCTGGAAAATATTTGGTATCATCGGTGTGCTGCTCATGGCCTTTCTGTTTTTTGGCCGTTGGCCGCACCGTCTGCGGGGTGATTTCGAACTCAAATCAGAAAACGTCCGCGTATTGCCTGCTCCATTTAACGGATTTATCGACGAAGCCCTGGTTGATAAAGGTCAGCTGGTCAGTTCGGGTCAGCTCCTGCTGCAGATGGATACCCGTGAGCTGCTCATTGAAAAAGCCTCCGCGCTGGCGGATGTCTCCCGCTACACCCGGGAAATGGAGAAAGCCCGTGCGTCACGTGAGTTGGCGAACATGCAAATGTCCGCCGCCATGGCGGAACAGGCCGAGGCGCGGCTGGGTCTGGTGAACGACCGCCTGTTGCGGGCAAAACTGACTGCGCCCTTTGACGGCGCGGTGGTGGATGGCGATCTGCGTGACCGCGCCGGCGCGCCGGTGCGTCAGGGCGATGTGCTCTTCCGGATTGCCCGTTGGGATGACATGCGGGTGACCGCGGATCTGGATGAAAGCGATATCGATTATTTAAAACCTGGAGCAGAGGCGCGGCTGATTTTTGCCAGCCGCCCGGAGGAGCCGGTGAAAGCGCGGGTGCTGAGTGTGGAGCCCATGGCGCAAACCCGCGAAAGCCGGAATGTGTTTGTGGCCCGGCTGGTGATCGAGTCCGATGAAGAACCCTGGTGGCGTCCGGGGATGAGCGGCACCGTGCGGGTGGATGCAGGCAAACGCCGCCCGATCTGGATCCTCACCCGCCGCACGCTTGATTATTTCCGTCTGCGATGGGGGTGGTAAATGGCCGGTTCCCCTCGTATGTACAGTGAGCATTGGTATCGGGTGGCCAACCAGCGGGTCGCCCTGCGTCCGGGCGTGCATACCCGGCGTCAGCGCTTCCGTGGTGAAACCTGGCGGGTGCTGTATGATCCTTTTGCCCACAACTTTTATCGGCTGAGACCGGCTGCCTATGCCTTCGTGGCCCGGCTGTCTCCCGACCGCACGGTCGAGGAGGTCTGGAACGAATGTCTCGAGGAAATGCCCGGGGAGGCTCCGGGGCAGGGGGAAGTCATCCAGTTGCTGGCTCAGTTGTATTTATCCAATCTGTTACAACTGGATCTGCCGCCGGATGCGCGGCAATTTTTCGAACGCTACCGTAAACGCAAACAGAAAGAAAAGGCCTCGTATCTTTCCTACATTATGTTTGCCCGTTTTCCGCTGTTTGATCCGGACGATCTGCTCAACCGCATTAAACCCTATATCCGCATGATGTTCAGCCGGCCCGGATTTGTGATCTGGCTGGCGGTGGTGCTGGGGGCGGTCAAAGTGGCGATCGATCACGCCGGATTGCTGGCGGATCAAAGTCAGGGAGTGCTCGCGCCCGGTAATTTGTTTATGCTGTATGTGTCGCTGGTGTTTATCAAAGCCCTGCACGAATTCGGACACGCCTTTGCCTGTAAACGTTACGGCGGCGAAGTGCATGTGATGGGCATTATGCTCATGATTTTCACCCCGATTCCCTATGTGGATGCGACCGCGAGCTGGGCTTTCCGGCGGCGTCGGAAACGGATTCTGGTGGCCTGTTCGGGCATGATTGTGGAGTTGTTTGTGGCCGCGATTGCCACCTTTATCTGGGCCAATACCGGACCCGGAAATCTGAATGCGCTTTGTTACAATCTGATGTTTATCGCCTCGGTGTCCACGGTGTTGTTTAACGCCAATCCGCTGTTGCGCTATGACGGATATTATATTCTGTCGGATCTGCTGGATATTCCCAATCTGAGTCAGCGATCGCAGCAGCAATTGCGCAGCTGGGCTCAGCGCCGTATTCTCGGACGCAAGGCCGCGGTTTCGCCGGCGCAGACCCGCTGGGAGGCGGCCACCCTGGGAATGTACGGTGTGCTCAGCGGTCTTTACCGGGTGCTCGTTTTCGGGGGCATTATCCTTTTTGTCAGCAAACGCTTTTTGCTGGCGGGCATTGTCATGGCCGCCATCTGTATTATCTCCTGGATGCTGGTGCCCCTCTTTAAATTCATTCACTATCTGTTTACCGACCCCTCCCTGGAACGGAACCGGTTGCGGGCGATCGGGGTGAGTGCCGGCCTCGCCGTGCTGTTGGGCTTGCTGATGGGGGTGGTGCCTTTTCCCTCCTCCTTTGTGTCTCCGGGCGTCTTGCTTTCCACCCGGATGACAGAAGTGCCGGCCCGCACCAACGGTCAAATTTTGCAAATGCAGACGGTCTCGGGCCGTTCGGTGACACCGGGAATGCCGCTGGTACGCCTGGAGGATGACGAATGGGCGTACCGCTGGGAAGATGAAAAAGCACTGAAGAAACATACTTTGGCCCTGAGACGCCGTGCGCTTAATCAGGGCGGGGTTGATTTAAGTGTGATCGATGAGCATCTGGAATTGATGGACCGCAGACTGGCCCGGCTCGAGGCGGACCGCCGTCAGTTGCAGGTCACCGCACCGGTGGCGGGGACCTGGGTGGCGGGCGCACTGGACGAACTCAAGGGCATGCCGGTTGAACGTGGTGGCGTGTTGGGATATGTCATCGATCCCGGCGAATTTATTGCGGTGGCCGTGATTTCCCAGGATGCGGCCCGCTGGCTGTTCGACGAATCAGGCATTCGGCGGGGACGCATGCGCCTAAAGGGCTCCGCCCAGGCACCGCTGGAACTGGTCGATTGGCAAATGATTCCCGCCGAGCAGCGTCGTCTGCCCAGCCCGGCACTGGGATGGCAGGGAGGAGGAGAAGTGGCGGTGACCGGCGAGGACAGCAAGGGGGTGACCGCCCTGCGCAGTTTCTTTGAGGTCCGGGCCCGGGTGGATGCCGCCGGCCAGGATTTGGCCCTGGTGCATGGCCGCACCGGTCGGATTCGTTTCCGCATTGCGCCCGAACCGTTATGGCGTCAGGCCTACCGCCGCATCCGCCAGATTCTCTCCGACGATTAAGCCGTTATGAAAGTACCTTCCGAAGACTATCACCGTCTGCACGTGCGCAAACTCAAGCCGCCTCCCCGCGGCCTGGACGCACTGGCCTATCAGGGGGTGGGACTGGCCGGACGCATGGGGGGGCGCCGCAAAAAACTGCAGGCACTGACCGAAAACGTGCAGGGGCACGCCGCAGAATTGGAAACCCTTTCCGACCGGCATTTACGTGAACAGCTTGAGGAACACCGCACGGCATTTCTGCGGGGACGGGGAGATCCTGATAACCGGATAGACCGCGCGCTGGCCGCCATCTGTGAGGCGGCATTCCGCACCATCGGTCTGCGCCCCTATCCGGTGCAGATTCTCGGTGCGCTGACGTTGGAACATAACTGTCTGGCGGAAATGGCCACCGGGGAGGGCAAGACCCTGACCGCATCTCTGGCCGCAGTTTTGGCGGGATGGACCGGGATGCCCTGTCATATATTAACCGTCAACGATTATCTGGCCAAACGCGATGCAAACTGGTTTAAACCGCTGTATCAATTCTGTGGACTGCATGCCGGATGTGTGACCGAGGACATGGATCCTGATCACCGGCGCCTGCAATACGAACAACCCATTGTGTATACCACCAGCAAAGAATTACTGGCGGATTTTCTGCGGGACCGCCTGCGCCTGCAGCGGGTGGCGGATCCGCAGCGCCGCCTGATCCGGCATTTGTTGAAACCTGCCGCCACCGCCCGGGAGGGACTGGTGCTGCGCGGGCTGCATACCGCTATCGTGGATGAAGCGGATTCGCTGTTGATCGACGAGGCGGTCACTCCGCTGATCATTGCCCAGCCCCGCGAAAATCCCCTGTTAAAAGAAGCGGTGACGGCGGCGGGTGAATTGATTGACGGGTTGAAAGTCGAAGAGCATTACCGCATCGACATGCGTTATCGGGAATTGAAATTGACGGATGAAGGCCTCGCAACCCTCGAGGCCCGGGTGGACAAACTGCCGCCGGTGTGGCGCGGACCGATGCGCAGTCGGGAACTGGTGGAACAGGCCCTCACCGCGCGCGATCTGTTTTTGCGGGACACCCATTATGTGGTGCGCACGGAAAAAATTCAGATCGTGGATGAATTCACCGGCCGCATCATGGCGAACCGAAGCTGGAGCGAAGGACTGCATCAGGCGGTGGAGGCCAAAGAGGGGTTGGACATCACCGAACCCAATGAGACAGTGGCCCGCATGAGTTTTCAACGTTTTTTCCGACTGTTTCCCCGGCTCTCCGGCATGACCGGCACCGCGGCGGAGGCCCGCAAACCGCTTTGGCACATTTACGGACTGCCCATTGTGCGCATTCCCACCCATCGACCGGTGCAGCGCACCGTGATGCCGGAGCGCCTCTTCCCCGAACGGCTGGAAAAGTGGGAGGCGGTGGCAGACGAAGTGGCCCGACTGCATGCGGAGAACCGGCCGGTGCTCATTGGCACCCGCAGTGTGCGTTTTTCTGAAGAACTGGCGGCCGAATTGGCGCTCCGCGGACTGCAATACAATCTGCTGAACGCGGTGCGGCACGAGGAGGAGGCCCGGATTGTGGCGGAGGCGGGGCTGCCCGGAAAAATCACCATTGCCACCAATATGGCGGGGCGGGGGACGGATATCAAGCTGGGACACGGGGTGGCGGAGGCGGGCGGCCTGCATGTGATCTCCACCGAAAGACACGAATCCGGACGTATCGACCGTCAGTTATTCGGACGCTGTGCACGGCAGGGGGATCCCGGCTCGGTGCAGGTGTTTGTCAGCCTGGAGGATGAACTCTTCCGCCGCTTTCTCCCCGAAACCCTGCGCAAAAGCCTGGCCAACAATCTCAACCGCACCGCAGTGCTCTCCGCCCTCAACGCCGCGCAGAAATCCGCCGAGCGCCAAGCCTTTCGGCGCTTAGGCAGCGTCCTCGCCACCGATAACTGGCTGGATGAGTCGCTCAGTTTCGCGACCGAGACCTGAGGTGTGAACCCTGCTGATTCGTCCTGATGATTCCGGAGAAGTTTCCGCGCAATCTGTATAATGAAGAACACCACAGTTTCCGCTGCGGGGGCCGAGGTTACAGCACCATTTTCACGCCGTCCACGGCCCGGAATGTTTTGTCGATACCTTGTAATTGCTCCAGCGATTCGGCGGTGAAGCTGAGTTGATAGCTCTGGTAGTTGCCGCTGCTGCTTTGATTGGCGGGTTGCAGTTTTTCCTCCAGTTTCAACTGCAGGGCCGCTTCGCGGACGCGATGGAACACGGTTTCTCCGGCTTCGCAGACCAGGCGGATGTGGACTTCAACCGGAAATTCGATTTCGGTGTCGCCGAAGGGATCGAGGCTCATGCCTCCTCCTTTTCGCTTTCACTTTGCCGTTTCACTTCTTCACCTTTGAGCAGGTCGTGTGCGTCCTGCAGGTATCCAATGATGCGGTCCCGGTGCGGGCTGTGCACCAGCGCCGCCGCCATTTCCGCCTCGTCACATTCTCCCGGGGCCGCCCCGGGAAACCAGGCCCCGCCGTTTCCGAACATATTGTAGCGGGACTTGGCATACTCCACCATGTCCATGGCTTTGGCCCAGGTGTAGAGCCGCATCAGTTCACGGAGATGGAGTCCGCCGGGGGTGCGGTCCGGAGTGGGAAGGCCGGCGGCGTAGGTGCGGTGCCAGCCGGGGACAAAGTGCGCATCCACCTCATCCCGAATCCGTTGTGCGATTCGTCCTGATATCGCCCGCCGGTCATCGAACCACTGCATGGCCGCGACGTGTTCGGCGTAGTCGGTAGCCTTGGAGGCCCCCAGACTGAGGGTGTGCACGTCGTCGTGACTCAGGCAATAGAGGTCGTTAAACTGCATGGGGGTCAGAGGATCACAGAAATCGCGCAGTTTTTGCGGCGGATCCCAGAGGCGGCCGCCTTTGTCGTTGGGACTGATGATAAACACCCCCATATCCTGATGGGCGGCGGCCTGAATCGCGGTCCAGTTGTCCTGATTCACAAAGTACCAGTGCACATTCATATAATCAAAGCAGCCACTGAAGGCGGCCCGCATGATCACATCCGCGGGGCCGTGGGTGGAAAATCCCAGAAAACGGATGCGGCCCTGATTCCGCCATTCGAGCATTTGGGGCACCGCATAGTCCAGACTGCGGGCCAGTTCTTCGGGGGTGTTAATCCCGTGTATGGACAACAGGTCCACATGATCCAGTTTCAGGTTGGACATGCTGGTCTCGAAGGACTCCCTGAATTCCTCCCGGGTGTCTCTCACCCCGATTTTGGTTTGAACGATGAGCTTTTCGCGGGGAATGTCTTTGAACACGATTCCCAACTGCGCCTCCGAGGTGCCGTAGCCGCGGGCGGTTTCGATGTGGTGGATTCCGTGTTGCAGGGAGGTCTGCACACACTCCCGTACAGTTTGCGTGGATTTTTCGAGGATTTCCGCTTCCGGGAGGTCCTTCCACTCCTGCTGATAGCGCATGCCTCCGGTGGTGAACACCGGCATCCGGAGTCCGGTTCGGCCAAATCGGCGGGTGGGAACAGAGCGAAAATCATACATACGGGTGTCTTTAAAGCACTTTCGATCATCCTGCAAGGTGGAAGCGGGCTGAAATCGTCGGGCTTATGCGTTGACAGTCAGATTATTACTACTATATAGTCCCAAACTTTGAACTCTCCAGAGCGGGAGTTCCCGTTGCCGAAAGGAAACAATCGTGTCAAAATCAACCTCTAAAAAAACAACCTCCAAAAAAACCAAGGCTACTGCCGCGGTGAACTCCACGTCCAAAAGATCGCCCGAAACGAGCGTGCCCGACAAGAGCGTGCGCAAGACCGCTTCGGTCAAAAAGAGCCATGCTGCCAAACCGGCCGCAACTCCGGTTGCCACAAAAGCGACTTCGAAAAAGAAAGTCGCCCAAAAGACCGCCGCTAAAAAGACACCCGCCAAAAAGAACCCTGTGGCGGATACCGCGCCCCCCCGCGTGATAAAAACGAACGGCACGAAGCCTGTTCCCAAACCGGCCGCCGTCACCACCCGTTCCACCGCCCTGAAAATAAACGGGAAAGTGCCCCCTCCCAAACTGGGGAAACTGGTCAAGGGGAAACCCCTCAACCAGCGTGAACTGAAGAAGTTTCAAAAAATTCTGCTCGAATTGCGTGAGCGACTTCTGGGAGATATTCTGTTTCTCACCACCGACAACCTGCACCGGGCCGGGCGTGAAACCGGGGCGGATCTCTCCGGCTCCGCTCAGCATTCCGCCGATCACGGCACTGACAATTTTGATCGTGAGTTCGCCCTCAGTCTGGCCAGCACCGAGCAGGATGTGCTCTACGAAGTGGACGAGGCCCTCATGCGCATTCAGGAAGGCGAGTATGGAGTCTGTGAAATGACCGGGGTGCAAATCGAACGCGCCCGGCTGGAAGTGATTCCCTACACCCGCTACAGCGTTCAGGCCCAATCCAAAATGGAGCAGAGCCGCGCCAAATACCGTCCCTTCGCCCAGACGTTCCGAGGCTGGTAGATGACTCCGGTTGACCGGCCCGCAGGCTCTCCTCCCCGCTGGCCGTTGCTTATTTCCCTGGTGGCGGTGGTGCTGGATCAATGGAGCAAAGGCTGGTTTGTGGAAAATTATGACCTCTACGAATCCCGTCCGGTGGTGGAAGGGATATTTTCGTTCACCCGCACCTACAATACCGGGGCCGCGTTCAGTCTGTTCAAGGAACACCCGCTCCCCCTTACGATTTTCTCAATGGTCGTTTTTTGCCTGATGCTGGTATTCCGGGATCATCTGTTCTCCCGCAGCCGCTTGGAACAGACCGCGTTCGGGCTGATTGCGGGCGGGGTGGTCGGCAACATCATCGACCGCATGAAATATGGTCATGTCGTCGATTTTCTGCATTGGCACGGCGGCTTCGAGTGGCCGATTTTCAACCTTGCCGACAGTGCGATTTGCATCGGAGTCGGGCTCTATTTTCTGTCCCAGTTTACCAGCGCCCCCAAGCAGGCATGAGTGCCCGCACCCCGCTGTATCTGCTCAGTGGACCCACCGCGTCGGGTAAAACCGGACTGGCTCACCTGCTGGCGGACCGATTGAACCTGCGGCTGTTGTCCGTGGATTCCATGATGGTGTATCGGGGCATGGACATCGGGACCGCAAAACCCACACCCCATGAAATCACCCGCTACGAGTACGCCGGACTCAATCTGGCGGATCCCGGGGAGCGCTTCTCCACCGGTCAGTGGCTGCGGGCGGTTTCACGGGACTTGGATGAGCGGCCCACCCTGGCAGTGGGCGGCACCGGGCTCTATTTTCGTGCTCTGATCCAGGGACTTCCTCCGAAAGATCCGGTTTCGGCGGCGGACACCGATCTCGACGTGGAATCCCTGCAGGCACGGATCCGGGAGCGGGATCCGGGGGTGCTCGGGCAACTCGCGGATCCGCAAAACCCCCGTCGGCTCGAACGCGCCCTGGCCCGGCTGAAGGCGGGACAGCCGCAGCCCGGTCACTGGAAAGAGACCGCGAACTTCCCGATTCCCGTACTGCGCCGGGAGGTGTCGGAACTGAACGAACGCATTCTGCAGCGAACACGCTGCATGTTCACGGAAGGCCTGTTGGAAGAGACCCGTCGTTTACTGGAGACCGGAACCCTGACCGGAACTGCGCAGCAGGCGATCGGCTATGCGGAGGCCGCCGCGGTGCTTCGGGGGGAATCCACCGTGGAGCAGGCTGTGGAAGCCGTGGCCACCCGCACCCGACGCTACGCCAAGCGTCAGCGGACCTGGTTTCGAAATCAGATGGATGCCCGCTGGCTGGATG
>JBBDRC010000237.1:0-20587 GCA_040905625.1 Kiritimatiellia bacterium
TGGAGGATTCGCAAACGGTGGTGATTTTCGGGGGAACCGGGGATTTGACCCGCCGGAAACTGTTGCCGGCCCTGTATGCCATGTATGTGGAGGACCGCCTGCCTGAACAACTGCGGATTGTGGCCTTTGGACGGCGGGACTACACGCATGAAACTTTCCGCAAGGAAATGCGGGAGGAAGTGAGCCGTTTCCAACGGGTGGAGGGGTCGGAGGAACAGTTAACCGCGTTTGTGCAGCGGATTGATTATTTCAAAGGGCAACTGGATGAGGATGAATCTTTTCAGCGTCTTTGCACCGACCTGGATGATGCGGAGCGCTATCCGCCCAACCGGGTGTTTTATCTGAGTGTCGCCCCTGATTTTTTTGAACCGATCACCGAAAAACTGAAGAATGCGGGCCTGATCTATCCTCCCGGCGAGCCGATCTGGAGCCGGGTGGTGATCGAAAAACCGTTTGGCCGGGATTTTCACAGTGCCCGGGCGCTGAATCATCATATTCTGCGGTTGCTGGACGAGTCGCAGGTGTACCGCATTGATCACTATCTGGGCAAAGAAACGGTTCAGAATATTCTGTCGTTCCGCTTCGCCAACACCATTTTCGAGCCGGTGTTCAAAAGCGCCTATGTGGATCATATTCAGGTGACCGCCAGTGAAACGGTGGGAATGGAGTCGGGGCGGGGGGCCTATTTCGACACTGCGGGATCACTGCGGGACATGATGCAGAATCATTTGTTGCAGTTGCTGTGTCTGGTGACCATGGAGCCGCCCAGCGGCTTTTCCTCGGACGCGGTGCGCAACGAGAAGGTGAAGGTGCTGCACAGCATCCGGCTGCCCAGGCCGGACGATGTGCGCAAACAGGTGGTGCGGGCCCAGTACGCGGCGGGTCAGTTGAAGGGCAAAAACGTGTCCGCCTATGTGAACGAGGATCGGGTGCCGGGGGATTCGCGCACGGAAACCTTTGTGGCGGCTAAATTTTTTATCGACAACTGGCGCTGGTCCGGAGTGCCGATCTATCTGCGCACGGGAAAATGCATGGCCCGCAAACAGACCAGCATCACCGTTCAGTTCAAAAAGCCTCCCATGGAGCTGTTCCGCACCGTGGAATGCGAACACGATGTCTGTGATCTCACCCACTCCCGTCCCAATCTGCTGACCTTCCGCATTCAGCCGGACGAGGGAATTTCCCTGCATTTCGCCACCAAGCGTCCCTCCATGCATATGGTGGTGGAGGACTCGGAACTCGATTTCAACTACGCGGAAAATTACCAGGGCACCTTGCCGGAGGCGTATGAGCGGTTGTTAATGGATGTGATGCGGGGAGACGCGACCCTGTTTATGCGCTCGGATGAGGTGGATGCGGCCTGGCGCATTATGGATCCGATTCTGCAGGCCTGGCGGGAGCGGGACGCCCGGATTCCGCTTCATTTTTATGCCCCCGGCACCTGGGGGCCTGTCGCCGCCGATGAGTTGTTTGACGACGAACGCCATGGCTGGCAGAATGTGTAACCTTTTCGTAATCCCGTCCGTTAATTTTCGATACCAGATTTTATGAGCACCTCCGAAACGTCCGCCTTCCCTCCTCTCTCCCCTCAACCACCTCCCATACCCCGTCGCCGCCGCCGGAAGTCACACTGGCTTTTGTGGACGATCCTGGGTGTCAGCCTGCTGGTCAACCTGGTCACCTGCACGGATGTGGGGAACCGCATGGCGGGCTATGGCTACCGGGAATATCCGATGGTGGACCAGACCCTGGCCTGGGGTTCCGGCAGCGCGGACACCCATGTGGCGATTTTGTCATTGGAGGGCGTGATCTTCCGCGAGGCCCCGGCAACCTTTTTCGGCAGTGCCCTGGATCCGGTGAGCAAACTGCTGCAGGAAATTCAGGCGGCCACGGTCGATTCGCGGATCCGGGCCATTCTGCTTCAGGTGAATTCCCCCGGCGGCGGAGTCACCGCCAGCGATGAGATTTACCGGGCGCTGATGGCGTTCAAGGCCTCCGATCCGGACCGGAAAATCGTGATTCACATCGGGGACATGGCCGCATCGGGCGGCTATTACGCCGCGCTGGCGGGGGATCTGCTGATCGCCCAGCCGACCTCGGTGGTTGGATCCATCGGGGTGATGATTTCCGCCCTGAACATGCACGAACTGAGTGAAAAAATCGGGGTGGAAGATGTTTCCCTGACCTCCAGCGACAACAAGGCCCTGTTGAATTCGTTTGCCCCGGTGGACCCAGAGCACAGTCTGATTCTGCAGAATGTGGTGGATCAGATGTATGTCCGTTTCCGCGATCTGGTGCTGGAGCACCGTCCGTTCACGCCGGAATTCGCGCAGGAGCATTCCCTGTTGGATGGTCGGGTGTTCACGCTGCCTGCGGCGAGGGATTTCGGGCTGGTGGATGAGATCGGGTATGACGATCATGCCCGCGCCCGGGTTCTGAGTCTGTTGGGGATGGAGGAGGCCGGATTCTACGAGGTCACGGTTCAGGAGAGCTGGGCGGGTCTGTTTGCCATGCGGGCCCCGGAGTTGTTGTATCCGCTGAATACCCGTTCCCGTTTTCTCTATTTATGGAAGCCCTGATATGTCGAAAACCCATTTGATTGTTCAGGGTGCCAAAGAGCACAATTTAAAAAATGTAAACGTGACAATTCCCCGGGATTCGCTGACCGTGATTACGGGTCTCAGCGGATCGGGGAAATCCTCATTGGCGTTTGACACCATTTTCGCGGAGGGGCAGCGGAAATACGTGGAGAGTCTCTCGGCCTATGCGCGGCAGTTTCTGGATCAGATGCAGAAGCCGAACGTGGATCATATTGAAGGCCTGTCTCCGGCGATTTCGATTGAGCAGCGCACAGCCGGATCGAATCCCCGCTCCATTGTGGCCACCACCACGGAAATTTACGACTACCTTCGTCTGTGGTATTCCAGTATCGGCATTCCTCACTGTCCGGAATGCGGAAAGGTGCTGACTCACCAGACCGCCGAGGATATCATCAACCAGCTTTGTGATTTGCCTGAAAAAACAAAGCTGATGATTCTGGCCCCCTACATCGACGGGCGCAAGGGCGAGCATCTGGAGGTGTTTCAGGATATTCGCAATCAGGGCTTCGTGCGGGCGAGGGTGGACGGAAAGATCGTGGAGTTGGACGACGTGCCCAAGCTGAATAAAAAAACCAAACACAGTATCGAGGCGGTGGTGGACCGGCTGGTGAGTGACGGGGGAATGCGTCCGCGTCTGGCGGACAGTGTGGAGCTGTCTTTGCGTCTGGGAGGAGGCCGCATGCTGGCGATGGTGGAGGACGGCAAAGGCGGCTGGCGGGACGAACTGTTCAGCGAGGATTTCGCCTGTCTGCCCTGCGGAAAAAGTTACGACAAACTGGAGAACCGCCATTTCTCCTTCAACAGTCCGTATGGAGCCTGCAAAACCTGTGCGGGGATCGGAAGCATGGAGATTTTTGATGAGGATCTGCTGGTTCCGAATCCGGAGCTGAGTCTGGACAAGGGCGCGGTGGATGCCTGGAAACGCGGGGGACGGAGGCTGGTGATGTGGTACAAAAAACTGTTGCGGGGGGTGACGGCGGCGTACGGAGTTTCCATGGACACGCCCTACAACAAATTGCCCGCCGATTTTCGCAAAGTGCTGATGTACGGTTCCGGGGACGAGGTGGTGGAAATGAAGCTGTACCGCGGGGGGCGTCAGCTTACCTATGAAAAACCCTTTGAGGGAGTGATCCCCAATCTGGAGCGGCGGCTGCGGGAGACCGAAAGCGACTATACCCGCCAGCGGCTGCGGCATTACATGAACCGGATGCGGTGTCGGGAATGCGGCGGGGCCCGCCTGAATCCATTGAGCCTGGCCTGCACTGTGCATGAAAAAAATATTTTCGAGGTGTGCCGGATGTCGGTGAAGGATGCGCTGGCCTTTTTTGAAGGTCTGACTCTTACCCCGCTGGAGACACAAATCGTGTCGGAGGTGTACAAGGAAATTCACCACCGACTGAAATTTCTCAACGATGTGGGACTGGACTATCTCACCCTGGACCGGGAGAGCGGAAGTTTGTCGGGGGGGGAGGCGCAGCGGATTCGACTTGCCACCCAGGTGGGATCTGGATTGATGGGAGTGTTGTATGTACTGGACGAACCCAGCATCGGGCTGCATCAGCGGGACAACCTTAAATTGATCGAGACGATGAAAGGTCTGCGGGACAGCGGCAACACGGTGCTGGTGGTGGAGCATGACGAACAGACCATCCGCGATGCGGATTACGTGGTGGATATGGGGCCGCTGGCGGGTCGGCACGGGGGCGAGGTGGTGTTTCAGGGAACCCCGAAACAACTGCTTAAAACCCGGACGCTTACGGCGGAATATCTCCGGGGAATCCGCGAAATCGAGTTGCCCGGCACACGCCGCAAAGTCGTGAAAAACAAACGCATCAGCATCAGGGGGGCGGAGGAGAACAACCTCAAAAACATCACCGTGCACATTCCGCTGGGAGTGTTCACCTGCGTGACCGGGGTCAGCGGCAGCGGAAAATCCACTCTGGTGGACAACATCCTCAAGCGGGTGCTGTTCCGGAAATTTTATGATTCCAAAGAACTGCCCGGCAAACACAGGGCGGTGACCGGGCTGGAGCATGTGGACAAGGTGATTGTGATCGATCAGAGTCCGATCGGCCGCACCCCGAGATCGAATCCGGCCACCTACACAGGGGCATTCGGGAAGATCCGGGATCTGTTCGCCAAACTGCCCGCGAGCCAGGTCCGGGGCTACGGACCCGGCCGCTTCAGTTTCAATGTGAAGGGCGGGCGTTGCGAAAGCTGCAAAGGAGACGGGCTGCGGCGAATCGAAATGCATTTTCTTCCCGATGTGTACGTGACCTGCGAAGTGTGCGGCGGAAAGCGCTACAACCGCGAAACCCTGGAAGTGCGCTATAAAGGCAAAAACATTTCCGAAATTCTGGACATGACCGTGGAGGACGCGCTGACCTTTTTCGAAAAAGTGCCCGCCCTGCAGCGCAAACTGCAGACGCTGGCGGATGTGGGACTGGGCTATTTACAGGTGGGGCAGCCCGCCACCACCCTGTCCGGAGGGGAGGCGCAGCGGGTGAAACTGGCCACTGAACTCAGCAAGCGCGACACCGGCAACACTCTCTACATTCTGGACGAACCCACCACCGGCCTCCATTTCGCGGACGTGCACAAACTGCTGGAGGTGCTGCTGCGCCTGCGTGACGCGGGGAATTCCCTGCTGGTGATCGAGCACAACCTGGATGTGATCAAAACCGCGGACTGGATTCTCGATCTCGGCCCTGAGGGAGGCGACGGCGGCGGCCGGCTCATCGCCGAGGGCACCCCCGAGCAGGTGGCAAAAAACAAAGACTCGTATACCGGGATGTATTTGAAAGAGATGCTTTGATGGCGTGAGAGGTCAGAGGGTTGAAGTCAGAGACCGGGATTCTGCGCCCCACTGCTTTGTTTTGCACGCAAGAGTGCTTGATTGACGGGGGGGCTTTGGTAGGTGACAGGTCTATGAAGTATATCAGCACCCGTGGACAAACTCCGCCCATGCCTTTCACCGATGCCGGCCTCACCGGACTGGCGCCGGACGGAGGGCTTTTGGTGCCGGAGCGGCTGCCCGATCTTTCCGGGGATTTGGATCGTCTGACCGGATTGTCGTATGCGGAATTGGCGTTTGAGCTGTTTTCGCATTTTATCATGGATATTCCGCCGGAGGATCTGCGGGGATTGGTGAACCGGGCCTATGCGGAGTTCCGTCATCCGGAGACCGCACCCACGGTCCGGGTGGGGGATCACTATATTCTGGAGCTGTTTCACGGTCCGACCCTGGCGTTCAAGGATATGGCCATGCAGTTTCTGGCCCGGTTTTTCGAATACGAACTGGCCCGCCGCGGGGAGGAACTGAATATCCTGGGCAGCACCAGCGGTGATACCGGGTCGGCGGCGATTCACGGGGTGAAAGGGAAACAGGGCATCCGGATTTTTATGATGCATCCCGAGGGCCGCACCAGTCCGGTGCAGGCGCTGCAAATGACCTCGGTGCTGGATGACAATGTGTACAATCTGGCGGTCAAGGGGACGTTTGACGACTGTCAGCGCATCATGAAAACCCTGTTCGCGGATGTGCCGTTCAAGCAGCGCTTTCAGTTAGGGGCGGTGAATTCGGTCAATTGGGTGCGGGTGATGGCGCAAATCGTGTATTATTTCTATTCCGGCTTGAAGGTTCGAAAAGAAACCGGGGCGGAAAAAGTGCAGTTTTCGGTGCCCACCGGAAATTTCGGGAATATTCTGGCCGGGTATTATGCCTCGCAAATGGGCCTGCCGGTGAGCCGGCTGATACTGGCCACCAATGAGAATGATATTCTGGCCCGTTTCGTGCAGACCGGGATTTATGCCGGCAGTCAGGTGTCGCACACCCTCAGCCCCTCCATGGACATTCAGGTGGCCAGCAACTTTGAGCGGTTTTTGTTTGAGCTGTTGGACGGGGACGGGGCACGGGTGTCCGAAGTAATGGGGGAATTCGCCCGCGACGGGAAGGCGGATTTGTCCGCACTCATGTCACATCCCGCTCTGGAGCTGGTCCGGGCGGAACGGGCCGACACCCGGGAGACTCTGGAGGTGATCCGTAAGACGTGGGCCGATGAGAACTACCTGCTGGATCCCCACACCGCGGTGGGCGTATGCGTGGGGAACCGTCTGCGGAATGAGGATCCGCTGATTTGCCTGGCCACTGCGCATCCGGCCAAATTCGTGGATGCGATCAAGGAGGCGGTGGGGGAGACTCCGCATCATCCGGTGCTGGACGCGCTGGAGGGGGCGGAGACCCGCTGTGACCGACTGCCTGCGGATGTGGAGGCTGTGCGGGGCTATCTGGTGTCCGCCCTGGAACCCGCAACCCCCGCCGGCCGGGGTTGACAGGAATGATGATACACATTGATTTTCCGGTGGGTCCGGAACACAACCGGGGGCACAGCTTTCGGCAGGAACGGTTGCGGTTCGGCTCGTCACCGGAAAATGAGGTGTGCATAGCGGGAGAGGGCGTCCTGCCCTTGCACGCGGTCATCGAACTGCGGGAAGATCAGGGAACCCTGCTTCCGGGAGAAAGCGGGGGCGCGATCCGGGTGAATGGACGCCCGGTGGAGACCGCCTGTCTGTTGGAGCCCGGGGATCGGATTGAACTGGCCGGGAAGGCTTTTGTGTACAAACTGATTCCGTACCCGGAGCCGGTGAAATATCGGAGGGTGGCTGTTCTGGAGTGGATCACGCTGGGTCTGCTGATCGGGGGCGGGCTGTTTCAGTTGTATTTTCTGGTGGTGCCCTCCTGGTCGTTCAGGGGAGAGATCGATGAGGCGTTGTTGCGGGCCACACCGACTCCGACTCCGACTCCTTCCGTGGAGGAGCCGAAACCGGAGATTCCGGTTCAGGAGGGTCCGAGGTTGATTCCCACACCGGTCCCCACCTCTGAGCCGACACCGATCCCTCCACCCACCCCGACGCCGCTGCCGTCATCCGAGGGATTGAATCCCCCGGATCTGACCCGGGAGGCTGCGGCGTTTGCCCGTCGCGGTGATGACTTACAGGCCGAACGGTTTCTACAGCAGGCGATCAGCCTGGATCCGGAGTACCTTCCGGCTAAAATGGAATTAGCTAAAATGAAGGGGCGGCAGTCCCTGTTTGACCAAAGCATTGCGCTGTGGACTGAAATCGCCGGGCAGGCGGAATCCGGTTCCCCCGAAGCGATGGAGGCGCGGATGGAACTGCGGCTGATGCGGCGCCGCAAAGAGTTGCTGGAGAAGGCACCCGAGCCTCCGCGGCAGATGCCCACCCCGCGTGCAATGCCCGATACACCGGGTCCACGCTTTCCCGATCCTCCGAAAAAGGTGCGGGAGCAACCGTCGCAGGTGCTCATCGAAGAGGTGCGGATGGAGCGGTACGTGGAAAGTCCACGCTACGATGAACTGCGAATGATCCACTACCAACTGCATCATCAGGAAGGCACGCCGGCGGTGGCGGCCGGTGAAATGAGGGTGCGCGTGAGCTTCTTTGAACAGGAGGGGGAGCGGGTGAAGCTGGCTCAAATCCCCGAACCGCAGATTCTGCAGCGGATTCCGGAGGGACTGTCCAGCGGACAGAAAATCGAGGATCTGTCCGCCGCCTACGAAGTGCCGAGGGGAAGAAAATCGGATAACCGCAGCTACTATGGGGCGGTGATTCAGGTATTTATCGGGGACAAGGAAATACACCGTTCCGCGGATCCCGCGTTTTTATTGGACTATATACGTTAACAAAGTGAGGAGACCCTTATGAGATTTTATCCCTTTCCCGCCCTGCGCCCTCCGAATGAACTGGCCTCCCAAATTGCCAGTCCTCCCTACGATGTGATTGACAGCGAGGAGGCCCGGCGACTGGCATCCGGAAATCCGCGATCTTTTTTGCATATCAATAAACCCGAAATCGATCTGCCGGAGTCCACCGATGTGTACAGTGACGCGGTATATGCGAAGGCGGCGGAATCGTTTCACCACTTTCAGAGCTGCGGATGGTTGCGGCGGGAGGAGGCGGTTCAGTATTACCTGTATCGTCAGGAAATCGGGGGGCACTCCCAGTGCGGATGGGTCGGAGTGTGCCATACGAAGGAGTACGAACAGAATCTGATCAAAAAGCACGAACGGACCCTGCAAAAGAAAGAGGACGACCGCACCCGCCACGTGGCCGCGCTGAAGGCGAATGCGGGTCCGATTTTTCTGATGGTGCGGGCGCCGGATGAACTCAAAAATCTGGCCGCTGATCTGGAATCCACACCCCCGGAGGTGGATTTCACCAGTCCGGACGAGGTGCGGCACACCGTCTGGCCGGTTCCGAACGTTCCGGAGGTCCTGTCGATCTTTTCAAAAATTCCCTGCGCCTATGTGGCGGACGGGCATCATCGAACCGCCAGTGCGGCCCGCTGTTCGAAAGAGTTCGCCGCCGCCAATCCCGCTCACAGCGGACGGGAGAATTACAATTGGTTTTTGTCGGTGATGTTCGCGGCGGATGATCTGATGGTGCTGCCCTACAATCGACTGGTGAAAGGGTTGAATGGAAAAAGCCCGGCGGAGGTGTTGTCGGCGATCAAGGCGGCGGGATTTGAGGTGGCTTCCGCCGCAGACGGCACGTCGGTTGCGCGGACGGATATCCGCATGTTTCTGCAGAACCGCTGGCACAAGCTGTGCAAAGCGGCCCCGGCGGATGCCGATCCGGTGTCGGCCCTGGACGTCAACATTCTCCAACAGGATCTGTTGGCTCCGGTGTTGGGGATCGACGATCCCCGAACGGACAGCCGGATATCCTTCAAAGGCGGCTTTGACTGCGTGGCGCACTTGGAGCGGGCGGTGCGCTCCGGCAAAGCGGATGTGGCCTTTTCACTGTATCCCACCAGCACCGGGGAAGTGATGGCGGTGGCGGATGCGGACCTGATCATGCCCCCCAAGAGCACCTGGTTTGAGCCCAAGCTGCGCAGCGGTTTGTTTGTGCACACGTTGGATAATGGAACCGGGGTGTCGGATGTCGTCTCCGATTAAACCGCCCGGTCTTGGCAAAAAAAAGGAACCCCGCCGTGCCGTTAAGGTTGAATCCTTGAACCGAGGTTCAAAGTGGGAGCATGCCGGAGAATCGGGGAGTCCCTTCGCAAAGGGCGTTCCCGTTTTCCCCTGATGGCGTTAGCTCCCGTATTAATAGAAAGGCCAGGGAAATCACCTATATCACGAACACGGAAGAAGTTCCTCTGGTAGTGTACGCAGAGATTGAAAACTTACCAAATGATTTCTGAAGAAATTTTGAGTGCGGAAGCAATCCTCCTTCGCTCTCGAGCTACGGCGGACATGGCTTCCGCACTGCAAATTTCCCGATCTCCTGAACCTTTGCATTGAATGACTGTGCGAATTTCGATATAAACAAGACTATGAAAATACCCGAACGAATTGAGAGTGTACGCCCGGAATTTGAACAGGCAGGTCAGGGCCATGTGTTCCGGTTCTGGGAGGAGTTGACCGATGCGGAGAAGACCCGCCTGCTGAAGCGGACCGCCGATATAGATCTGGAGGAATTGGCGGCGTTGGTGGAGACCCACCTGCGCGGGAACGAAGACGCGAAGGAGAATTTCGACGACTTGGAGCCGGCGCCCTATATTGCGTTGCCGCGGGGGGACGGGGATGGCAAACACTGGGAGGAGGCGGCCCGGGCGGGGGGCGAGGCGATTCGGTCGGGCCGGGTGGCCGCGTTCACGGTGGCGGGAGGACAGGGAACCCGGCTGGGGTATGACGGCCCCAAGGGAACATTTCCGGTCACCCCGATCACAAACAAAAGCCTGTTCCAGGTGTTCGCCGAGAAAATCGCCCGCACCGCCGAACGCTTTGAGACCCGTATGCACTGGTTTATCCTCACCAGCGAAATCAACAACGACACCACCATCGCCGCCTTTAAGGAGAATGCGTATTTCGGGCTGAACGAGGACGAGGTGCATTTCATCGTGCAGGGGCTGGTGCCGGCGGTGGATACGGATGGAAAAATTCTCATGGAGAACCGCTTCACTCCCGCGATGACTCCGGACGGACACGGCGGATCCCTGCGGGCACTGGTCCGGTCGGGCGCCACCGACAAAATGAAGGAGCTGGGCATCGACTGCATTTCCTATTTCCAGGTGGACAACCCGCTCGTTCCCTGCATCGATCCCGCGTTTGTGGGTTTTCATCTGCTGGGAAAATCGGAATGCTCCTCCAAGATGGTTCCCAAAGCCTATGCCTTGGAGAAGGTGGGGCATTTCTGTGTGCGGGACGGCAAAACGGTGGTGATCGAATACAGTGATCTGCCCGAACATCTTCAGAAGGAAACTCTCGGGGATGGCTCGTTGCGTTTTGTGGCCGGCAGCGTGGCGATTCATGTGTTCGACCGCTCGTTTATCGAGCGTCTGGGCAATGCGAAGGCCTCCACGAAACTTCCGTTTCACCGGGCGGACAAAAAAATTCCGTTTGTGGATGCGCAGGGAAACCGGGTGGAACCGGAAGAGCCCAACGGAGTGAAATTCGAAATGTTCGTGTTCGACGCGCTTCCGCTGGCCCGGAATCCCGTGATTATTGAAGGGGAACGCGGGGAGAATTTCAGTCCGGTGAAAAACGCGGAAGGGGTGGATTCGCCGAAAACCTGCAGGGAGGATCAGCTGCGGATGTTCGCCCGCTGGATGAACACCGCGGGAACGGATGTGGCCTGCGATGAATCGGGACTTCCGGAGATCGAGTTTGAAATCAGCCCCCGCTTCGCCGCGGATCGGGAGGATTTTGTTGTGGAGTGGCGGGCGCTCGATTCCAAACCCGCACTTGAGGATGGGGGGGTGGTGGGGGGATAGGAAATTGGGGATTGGTGAATTGGGAAATTGGGAAATTGGGGGAATAGTTGAGTGGGCTAAGCCCGCGTTTGGGAGCGAAGCGGAGATCACGGGGTTGGGTTGTGGAGTGTGGGCGCCCCGCCCGCTTGTCGGGTTACAGGACGGCGGGGGCGCCGTCGGTCCATGTTCCTGAGAGAACCTGAGACTCTATTCTCTCAGACCGACAGACAGGAATCCGCCTTCGCCAAGGCTACGGCGGATAAGTTGTCTGCATCACGCGCTTTAGAATGTACAAAACAGTAGGTGTTGGTGCATTCGATTACAAAAATGTACCCAAAATAAAGTGTTCTTTTGAAAGTGTGGGTTGTTTTATGGGGATATGGTGTTTGTTCGCGGGATTGGCATTTAAAATGCTGGCAGTTTTGCATGATTCCGTTTGTTTAACGATTCCGGTCCCGCTGACGCCTCATGCGGCGGGTGGCCTGACATTCTTTGGGGAGTGGCTGGTTTTCCAGCAGCAATCCCAGTAAACGTTCCGCCATCCATGGGGCGTATAGAACTCCTTTGCTTCCGAATCCGTTTAAAATCCACTGGTCGGGCGCTTCCGGGTGGGGGCCCGCCACCGGAACCCGGGCCAGGGCCACCGGGCGGATACCTGCCCGGTGATCAATCACCTCAAAAGGTACTTTCAGAAGGCTGCGCAGTTCGGATTCGAGTTGGGCGCGGCCTTCCGCCCGGGGGGCCGGAGAGTCAATGTCCCAGGCATAGGTGGCACCGCAACGGAACAATCCCTCCCCGATGGGAAGTAGAAATCGACCGAAATTGTAAATGCGGTCCGGTGGGAGATCCGGAATGCGCAGGGTCAGGATATCCCCGTGGGCGTTTCGCCATCCCAGATCCCGCCAGAGCGGATTTCGGGCGGCCCGTGCCCCTTCCGCCCAGAGAGTGACATCCGGCGGGGTGTCTGGAGGCCCCCATTCGCCCCGCTGTTCGCGTCGCCTCCGCAGCGCGTCGAGCATCACGGGCAGATCAACCCAGCCGCTGCCGGGAATGTCGAACGCACCAAACCCGGGATGAAAAAAGGTCCTGATCCTCTTTTCAAAACCGGACGGGTTTGTCAGTGCCGCCGCCTGCTCCTGTTCACGTTTTTGCCAGTCGGATTGCTCTTCCGGGGAAACCAGAATCCGGGTGGTGCGCAGGGGATGAAAAAAACGGACACCCAGGATTGCTTCCAGAGCGGGGTAAAAGCGATTCAGCACCGACAGCGACGGATCCAGAGACCAGCTTGGCGTCAGGCGTTTTCCCGTGAGCGGGGTATACAAACCGGCCGCCACCCGGCTGCTGGCGGGACCGCCGTCGTCCGATACCCGCACCTTACACCCGGCGGCCGATGCGGTCTCCGCCAGGATGGCCCCGGCCAGTCCGTGGCCGATGATGTGCAGGCTACTTGTCTTTGAAATCACGATTTTTGGAAATCGGAAACGGTTAGTTCCACATCCTTCAGGATTTTAGAGAAGAGTCCGGGTCCGATCGTTTCACCCCGGTGAACCGGAACCACTGTGGCACGGCCATCAGAATGCCTTAGGATATGATGGCTGCCTCGGACCCTCACAATTTCAAAGCCGGATTTTCTAAGTACTTTAATGACCTCTCTACCCGTTAATTTGGGCGCTTTTGGACTCATTGTGTAATGCAAACTCGTTGAATCCCGACAAATTCTGTTGGCTCTATCTCATTGTCAGCGTCTTCAAGACAAAGCTCAATTGCTTCTTGGATACGTGAGCTTAATTTATCGAATGTTTTAGCCTGGGTGTGGCAACCGGGAATAGCAGGTACGCTGGCCACCAGATACCCTTCCGAGTCTTTTTCAATTACCACATCAAATTCATGTTTCATGAGTTGAAACATAGCCCTTATTCATTAAGGATGCAATCATTTATTAAATTTTGCTTATGCATCCAGCACCAGCTTGCGGGTGCTGTCCAAGTCGATGCATTCATCAGTGATGGCCAGTCCGTGGCCGATGATAGTTAGTTGTCAGGCATCCATGTTTTCTGGCGTGGATGATACGCCAACCCGGAACGGATGCAATCAATCAGGTCGGCGGATTATTTGCGCCGCCGCCGATGTTCGGTCAAAGCCAGTACGACCAGCGCACCCGCCATCAACGCGAAGGTGCCCGGCTCGGGGATGGTCACGGCATTGTACGTTGTGCCGACCCTGAACTCATCGAATACTTTATCCCCGGAATTATTCACGTTGACGGAGCGCATCCCCCAATTCACCATGTCGGTTTCGCCCGTATTGCTTGAAACGGACAGGTCCGCAGCTCCTTCTGTGGAGGAGGACGGGTTGATCCACATTTCGAGCTGGTCATACGCGGTTCCTCCCTGAGAACTCAACTTTCCCACCAGGAAGTAGGTGGTTCCGGTGGCATAGGTGTCACCCGTACTGGCATCGGGACCGGTTTTACCCACTCGCGCGCCGAATTCCGCAGCACCTGTTTGCACATCTCCAATTCCGCCTCCCGCTTCATTCCGACTTTCTGTGGCGGTCAGCAGCATGCGGTAAAAATCGTCCACATCGGAGGTGTTTGACTGAACCAGATAACTGAAATAGAGATTCCCGTTTGATGTCGTGGGTGTGAATGAACGAAGAATCGCCTGTTCATTGTTCGTATTGGAACCAAAAACGGTTATGGCCTTGGAACCGCCATTGATTGAGATGGATCCATTGGAATAACTCAACCCGCCACTCTGCACATCGGCGGTCACGGTGTTCGAATCCCAACTGGATGTCCAACCACTGCCCCCATTATTGCTTGCGAGCGTTCCATCGGCGTATTCGTCAAATCCATCATACGCCAGCAGCGCGGCTGAAGCCGTTTGCATCAAAAGCAGCGCCGCAGACATCACGATCAAGCCGGTACCAGTATTTTTCACATTCATTTTTTTTACTCCGTAATTGAGGTCTTTCCATCGAGTGGAGATTGGGTTTGTTTCTCCTGATTGGTCTAATCATCTCATGATTCTCCTCCTTACCGCAAACGTTTTATTATGGTAATCGTAACATAACTGTATATAATCTCGGAGTTATGGTTCCCCAGACACCTTCTCCCAATCGATTCATCACGTATAAGGACATCGCGTCGCACTGCGGGGTTTCATTAATGACCGTATCCCGGGTGATCCGCAACCAGGGAAACGTGAAGGACTCCACCCGAAACCGGGTTCTGGCCGCTGCTGAAGAGCTGGGCTATCGACCCAATCCGATGGTGCAGACGTTGATGACCGGCGTCCGGCGCCGTCATGTGTCGATTGAAGCCAATCTCGCCTGGATCTCCACCTATGATCCGCACCATCCTCCTTCTTTCCACTGGATCGACATCCACGAGAGTGCCAGGGAACGGGCGAAAATGCTGGGGTACGGGTTGGAGACGATTTCATTGTTCGAAGCATCCCTTCCTGTTAAAACGCTTAAGCGCATGTTGCGATCACGTCGAGTGGCGGGAATTATCATCGCGCCCTTGGTCACTCCGGGCACGGAATTGCCGGTTCCCTGGGATGATTATCCCACCGCCACCATCGGCCGCTCCCTCATTTGGCCCCGCATTCACTATACCATGGCCCATTTCCAACATATTATGGATCAAATCCTCGAAGAACTGTCCAAACGCGGGTATCGAAAAATCGCGTATCTGGATGACTCCGCCATGCTGCAACGACAGGATCATTCCGCGTTGATGGCCTATGAATATCATGTAAACCGCGCACCGCCCGCCAACCGCTTTCCTCCGTGTTCCTGTGAAGGATGGAGTTCGCGGGACTTAAAGAACTGGATCGGAAAACATAAACCGGATGCGGTCATCAGCGGTTCAACTCAAATACACGACATGCTGCTTGACGCGGGATTTTCTGTTCCCGACGAACTGGGATACGCCACCCTGAGTTGGCGTGACACCCGCCCCGATTGCGCGGGAGTGCGTCATCCTTTTCGGGAAATGGGAGCCGGCGTGGTGGATCTGGTTGTCGCGCAAATACACCGAAACGAGCGCGGCATTCCACCCCATTCGAAGGCCATGCTTCTCGAGGGAGATTGGGTGGAGGGCTCCACTTTACGCTCGACCGGGAAGTAGTCGTTTTTAGGAATGCAAAAAATTATGCAAAGGTTTTCAGTTTCTCATACGCATCCAGAACAGCTTGGCGGGTGCTGTCCCAGTCGATGCATTCGTCGGTAATGGATTGACCGTAGACGAGTTCGGACAGGGGGCGGGGAAAGGGCTGGCTGCCGGATTCGAGGAAACTTTCCACCATGGCGCCGATCAGGTTCTGATTCCCCGCCGCACGCTGCCGGATGATCTCGGAAAAGACACCCGGCATCTCCGAGCAGGACTTATTGCAGTTCGCGTGGGAGGCATCGATCATCACTGAGGGAGGGAGATTGTTCTTTCGGAGCAGAGCCTGTGCCGTCTCCACATCCTGTTCGCGGTAATTGGGACCGGCGTTTCCGCCCCGCAGAATCAGATGACAGGAGGGATTGCCGCTGGTGGTGACCGCGCTGGCGAGCCCGTCCTGATTGACACCCAGGAACGATTGGCTTTGGGTGGCGGCTTTGATGGCGTTGACCGCCGGGGTGAGATCCCCATGGGTGTCGTTTTTAAATCCCAGCGGCATGGAGAGACCGGAGGCCATCTGGCGATGGGTTTGGGATTCACTGGTGCGGGCGCCGATCGCGGACCAGGTCACCAGATCGGCGATGTACTGTGGGGTGATGGGATCAAGAAATTCGGTGGCGGTGGGAAGTCCCAGATCCAGCACTTCGCGTAAAATACCCCGGGCCATGTGCAGACCGGCCGGGATATCGTCGGAGCCGTCCAGATGCGGATCCATAATCAGCCCCTTCCAGCCCAGGCTGGTGCGGGGTTTTTCAAAGTAGACCCGCATCACAATCAGGATGCGGTCGCGAACCTCGTCCGCCAGTTGCTTCAGGCGGCGGGCATATTCCATGCAGGCCTCCGGATCATGAATGGAGCATGGGCCGATAATCAGCAGAAACCGCGGATCCTCGCCGAAAATGATCTGATGGATCTCATCCCGGCTGTGACCCACAAATTCAATCTGCTCCTCCGTGCGTGGAACTTCGGAACACATTCGGGCGGGAGAGGGCAGGGGTTCGGTGCGAACCACATGCAGATCGGAGATTTTTCGGGTAACCATGGACATAGGGGGGGGATAGGTAAGATGGACGGGAAGAGGGGTGGAGTCCTCAAACCACGGCCCCTCAGATGAACAGCTCATCTCCTTAGAAAGAAAAACGGGGGAAAGCAAGTGTGGAGTGCCTGGCGGCTGCGCCCCGGGCGCATCCCCGAATTGGGTATGGTTTATGACAGATTCCCTTTTTTCCAGTCCACTCTTCTCCGAACGCTTCTCTTTGTAGGCGGGAGGTTTAGGAGAGCGGTAGCTTCGTTGCACTCGAAAGTTGTCTGAAATCATGATTGCAACCCTTTGGAGGCTTCGGCAATGTATGATTGTATTTTTCGTAAACTGTCCGTCCCCTGTTATTTGTGTTTTGGTTCTTCTACAATCTGGTTTTTCATGCGGTGTACATCCTGATGTTGCCGCATTTTTTGTTGCGTATGCGCCGTCGGGGCGGATATCGGCAGGACTTTTTTCAACGGCTTTTCCGACTGTCGGAAGCGGACCTGCGGCGGGTTTCCGAGGGTCGGAAACTGTGGATACACGCGGTCAGCGTGGGGGAGGTGTCCGTGGGGCTGGCTTTTATGAATATCTGGCGGGAGCGGCATCCTGAAGTGGAGTTTCTGTTAACGGTGAACACCAGCACCGGACATGCCATTGCCAAAGTGAAACTGGGGCCACAGGATGTGTTGCTGTACCCGCCGGTGGATTCGCCCTGGGTGGTTCGGAAATTGTTGAAGGCTGTGGATGTGGAGGCGATGGTGTTAGTGGAAACGGAGATGTGGCCTAATTTATTGCGGCAGTTGCATCGGCGGAATATCCCGGTGATGCTGTTGAACGGGCGGGTGTCCGACCGCTCCTATCGCCGTCTGGAAAAAGTGCCGTTTTACACTCAACGTCTCTATCCGCTGGTGTCGCTGTATGCGATGCAAAGCCGGGAGGATGCGGAGCGGGTGATTGGACTGGGCGCCCCGGAAGAGCGGGTGAAGGTGATGCACAGCAGCAAGTATGATGTGGTACAGCGGAATCCGGTAGAGGAGGCCGCCCGGCGTTCCCGCCTGATTCAAAGCGGGTTTATGACGGAGGACTCGATCCTTCTACTGGGCAGTTCCACCTGGCCGGGGGAAGAGAAGGTGTTGATGCAGGTATACCTTAAACTCCGGGCGGAATTTCCCGGCTTGCGTTTGATCTTGGTTCCCCGTCATTTTGAGCGAAGCAAAGAGGTGCTTCAGGACACGACGCTTTTACGATTGAAAGCGGTTTGCTGGTCGGATTTTTCAAAAGAAAGCGCCAAAGAGGCGGATCTGTTGATCGTGGACACCACCGGAGAGCTTGTTCACTTCACCGGAATAGCCGACCGGGTGTTTGTGGGCAAAAGCCTGTTTCGCTGTGAGGGACAAAATCCCATTGAAGCCGCCAACGCCGGAAAATTCCTGGTCACCGGACCCGGCATGGATAATTTCCGTCAGGTGATCGGGGAACTGCGCAATGCGGACGCGGTGAAGACGGCGGCGGATGAGGAGTCGCTTTACCAGGTGCTCCGGGAATCGCTGCGGAATCCGGGTCTCGCCAATGAACAAGGGGAAAGGGCGGAAAGGCTGGTGTCAGAGAGGAAAGGGAGTTTGGAGAGGACAGTCAGGGGGTTGGAGGGGCTTACTGCGAGCCATACAGATTCCTGACTTCCTGACTCACGCGGTCATCCTCCCGGATACCAATAAATCCGCCCGTCTTGCTTGTGCGGGATCGTGAAGGTCACCGGAAAATTTGACCAGCAACGATCTGCGTTCCCTCTGTTCGGTGATGAAATCCAAGGTGAATTTAATGTGTATTCATGAATAGATATTGAATAGATAGGAAAGATTGTAAAGCGTGGTGCGTGGGGGATGTACTTCAGACTCGATGACTCTTGTGTGAGACCTCCTAATCTTAATCGTTATCGTAATCCTAATCGAACTTGGCACATCGATTATGATTACGAGCAGGATTACGATTAGGAGTGGGAGTCTCTTTCCTCAAATTTCGACTCCGTCGCCGGAGAGGCTGACCACAGACTATCCCCCTTCTCTCTCAATCCGGGCGCCGAGTTCCTGAAGGCGGAGGTCCATTTGTTGGTAGCCGCGGTCGATCATGTGGGCGTTTTCGATGATGCTTTCGCCTTTGGCGGAGAGGGCGGCCAGGATGAGGGCCATGCCGGCGCGGATGTCGGGGCTGGTCTGATGGGAGCCGCTGAGGGGGCTGGGACCGTTGACCAGGACGCGGTGGGGGTCGCACTGCACAATGCGGGCGCCCATGCTGATGAGCCGGTCGACCCAGACCATGCGGCTTTCAAACATTTTTTCGAAAAAGAGGATACTTCCCTCGGCGAGGGTGGCCACCACGATGAGCAGGCTCATGAGATCGGAGGGGGTGGCGGGCCAGATGCCGTCTTCAATTTTGGGGATGGCCCCGCCCAGATCATCACCCACCCGCAGGCTCCCGCGGGCGTTGTAGACCCAGTCGCGTCCGTCCACTTCCCATCCGGCGCCGAGACGGTCGAAGGAGCGGTGCAGCACCCGGTGCACAGAGGGAACATGGACATCGCATACCCGAAGAGAGCCTCCGGTGACGGCGGCGGCGGCGAGATAGCTGGCAGCTTCGATGTAGTCGGCTCCCAGTTCCACGTCGGCTCCGCCGAGATCCGAACGGCCTTTCACCACCAGTCGATTGGTGCCGATGCCGGTGATTTCCGCACCCATGGCTTCGAGCAATCGGCAGACATCCTGCACATGCGGTTCGCAGGCGGCGTTGTAGATGACGTGAATGCCGGGGGTGGCGGCGGCGGCCATGACCAGATTTTCGGTGGCGGTGACCGAGGCTTCGTCGAGCAACAGATCCGCCGGGCGGAGTCCGGGGGTGGTCAGGCGGAGGCCATCGGGTTGGAAAGACAGTTTGGCTCCCATTTCTGCCAGTCCGTGCAAATGGGTGTCCAGGCGGCGTCGGCCGATCACATCCCCGCCGGGAGGCGCGAGCAGAACCCGTCCGCAGCGGGCCAGCAGGGGACCGGCGAGGAGGATGCTTCCCCGGATTTGCCGGCAGAAGTCGGGGGACAGCCGGTCGGGATTCACGTTCGCGGCCCGGAGGGTGACCACATCCCGGTTCCGACTCACGGAAACCCCGAGGGTGCCGAGAAGTTCGCACATCACCCGCACATCGGCGATGTCGGGCACCCGGCGCAGGGTGACCGTCTGGTCGGTGAGCAGGCAGGCCGCGAGCATGGGGAGGGCGGCGTTTTTATTTCCGGTGGGGGTGAAGCAGCCTTCAATAGGCTGTCCGCCCTGGACGATAAATCGGGACATTGTTTATTCCACCGTCACGCTTTTCGCCAGGTTGCGGGGCTTGTCGATATCGGTTCCCCGCGCCTGGGCGGCGTAGTAAGCGAGCAGTTGCAGAGCGACCACGTTGACCAGCGGAGAAAGGGATTCGCGGGTGCGGGGCACGAAAATAATATCCGTGGTGATGTCCGCCAAGCGCTGATCCCCTTCGGTGGCGATGGCGATGATGCGGCCGGAGCGGGCCTGGACTTCGCGGATGTTGGAGATCATTTTCTCGTCCACTTCGTCCGCGGTTTCGGTGCAGATACAGATCACGGGCAGCGAATCGTTGATGAGGGCGATGGGACCGTGTTTCATTTCGCCGGCGGCGTATCCCTCCGCGTGCTGATAGGAGATCTCCTTGTTTTTCAGGGCACCCTCCAGAGCGATGGGGTAGTTGAAGCGGCGTCCGAGATAGAGCGAACTGGGACCGTCGTGATGCTGTTCGGCAATTTTCCGGATCCTTTCTTTTCCTTCCAGAACGCGCAGAATGGCGGTGGGTATTTTTTGCAGTTCCGCCAGGAGTTCCTTTCGTTTGTCGGGGGTAAGATCCCCACGGACTTCAGCCACATGCAGGGTGAACAGCACAAAGGCCATGAGCTGGGCGGTGAAGGCCTTGGTGGAGGCCACCCCGATTTCGGGTCCGGCATGGGTGTAGATCAGGTG
>JBBDRC010000238.1:0-3364 GCA_040905625.1 Kiritimatiellia bacterium
GAAGAAGCGGAGGAGAGGAGAGCGGACGCTCCTGTCCGCCTGGATGGGGAAGGGAATGCGGACAGGAGTGTCCGCGCTCCGGTACTATTTTAGTCGTCATAACTTGCGAAATAGGTTGAATAATTGGTTTAAGTCGTCATATACTGCGAATATGATGATATATTTTTGGTTTTCTTATGAAACTGCATACAATTCAACATGATGAGGAGGCGCTGGCGGCGTTGGGCCGCCGGTTGGCGGGGTGTCGGATTCGGATGAATCGGACCCAGGCGGAGCTGGCGCGTGAGGCCGGGGTGGGGAAACGTACCCTTGAGCGGCTGGAGGCGGGGGAGAGCACGCAGACCCTTACCCTGTTGCGGGTTCTGCGGGAACTGGAACTGTTGGAGGCGTTGGACGCTTTGTTGCCTGAATCCGGGGCAGGTCCACGGCAGATCGTTCAAAATGAGGGTGAGACCCGAAAACGCGCTTCGAATCCAATGAAATCCCGGCCGAAAATGAAGAAATGGACATGGGGGGATGAGGCATGACGACGTCTGCCACCGTCCGGCTCTGGGGAACGGATGTCGGATATCTGAGCCTGGAAGAGGGCGCGGAAACCGCGGCATTCGAATACGATCCGGCTTTTCTGCGCAGCGGCATGGAGCTGGCTCCCCTGCGCATGCCGCTTGCCAACCGGGTCTACCGCTTTCCCGAGCTTTCGATGAAGAGTTTTCAAGGCTTGCCGGGTCTGCTGGCCGATTCACTGCCGGACCGCTTCGGCAATGCGGTGATCGATGCATGGTTGGCCACCCAGGGTCGTGCGTCTGAGTCGTTCAATGCGGTGGAGCGGCTGTGTTACATCGGCAGCCGCGGGATGGGGGCGTTGGAGTTCCGACCCGCCATCCGGCGGGGCCGGCCGGCCGCGTCCGCGCTGCATGTGGATAAACTGGTGGCGCTCGCGTCGGAAATTCTCAGGCATCGGTCTTCTCTGTCCACCACGCTGGCCGGACGTGAAAATGAACGGGCCGTGCGTGAAATCCTGCGGGTGGGCTCCTCCGCCGGAGGTGCCCGGGCCAAGGCGGTGATTGCCTGGCATCCGGAAACCCATGAGGTCAGGTCCGGACAGCTCCCCGCCGATGCGGGATTCGAATATTGGTTGATGAAGTTCGATGGCGTGCGGAACAATAAAGACAAGGAACTTGCCGATCCGCAGGGCTTCGGTGCCATCGAATACAGCTATTCGCGCATGGCGGCGGACGCTGGAATCGTGATGGCACCCTGCCGTCTGTTCGAGGAGAACGGACGCCGTCACTTCATGACCAAACGCTTCGACCGCCGAGACGACGGCGATAAGATTCATATGCAGTCTCTGGCGGCGATGGCGCACTATGATTTTAATTTGGCCGGAGCCTACGCTTACGAGCAGGCGCTGATGATCATGCGGGAGCTTGGATTCGGGCGTGAGAGTCTGCTGCAGCAGTTTCGGCGGATGGTGTTTAATATTCTCTCCAGGAATCAGGATGACCATGTGAAGAACATCGCCTTTCTGATGGACCGCCAGGGGCGTTGGTCGCTGTCACCCGCGTTCGACATGACCTGGAGCTATAACCCGTCAGGCGATTGGACCTCCTCCCACCAAATGACCCTGAACGCGAAACGGGATGGTTTCGTCATGGACGATTTCGAGGCCTGCGGCGGCTTAATTCAGATGAAACGGGGAGAGGCGAAGGCGGTGGTTCATGAGGTGCGGGAAGTGGTGTCCCGCTGGCGGGAGTATGCCGATGATGCCGGGGTCGATCCTGATATGCGGGACCGTATTTATAAAACGCTTCGATGGAGTGATTTTTTATGAAACCCGGAGAACACAAAACCGTCCAGGCCCGGATCCTTGCGTATGCGCAGGAGATCGGTTGGACCTTTGTGTCGAGAGAGCAGGCGGAGAAAAAACGGAGCGCGGACACTCCTGTCCGCCTACAACATGGGGAAGGGAATGCGGACAGGAGTGTCCGCGCTCCGGTATCGCTTTTTTTCCTGGATCTGCTTGAGGCTAAAGTCCGGGAGTTTAATCCCCGCTATGCTGAGGCGGAGGGGGTTTTGGTGGGAAAATTAGAGCTTTTGCATGCCGACATCTTTGGCAACCGGGCGTTTGTGGAGTTTCTGCGGAACCGGGGGACGTTTTTTGATCAGGAGGAGGGACGGGAACGGGATTTGATGTTGATCGATTATGAGGATCCGTCGCGGAATGTGTATGAGGTGACGGAGGAGTGGGTGTTTGAGAATGGCCGTTACGGCACCCGGGAGGATGTGGTGTTTTTGATCAATGGCATCCCGGTGCTGGTGATTGAATGCAAAAACGCGAACAAGGATGAGGCGATTGCCTTGGGGGTGGATCAGATTCGGCGCTATCACCGGGAAACCCCGGAGCTGTTTGTGCCGGAACAGGTGTTCGCGGCCACGGATGCGATTGGCTTTTCGTACGGGGTGACCTGGAATACGGTGCGGCGGAATATTTTTAATTGGAAAACGGAGCGCGGACACTCCTGTCCGCCTACCCCTTACCTCGACCGCAATCAACCCATCCTCAAATACAAGCATGTCCTCCCGCATTGGAAACAGGAGGGGAAATGGATGTTTGTGACCTGGCGTTTGGGTGATTCATTGCCCGAATCGCGTCTCCGGGTCTGGAGGGAAGAGAGAAAGCAGTGGTTGTCGGAACACCCCGAACCCTGGGATGAGGAAACCGAAGATCTGTATCACCGAACCTTTACCGACAGGATTGAAACCTGGCTGGACCAGGGGCACGGGGCCTGCGTGTTGAGCGAGTTGGAAAATGCGCAACATGTGGCTGATGTGCTGTTGTTTGATAATGGCAGAAGGGTCGAACTGGATTGCTTCTCGGTCATGCCGAACCATGTGCATGTCTTGTTTCGGTTGCTGCCCGGAGAGTCGCTGGACAAGGTTTTACAATCCTGGAAAGGAATCAGTTCACGACGGATCAACCAGCACATCGGTAAAAGCGGTACGCTCTGGCAGGCGGATTATTGGGATCGATTGATCCGAAGCGAAAAGCATTTCTGGAAGGTGAGGAACTATATTTTGGAGAATCCGGCTAAAGCCGGGCTGACGGAGGGTTTTTTGCTTTGGGATGGTAAAGAGGTTGGCGGACAGGAGTGTCCGCGCTCCGTTTCCTCATGCCGGGAGGAAGAAGAGGTTGGCGGACAGGAGTGTCCGCGCTCCGTTTCTTTTTCCGGCAAGCTGGAGGCCAGGATCAAGAGCTTCTGCGCCATCCCGCAGGTGTTGGCGTTTTTGAAGGATTACATTGTGTTTGCCGAGAAGGATGAGGAGCTGAATAAATACATTCTGCGTCAGCATCAGACGGGGGCGG
>JBBDRC010000239.1:0-7718 GCA_040905625.1 Kiritimatiellia bacterium
TACCCCTACCATAGCCACAAAATTCAGGCTGTCAACATCTATTTACCTGTTGCAAATAATATTTAATATTTTATGATTTTGGCATCTCAATACTTGTTTACTGGATATGGGAGTGCAGGGTGTCTAGCACTTGGTCCATGGCGATTTCGGTTTGTTCGCCGCTTTGCATGTCGCGAAGCTGGATGGTGCCCGCGTTCAGTTCGGACTCACCCAGCAGCAGTACACAGCGGGCCTGCTGCCGTCCGGCTGCTTTCATTTGCGCCTTCATGCTCTTGCCCACCAGATCCATGCGCACACGATGCCCTCTCGCCCGCAACTGCCCCATTAATTCCACCAGGGGATCACGAGCCGCTTCGTTTTGGGCCACCAGATAGAGCAACGGCTTGGATTCCGCAGCAAAGTCGGTTTTGGTTTCTTCGGACAGAGCCATCAACACCCGCTCCATGCCAATGCCGAATCCCACTCCTTCGATGGGTTTGTTTCCCACCCTCATCTGATATCTTCCTCCTCCGGACAGGGCGTCCTGCGCTCCGAGTCGACCGGAGGTGACTTCCCAAATGCTGTGTTGATAGTAATCAAGTCCCCGTACCAGCAAGGGATTGACCACAAAGTCAACCTCAAAGGCCTCAAGCGCCCTGCGCAAATCGTCAAAATACGTGATTGATTCGTCCGCCATCCAGGTGGTGATGGGGGAGAGGCTCTCCACCACCTCCCGGCAACCGGGGTTTTTGCAGTCGAGGATCCGAAGCACGTTATTGTCCAGTCTGCGTTGACAATCCTCACATAAAGCCTCCTGCCGGGGCAGAAGTTCCGACCGAAGTCCCTTTAGAATTTTCGGAAAATCCTCCTGGCTGCCCCGGGTATTCAACTGGAAGACCACCCCGTCCAGATTCCAGGCCTTGAACAGGGCGGCCTGCAGGGCGATCACTTCGGCATCCTGTCGGGCGGCGGCCGGGCCCAGACACTCCACGCCCAACTGATGAAACTGACGTTTGCGTCCGGCCTGAGGACGTTCAGCCCGGAACATGGGTCCTATATAAAAGAGGCGGGCATCCTGCAGTTCCTGCAGATTTCCCGACACGTAGCGCATCACTCCGGCGGTTCCCTCCGGGCGCAGACACACCTGTTTCCCGCCGCGGGTCTCAAAGGCGTACATTTGCTTCTGCACAATCTCACTGGTGTCGCCCAGCGAATGCAGATACACCGAAGCCATCTCCACGATCGGGGTTCGAATTTCACGGAAATCGTATTGAAGCATCACCTCGCGGGCCCGGGACTCCAGAGTCTGCCAGATGTTGACTTCGGGAAATTCAATATCCGTCATTCCCTGCAAAGATTGTGATACGGTAGCCATGCGGAGCCTATCCACTTTTCAGAAAGGAATTGCAAGCAAGATACGGATTCATTCTGTCCCCTGAATATTCTGCAGCACCCGTCCCGGCAACAGTAGCTTCCGCACCCATCGTCCCGCATGTTTTCCATGTAACTTCGGATAGAGCCGATACAAGAAACCAAAGCCGGGGATCTTCCGCAAACCCAGTTCCGTCGCAACATGGGCGGGCACAAACCAGGCCATGAACTGTCGCAGCACCCAATAGCGGATGATGCCGATGTCCCGTTTATAGGATGCAAACAATTCATCCGTATATTGATTCGTTTTCAGCATTATCGGCATAGTGTCCTCTCGTCTCCGGGCGAATTCCGCATAGGTCGGTTCCCAGTCTTCAATACCCATCGCCTCAAAAAATCCCCGCTGATCCTGATAATAGTTCTCTTTTTCTTCAGAACCCACTTCCCGTTGTTCCAGATACGCCTCGGCAATCAGGGCGTATTCAATTAACATGGCCCCCACCGCTTTAAACCCCTGATTGGAAATGCGGGGATGTCCCCCCTCCTCCCTGGCCCGTTCAGACTCCACCTGATCGTGAAAGCCGCGGATGGTTCGCGCCAGCGCGGGTGCATCCCCGACGGAGGTCATCATCACTTTCCGGTTCCAGACAAAGGTGCTCAGCAGACGATCCAGCGGGGCGGAGGGCAGCTTGTTGGTGTAAAACAGCCAATGGTTGTCCTCCACCAGCGCGAATTCCGCCGCGCTTCCCACGTACACGAGCAGGATATGATCGACATCCGACCAGAGCTTGCGGGTAAAATCCGATCCATATTTGCGGATCATACTAGCCCTCACCGCGTTGCTTTTTTTTCACCGCCGGCGCGCCCCATGCCACGGCGAGTTCGTCCACGTCCTTGTTGACCAGCGAATGAGCGCCGATCACCGCTCCCCGTCCGATACGGACGCCATCCATGACCGCCGTGTGCGATCCCAGCCACACATCCTCCCCGATCACCACCCCTCCCCGACTCTGAAAGCCCTGATCGGTAATCGCAATTTCGGGGTCACGGTATACATGATTTCCGCCTGCAATCACGTAGCAAAAGGCCGCGATCAACCCTTTGGCTCCGACCTCCAGCCGGCTGTCGGTCGCCAATATGCAATTGGCGCCAATATCAGTTCCCGCACCAATTCGAATTCGGCCATTGCGTGCGCGCAGAATGCTGTTGCGTGAAATCAGTGCCCGGTCCTCCAGTTGAATCGACGCCTCGTCGCCGCGGGCATCCAGCACCGCGCTGTCGTCAATCGCCACATTGTCCCCCAGGCGGATATTGCGGGTGCCGCGCAGGGTCACGTTCCGACCCAGAATTAATCCCCGTCCACACTCCGCAAACAGCCCGGGATACAATTTACGGCGCAACCACAAACCAATGGCACCCGGAAATCCGCCCAGCAACCCGGTCACCACCTCATGACGAAGCAGTGCCCACACGGAAGCGGTGCCCACGGTCAGTTTGGCATATTGCTTCCAGGAGGCCTCCCGGGGTTGATTCAGGTTTTTCTGGATTTGTTGCTTCATGAGTGGTCTGTGGATTCGGGTCGAACGGGCTCCTTGAGCTGCACCCCCAGCCCCACCAGTCCCAAAAGTAAAATTTTCATTCGTAAAAACAGGCCCATGGCCAGAGTGAGTCCGCCATCCAGTCCCACCAGTCCAAAATAAAATACATAGGCGCTTTCCGCAATGCCCAAATTTCCCAACGTCACCGGAATCATCGCCACCATCAACGCCACCGGCAGCACCGCCGCGACCCCCACTGGATCCGCCCAGCCGCCAAACGCCCGATAGGCCAACAACACATTTCCGACCATCAACAGATAATACAACAGAGTCAATGCACTCACCTTGAGCATGGCTCCCGGCCGCGTCCGCAGAATGGTCCACAACTCCCCCAAGCGTCCGCTCAAAAGCGTCAATTTTCCGGCCAGCCGCTCCCAAAGCGTTGCTGTTTTCCCCGGACGGTCCGCCTTGACCCAGAACTTAAACCGAAGAAGCCCACCCCGCACCCACTGTAAACGCGAAGCCCGGACGCCGAATACCATCAGCAACCCCACCAATCCCAATCCCCCGGCTCCCATCACCATCCCCACACTCACCGCCGGATGCTCCAACAGCTCCGGACGCAGCCATGGCATCAGCACCGCCAGCACCAACAACAGAATCAGACCGGTGAAGCGCTCCACAAAAATGCTGATCATCACCGTGGCCGATGACCGGGCGTGCCGACTTGCCAACCAGGCCCGGGCCACGTCTCCGCCCACGTTGGAGGGAAGAAAATTGGAGTAGAAATAGCCCACAAAATACCAGCGGTACAGTTGCCGGAATGGAAGGGGGCAGCCCTGTAGACGCAACAAGGTACTCCACTTCCAGGTACTGGCCGCCACCATCGCAAATGAAAGCAGCACCCCCGCCCCGGCGATCAGCGGATCTATCTGCAACAGGTGCTTTTTGAGGCTCTGTACATCAATGGTGGCCAGCAGGATGACGACAAACAGAATACTGACCAGGCATTTCATTGCCAGAATCACGCGTTTTTTAATGATCGGAGAAAAGGAAGACATAACGAATGATTGGGCTACCATAGCCCAACTCCTAATTCCAGTCTGATATTGACATTAGCTCTGGGATTTGTAGCTGAATCGGATGTCTGAAGATTTTCCAACCGTATCGGTGGTGATCCCCATTAAAAATGCGGAGGCCCACCTGCCTGAATTGCTCCGGAGTCTCCTGGAACAGGTATCCGTTCCACTGGCGGAAATTCTGCTGCTGGACTCCATGTCCACGGACCGGAGCCGTGAAATCGCGGAAGAGTTCGATAAAGTGCGGATAATCCCCGAACCCTGCTTCTCGCACGGGGGGACCCGCAACCGGGGGATCGAGGCTGCGGCGGGTGAGTGGATCGTATTGATGACCCAGGATGCCCTCCCGCAGGGACGGGAATGGATGCACAGCCTGCTGGCCCCACTGGCGGAGGCGCGGGTGGCCTACACCTTCTCCAGGCAAATTCCCTATCCAGGAACCAACCCCATGGAGGACTATTATCTTCGGGAACGCTTTCCCGCAGGGGAGCCCGTCCGATACGATTCGCCCTCGCGCAGTATAGACACGCTGGAACAGGTGTTCTGCTCCAATGTGAGCGCCGGCATCAAAAAATCGCTGTGGGCGGAGTTCCGATTCGATGAGGATGTGATTATGGGGGAGGATCAGAAATTCTCCATGGATCTCCAGGAAGCCGGATATACCGTGATCTATGTTCCAGATTCCGTGGTGATGCACTCACACAATTACAGCCTCCTGCAGACCTTCCGCCGCTACTTCGACAGCGTGGTCGCCATCACACAGATTTTCCCCGGACACGAATTAATATCCAGTGCCGGAACCGGCATCGACCACCTCAAAGGGGAAAGCCGTCACCTTTTCCGGCATCACCCGATGTGGCTCCCCTACTATTTTCTCTATTTATCCTCCAAAACCCTGGCCACCCTGCTGGCGCACATGTCGGATCACCTTCCCAACCGGTTATGCAAGGCATGCAGCATGCATTCCGGATATTGGGCCCGGCTTCACCATTCGTAAAGATCCGTGTGGTGGAGACTTGCACTGATGTTCGTGCGTGCGTAGGGTGCGCACATGCCGAACGCCGTTTTTCTGGACTGGTCCTCGCCCCTTCTTCCCTCCCTGGCCAATGCGCTGTTGCCACGGAGTGGATCAGGACCGCTTGACCTGGGGGAATTTCTGATTCTGGCTCCCACTCGGCAGGCGGGGCGGCGGCTTCGGGAATATCTCACCCACTCCTGGCGGGAACGCGGGGGCACCGCCCTGCTCTCGCTGGAAGTGCATCCCCCCTCCTTTCTGCTGCAACCGGATGACGATGCCTCCATCGCCCACCCGTTTGACTGGCTGGAGGCCTGGCAACACACGCTGGTCGGGACCGATCCCGCCTCCCTCCCCGCCCTGATGCCCCAACAAACCGCAGCGTTCTCGCCCTCCACCGCCCTGGAATTCGGGAAACGCCTGCAAAAGCTACGCGACGAATTGCTCGATGCCGGTCTCTCGATCGCGGGAGTGGCCGATTCTCCCCGTCTGCTATCCGAACAGGAGCGCTGGCGCGACCTGGCCACGCTCGAACGGGCGTATCTGGACCATTTACTGAAACGAAATCTTCTGGATCCCTGCGAGGCAAAACGTGAACACCTTGCACATTTTATTCCGCCAAAGGCTGTCCGCACCCTGATTCTGGCCGCCGTCCCCGATCCCTCTCCGGTCATTTTATCCCGTCTAAAGGAACTGGACCGACAGTCGGACCTGAAGATTGAAGTCTGGATACACGCTCCCGAATCGGAAGCCGCCTGTTTCGACGAGTGGGGAATCCCCGGTGAGGTGTGGAGGGAGCGCTTTCTGGGATACGAAACCGAACCCGGCGGATGGATCGAATCTTTGGCGGATCCCGCCACCCTCGCCCGCCGCATGGCCGGACTGATGGCCGGGGCCCCGCCTGATCCGGACCTCGCGTTCGGACTCCTCGACGATTCGTTGGTTCTCCCCCTCCAACAAGCGCTGTCCGAAAGCGGTCATTTGCTGTATCATCCCAAACCAACCAAGCTCGCGGACAGTTCCTATGTGCGACTGCTCACCGGTCTCGACGAGCAGCGAACCCGTCAGGATCCCGCCAGCCTCCGCGCCCTCTGGAGGAATCCCGACCTTCTCTCCGCCCTCCGCCCCGAACATCCGCAGTCCCTCCTGCGGGAATGGGAGACCTATGCCGCGGACGCGTTTCCGGATTCCGCTCAAAGCGTGTCGGACACTCTCCCGGAAGGACCTCTGAAGCAGGCCTGGCAAAAACTGTCGGCCTGGATCGGGGAGGAGGAACCCTTGGGAATTTTGCGCATGTTGGAGACCCTCTATGCGGAGCACCAGCTCAACCCCAACGACCCGGAACAGCGCTATCAACTGCGTCAGGTCACCTTGGTGGCGGATCTGCTGCAGGAGGCCGCCCGACGGCAACAGGCGGGCCATCCCCCGTCTTCCACCGTAATCCTTCAGGTGCTCAAATCCCAGTCCGTGGACCCGCCCCGGGTGGAGGGAACCCTCACTGCGGAAGGCTGGCTGGAGCTGGCGTATCACCCCGCCCCGCAGTTGCTGCTGGTGGGTATGCAGGAGGGACGGGTGCCGGCGGTCAATGCGCCCGACCCTTTTCTGCCCAACCAACTCCGCGAGGAATTGGGTCTGCGCGGCGACCGGGACTGGCTGGCGCGGGACGCGTATCTGTTTCATTGCATGATCCAAAGCCGCGCCCCGGGAGATGTGCGGGTGTGGGTGCTCAAACGCAATCAGGAAGGCAGCCCCCTGCTTCCCTCCCGACTGCTCTTCGCCTGTCCCGACGAGCTGATGCTGAAACGGGCGGAACTCCTCTTTCAGGAGCCCCCGCCGCCGCCTCCCCAACCCGCTCCCGCTCCCGGTCTGTGTTTGGACCCCGCCCGGATTCCCGTGGAACCCGTCAGCCGCCTGTCCATCACCGCCCTCAATCACTACCTGGAATGCCCCACCCGCTTTTACCTTCGGCATGTGCTCAATCTGCGCAGTAAAGATGATCTCGAAAGCGAACCCCATGCCGCCGCGTTCGGGGATCTTCTGCACAAGGTGCTCGAGGAAGTTGTTCAACAGGGTCCGTGCAGTCCCCCGCAGTGGAATCAACGCTGCGGCGGGGTCCTCGATGCCCTGCTGCGCCGGCGATTCGGAAATCCCGCCCGCATGTCCCTGCGGGTGATTCAACACAGTGCGCTCGCCAGACTGCGCGCCGCGGGGAAGGTGCAGCAAACCCTCTGGCAGGAAGGATGGACCCCCCTGGCCTACGAGGAAAAAATGGAACGGGTCTGCAAAGGGGTCACCATCGTGGGGAAGATTGACCGCATCGATGTTCACCCCGATCTGGGGATTCACATCATCGATTACAAAACCCACGACATCCCCGATCCTCCTGAGAAGATGCATCTCTCCCCTCCCCGGGAAGGACGGGAATCCATCCAGTTCGCGTACAAAAAGAAAACCCGCCAATGGAGCAATCTGCAACTGCCCCTCTACCGCTGGCTCTGTGAAGAAAGCCCTCTGATTGACGCCTCCCGTCCCATGCGGGTCAGCTATTTCAATTTACCCAAAAGTGTGGAGAAAACCAGTCTGGAGACCTGGGAGGCGGAGCCTGAACTGGCTCCCGAGGCCCGGCGGACGCTGGACACCCTACTCGATCTCATTCAACAGGGTGTGTGGCATCCCATGTCCGCCCCCACCCGCTTCGACGACTTCACTCCCCTGCTCCATCATGGAAACGACTGG
>JBBDRC010000239.1:7818-20222 GCA_040905625.1 Kiritimatiellia bacterium
TGTGCCAACGGTCTCTTTTATCATCCGGCCCGACGCTATGCCCCCGCCCCGGATCAGCGGGGGCTTGAATATGAAGAAGTGGCGTTCGCGGCATCCGACGGCGTGCGGCTCACCGGATGGTGGCTGCCCGCGGAGGGGAAAGCCAAAGGAACCGTGCTGCACTTTCACGGCAATGCCCAGAACATGTCCACCCATGTGCAGTTTGCCGAATGGCTGCCTGCACAGGGCTATCATTTATTTGTATTTGATTACCGGGGCTACGGACGCTCGGAGGGCAGCCCCACCCGACGCGGCCTGGTGAGGGACGGAATCGCGGCTCTGGAAACGGTTCGGCAGCGACCCGAATTCGATGCGGACCGCTTTTTTGTGTGGGGACAAAGTCTCGGAGCCACCGTGGCGCTGCAGGCGATGCTGCGAAGCGACGTCCCCGTCAAAGCGGCCATCATCGACTCCGCCTTCAGCAGTCACGGCCGGATTGCCGCCGAAAAGATGCGTCAGATCCCCTGGTTTCTGCAACCGCTGCGCCTCCTCCGCCCCCTGTTCATCAGCGGCGGATTCGATGCCGACCAGGCCCTCGGCCTGCTCCCCGTCGACCTCCCTCTGTTATTCCTACATGGTGAAGAGGACCCCGTGATTCCTCCCTCACACAGTCAGCACTTGCATCAACTCCGCCCCGAAAATTCTCAGATCCGGATCATTCCCGAAGCCGGACACTGCGACGCAGTCCTCCGCTTCCCGGAACAGATCCGGCCCGGGCTGCTTGAATTTTTGGAATAGATAAACTTGATCGTTCAGACTTCCTGTACAATAATAACGCCTGTATGCATGCAACATATTCAGAAACACGATCAAATTTCTTTACCTGGAAATTTATGGTCACGCAGAATTACGCAGGAAGATCGGCTGGTTTACCGGGTCTACGAAAATAAAGTCGATTTCCTTCAAGCCAAATACCACTACTGATCCATCTGTTCCCGACTCAGTGGTCGTGGTCATGGTCGTGGTGGTGATCATGTTCATGCTCATCATGAACATGCGGCATTCCCGCCGCCTCCATTACATCCGCAACCAGCGGATGCAGGGCCGCCAGCGGCGCTTCTCCCAGGTTATCCGCAGACTGCTGGATCTCAAGGGCCAACGCCCGCAGTTCCTCCATTTTCTGTTCGACCAACTCCGGCTGCTTAACGTTGGCGGGTACGCCCCCGGCCTGCAACGTCGACATGGTTCCCAAAACCCGTCCCACCTGTTGAGCGAGCAGATCCGCAGTATTCTCCATGTTCATCAGGGCCTCCATTTCAATCACCTGATGATCCAGAGTTTTCAATGCAGGCCAGTCCACGGTTTCGCCGGAAGATTGTGATCCGGTGGATTCAGTAGGTCCACAGGCGGACACGAACAACAACAGGGCGGTCAGGAAAAACAGGCGGGTCAACATCATACGGGCTCCTTTTAAGAATTATGAAAAGCAGAATAGGTTCAAGAGACCGTTCGGTCAAGCTCATATCCGCCCGGGGCATCGACGCGAAGCGTCCTTGGAGTGCGGAAGCTTGCTTCCGATTTGGGGGGCAAAGCTTGCTTTGCAGGGTCATACCCGACATTTCAGAAACCTATATTCGGAAGCAAGCTTCCGGTTCGAAAGCTGAAGCTTGCTTCAGCACTCCAAACGAATTCCCCTCACTCCCCCGCCCGGTCCTCCAGTTCCTCCCATCGGTCAAATAATTTCTCAAGTTCTTTGGGAATGTCGTGACTCCGCTTCAGCAGTGGTTTTTGCTCCGCGTTGGGCAGTTGATAAAAGTCAGGATTGGACAGGCGTTCTCCGATTTCCACCAGTTCCGCCTCCAGAGCTTCAATCCGAGCGGGCAACTCCCGCCATTCCTGCTTTTCGTTTCCCGTGAGGGCTTTGCGTTTGGCTGAACCCGGACGGTTTCCGCCGGGGCGGTCGGTTTTGTCGTTTTTGACCTTGGTATCGGCCTTCTTCTGACTCTGCCAGTCGTCGTAGCCGCCGGGATATTCTTTCCATTCCCCTTCGCCCTCCCAGGCCAGGGTTCCGGTGACCACATTATTGATGAATTCGCGATCGTGACTCACCAGCAGCAGGGTTCCTGTGTAGTCCACCAGCAACGCCTCGAGCAGTTCCAGGGTTTCGATATCCAGATCGTTGGTGGGTTCATCCATCACCAGCACATTACCCGGTTTAGTGAACATCTTGGCCAGCAATAATCGATTCCGCTCCCCGCCGCTGAGCACTTTGACCGGCGTGCGCGACCGCGCGGGCGGAAACAGGAAATCCTCCAGGTAACTGATGACATGGCGGCGCTGACCATTGAACATCACAAATTCGCTTCCCTCCCCCACGTTGTCCTGCAGGCTTTTTTCCTCGTCCAGGTTCATACGGTGCTGATCAAAAAAGGTGACTTCAAGATTCGTCCCCGTTTCCACCCGGCCCGATTTCGGTTCCAACTGACCCAACAACAGTTTGATCAGCGTGGTTTTCCCGCAGCCATTCGGACCCAGAATTCCTATTTTATCCCCTCGGGAGACCAGAGTGGAGAAATTCCGGACCATCGGGCCCTCTCCCCAGTCAAAACAGAGGTCGACAGCTTCCAGCACCTTTTGACCGCTCTTACCCGCCTCCTGCATTTGCAGATTCGCGGTTCCCGAGCGTTCACGCCGCTGCCGACGCTCTTCACGCATTTTTTTGAGGGCGCGCACCCGTCCCTCGTTCCGGGTCCGCCGGGCCTTGATGCCCTGCCGCACCCAGCGCTCCTCCGCCGCCAACCGTTTATCAAACAGGGCGGACTGTTTTTCCTCCGCTGCCAGCGCCTCTTCGCGGCGCACCAGATAGGTGTCGTATCCGCAGGCCCAATCACTCAATTGACCCCGGTCAAGCTCCAGAATCCGATTCGCCACCGTCCGCAAAAATCCCCGGTCATGGGTCACAAAAAGCACCGCACCCTGAAAGCGCGGAAGAAAATTCTCCAGCCAGCGGATGCCTTCAATATCCATATGGTTGGTGGGCTCATCCAACAGCAGAATCGCCGGGTCCCCCGCCAGCGCACTCGCCAGCAACACCCGGCGTTTCTGCCCGCCACTGAGCGTATCGAAGGGCGCATCGGCATCCATATCCATTTGAGACAGCAGTTTTTCGACCCGCAAATGAAAGGAGTGATCATGATCCGCCTCCGGATGAGAGTTCTCGATCACCTCCCACACACTTCCGGGCAGCGAGGAGGGAAACACCTGCGGCAACGTGGCCACCTTGACGCCGGACGAAAAGGCCAGGGTGCCGGAATCCAACTTCTCTTCTCCCGCCAGCACCCTCAACAAGGTGGATTTTCCCTCGCCGTTCCGCCCCAGCAGACACACCCGTTCCCCCCGGTCCAGGGTGAAACTGACGTTGTCCAATATCGGCGGTCCCCCGAAATGCAACGAGACCGACTGCACACTTACCAGCGCCATACAGCCTCCGGTCCCGCACATAACGAGCAATAAAACCTATTCATATCCGATCAACCCATGGGTGGTAGCATTTCATGCGGGGACCGATAGAGATTTTCCCCGCCGCATCAAGCTAAATATGAAACCCCTCTTTGGCGGCGGCCTCCATCAGCCGGGTGTCCTCTGAATAAAAATCCATTGGAGGCCCCTCCTCAGCACGGGCAAGGCAGGCGGCGGCGAGATGGATGGCATCCATCGCACGAAGAGGATGTACCCGCAAAGCCCGCAGGGTCAATTTCTCCAATCGTTTTCCGGGAGTGATGATAAACCAGTTTCCCGATTGTTCCTCCAGGCGGATCAGGACATCATTTAACTCCGACTCGGTAATCAACATTTCCCTCCGCAGTCGGCAAAAAGCGGACGCACATTCAGGCACCGCGTGCCAGGCCGTTAGCACCTGCGGATCCTGCTCAACTTTAATGAGATATTTCCCGCTCTGGGCCTGTTCCACAAACAGCGTCACCAATGCGGAACTGTCCCAATAGTTCATGATTCCTCCCGATCATCCAGGAGATAGCGGACCACATCAACTGACGTGGAAAGCTTCAAAGGCCTGGGCATTTCAGGGGACTTTTCCGAAGGCCCGTGCGCCAGCAGCCCCTGATTCTGCAATTCCTTCAAACGGGGTGTCAAAGCGTCTCCCGCCGTGGCATACGGTGTTAAGCATGCCACAGGTTTCTTCCGGTCCAACACCACTACCGTTTCACCTTCTTTCACGCAGGTAAGCACTTCACTCAAATGATTCCGTAAGTAGGATATGTTGGACATTTTCATATGTACAACATAGCCAACTAGTAGATCTATGTCAAACAAGGAAACATATAAGACCCTGCATCATTCTGAGGAGCGCCAATCTCCGCATTGGCCGGGCGGAGGGACACGTGCCACTTTCACAATATATTATTAGAAGCCCCCTTTCACCCGCCGATACAGAGATCGGCGCTCCTACGCCCCCACCCCCTCATGGCAGCGAAATCAGGGCTTCTTCGAATCCGGGGGTGGAAATAAGAATAAATTCATCGGCGTCCCGGTCGATAAACAGTGCGTCCAGTTCCGGGTGCCCCTCCAGCCAGTCCATCCCCTCCTCCGAGCCCATCACGTACAGCGCGGTGGCCACAGCATCAGCGGTCATGCAATCCGATGCAAGAACCGAAACCGAGGCCAGCCGATGCTCCGCCGGACGTCCGGTGCGGGGATCCAGAATGTGGTGGCGACGCTTGCCGCCCTCCTCCAGAAAGTTGCGATAGTCGCCGGTCGTGGCCAGGGCCCAGTTGTGCAGAGACAACACCCGCATGGCCGTCGCCTCCGCCCCCGGTTTCGGCACCTGAATCCCGATCCGCCAGGGAATTCCGTTCGGGTTCACCCCCCTGCACACAAGTTCGCCGCCGATCTCCACATACACATTCTGAAATCCCTCTTTCACCAGTAAATCCGCAACCCGATCCACCCCGTATCCTTTGGCGATGGCCGACAAATTGATTTCCAGTCCCTCATGCTCTTTGCTCAACCCCTCGTCGGTCAAATGGATGTTCTCAAATCCCATTTTCCCGAGACCCCCGGCAATTTCCATCTCCGTGGGCGCTGGAGCCCCGGCAGAACTTCCGGCACCGAACCCCCAGAGATCAATCAAAACCCCCAGAGTGGGATCAAAAACTCCGCCGGTAATTTCGAAAACCTCGAAGCTCTTCCCGATTACATCCCGAAACCGTCCTCCGATCACCAGCGGAGTTCCGGCGGCCAATCGGTTGAACCGGGAGATTTCACTTCCGGGAATATAGGTGGACATGGCATCGTTCACCGCGACCAGTTCGTCGGACACCCGCCGCTGAATCGCCACCAGTTCGTCCCTCTTCAGCCGTACGCCCGCCAGTTTGATCTCGTAGGTCGTTCCCATGGTCTGTCCGCGCCAGGTCGTTTCCGCACCGGACGGCATCCGGTGCGTATCGTAGACAAGCAACGCCGTGCCCAGCAATGCCAGAAACGCTAAAATCCACAGAAGCCGGGCAGAAGAGGTATTTTTCATTCCGATTCCATACGCTCTAAATCCGTAAAACAAAAGTGTGGAACTTCTTGAATCCCGTAGGGAATATGAAAGGGAACAGGTATGAACGTATCACCCGATCTCCAATCCTGCCTCCTTTGCGACGATGTCCGCAGGGAGCAAAACGGAAAATTCATCCTCATCGGACTGTTTGACGCATTGGGCGTGCCGAACTTCCCGTTAAAATATCCCCGGATCTGCATGGTCACCCGCTGGTGCAGCGGCGAGGGCGAATTCACCCAGTCCAGCCGCATCCTCAAGCCCGACCGGCAGACCCCGCTGGTGCAGGGCAAGCCCATTCCGGTGCGGCTCAAAGACGATCTGCACACCGCCACCAACGTGGAGTTTTTCATGAACGTGGAATTCGAAATTCCCGGCGTGTACTGGATTGAAGTCATGCTCGACGACCGCATGCGCCTGACCTACCCCCTGCGTCTGGGTCAGATCAAGGCGAATGAACCCCCACAAACGCCGTGACCTCCCGCAGCCTGCCGCTGCTGTTGTTTCCGATGCTCGGAGGACTGATCGCCTGGGTCTTCCGACCGTCGGAACCGGCCTGGTCCCTGGACACCCCGGAATATGTGCGTGCGCCCGAACGCAAAATCCTGAACCTGCCCGACGGCAGCGCCCTGCGGTTCATCCGGGTGCGGGGAACGGACGACATTCCCGATTTTTTTCTCAGCGAAACCGAAGTGCCGGCCGCCCTGTGGTCCGCGTTTTCGGATCAGCAGCCCTCTCATGCCCTCGCCCTGGAATTTTGCGAGTGGCTTTCCCGGCAAACAACGCAACACCTGCGTCTCCCCCGCGCGGAGGAATGGCGGCTGGCGGCGCGGGCGGGCGTTCCCAACGCGGAATTTCCCTGGGGATTCGGGCCGCCGATTCCGCCGAAAGGCCTCCGCTTTAACCTGCCCGCCCCCCCGTCCAAACCCGGCCCCGCCTTCGGATACGGCTTCCGCGACCTGGCGGGCGGCCGCTGGGAATGGACCCAAGAGAGACTGGCCCTCGGCAGCGCCTGGTCGGAGCGGGATCCAAACACCCTCTACATCGACCACCAGTGGCACCCTCCCCCGGACTACGCCGGCAAAGACATCGGCCTGCGCCTGGTCTGGGAGTGAGGCTGGTACACTGTCACATTGAAAGTGTGGAGTGCTGAATCCATATCCGCCAAAGCCCCGCGCATGCGGGCGAAGGAGGATTGCTTCCGCACTCCATACGAGATGCCAGCCAGATCCTGAACGAAAAAGTCCTGCGGATGCTACGCCGTCCTGCGGATGTTTTTTTGGGGAAAGGACCCCGCGAATGGCTATGCCATCCCGCGAATACTTTTTAGTTCTTGGGTTATTCCGAATATTATCCGCAGGTCGGCGAAGCATCCGCAGGTTGAAAGTCTGTTTCATCTTCAGAACACCTGACCTCGAAGGATTTTGATGTGAGCTTAATCTGATACCGATTTGAAGATCATGAGAAGTTCGGTGCCCGGATAGCGGATTTCTGAAGCATTGAGTTCTGTGCAAAGATGGGCGACTGCCGGGTTGAGTTTTGGCGTGGCCAGACTGTGAAGGGTGATGGTCAGAGTTTTGGCCTGCGGATCGGGATAAAGGTCTGCGGGTGTCATGCAGAGATCCCGGATGAGGGCCCTCGCTTCATCCTGATGATACGCGTTGAGTTTCTCCCGCACGATGTGAGCCATGGCTGTTTCGGCCCGGTACGCGATGATCTTGATGGTGTCGACCTTTTTGAACAGAAGATCCAACCCTGATGTTTGAGTTTTTCCACCAGCGAAATCCTCACCCTGTCCTCCAGGTTCCACCGTCACATCTTCCGTCCACCCAGCTCCACTCCACCCGAAAACCGACTCCAGCGACAGATCCGGAAAGTCCCCGGTCCGTTTGGCCGTCGGCGGGGACATCCCCAGGGACGCGCTGGACGCAAGCCGCTCCCGCATCCCGTGATTGCAGGGTTTTCGCACCCCGAAGCGGGTGCTTTCACCGTAGCCCAGGGTTCCTGACGAAGGAAGGCACCCCGGGAATCTCCCCCAAACCATACCACGCACCCTGAAAGGGTGCTTCACCGATCCGCCGGGTGAGGCACCCCTCCATATAGCAGGTCCGCAGTTATGAACAGGCGAGAGAGGGCGAGTCCTTCCGTCACTCGCCTCTCGCCTGTTCATAACTGCGTGCCAATTTCGGCAACAACTTGTATGATGAACATGAACACGCACCCTCCCGCCACGAATGACCCCTTCAAACAGCCAGATGTTTTCACCCTAGCTTACTCGGACGGGAGGGTGCGCCTTGGTCAAAACGAATACTCAAGATGCCTGCACACTACTGCATCCACTATATGGATTTCGAAGCACCAAGGTTGCGTGTTCGTTCCAACCATAACCAAGGATACAACATGAACCTACCAATACAATGGGAATCCTATGCCGGAATCATCGGCATCGACTGGGGAGACAAGAATCATGCGATATGCATGCGGCTGCCTGATGGCAGTGAAATCGAATCCAAACTGGCGCACACTCCCGAGGCGATTGCCGAATGGGCGGAGGAATTGCGTAATCGCCGGGAGGGTTGTTTCGCCGTGGGACTGGAGCAATCCAGAGGCTCTGTGTGCACCGCCCTGATCGAGCACACCGATGTCCTGGACATTTACCCGGTGAACCCTCTTTCGGTTCACCTGTTTCGCAAAACGTGGTCCCCTGCCGGCGCGAAGAACGATCCCTCTGACGCCCGCCTCATCTGCGAGATGATGCGGACCCATCCGGATCGCATGCGACCCTTGCGCATTCAGGATCCCGAAACCCAGTCATTGAAACTCCTCAACGAGAAACGCAGAAAACTCGTGGATCTGAGAACCAGGCTCGTCGAACAACTCATCAGCCAACTCAAAGATTACTTTCCACAAGCCCTCGAACTTACCGGCGGGGACTTCAGCAATCGGCTGAGCTGTGACTTCCTTCGAAAATGGAAGAGTCTCCAGTCTGTTCAGCGCGCCCGGCCCTCCACCCTGCGGCAGTTCTATTATGATCACAATTGCCGCAGTAAAAAACGGGTGGAGGAACGCCTGAAGTTGGTGCAGTCCGCAGTGCCACTGACCACCAATGACCATCTGATGGAGCCCATGATCCGAATGGTTCAGGTTCTGGTTGAGCATATCTCACTTCTCAACGAACAAATTCGATGTTTCGATCAGGTCATCCATCAAACGTTCCGGGCATGCGAGGATGCAGGGCTTTTCCGAAGCTTTCCCGGGGCGGGAGCCGCACTGGCCCCCCGGTTGTTGGCCATCTTCGGCCAAGACAGGGAACGGTGGTCGGATGCAGAAGAGGTTCAAAAATACACCGGGATCGCCCCTGTTGTGGTGCAGAGCGGAAAATCCTCTAAAACCCAACGACGATACGCCAGGCCACGCTTTGACCATCAGACTTTCGTGGAATTCGCGAGATGTTCGAAGCAATATTGCGCTTGGGCCGCTGGATTTCATGACATGAAAAAATCCCAGGGGATGGGGGAAAACGCCATATTGAGGGCTTTGGCGTTTAAATGGATACGTATCATGTACATCTGTTGGAAAAACCACGTTCCCTATGACGATGAGGCGTATACAGCGATGCTGCGAAAGAAAAACTCCCCTTGCCTGTGTTTTATACCGGCACCCACCGAGGATGTGGCATGAAAATCTTTCTGTTATTTTATCTTGCGGAACTGCTCAGATTGCTGGGGTGCGCGATGAATTGGACGGTCACCCCCGGGTGGACGCTGTCGCGTCAACCCGGGGCTACGGTGAAGGCACCCGCTTCGGGGTGCATATGGCAAAGGAGAAAGCCCACAGAGCACAGACTCTTCTGTCTGCGGTGTGGACGTTAGCCGCAGGGAATTTCGATGAAAGATTGCTTCGAACATGGCATTTCTTTCAACCGCCATTCAACCGATCCCCATCCGGGATGTCGAGGATTTTATGAGAGGGTTTCTTTGTTTTTTTCCCCGATACCGAACGACAGCAATGAGCACGAGCCCATCGACCAGAACCCTTTACCGCATGCCACGCCGTAGAGGAACGAAGGCGGGAAACCGACACCGAACCCGTTCTCTTCTACGCAAACGCCTGAGCAACTGCGGCGGGGCGGCTGATGGAGGAGACGGGGCTGGATGCAGCGGAGCTGCGTCAGCGGGTCACCTCGAAAGGCGGCACCACTTTTGCCGCCATCGAAAGTTTTGAGGCCACGGAGGTGGGGACCGGCATCACCATCGGCGCACTGGCCGCGGCCAAACGTTCCCGGGAGTTGGCCGGCGACTGAATTCAGCCGTGCAGGGGGGGGGCAGAGCTGACTACAAAAGGTCGCTGAGGTAAACCCGGCGGCCGGTTTCCGCGCTTTGAATGGCGGCGTGAACCATGGCCAGACTGTGGATGTTATCTGACCCGGGGGTTTCGGGGACCGCACCGGCATCCAGGCAGTCGATGAAATTGTGGATGGCGCCGCTGTGTCCGGTTTGGGTGTCGCTCAGGCTGAAGGGAGGGATCTCCACTTTTTCGGTTGGCCGTATGAAGCCCTCGTCTCCTTTGACGACCTCCGCCTCGATATGATCCCCTCCATCCCAGAGCAGGGAGCCCCGCTCCCCGATGATCCGCCAGGCGCATTCCCAGGTGGTATTCAACCCTTCCGCGCACCAGCTGCCCCGATAGCTGAAGGCACAATGGTTTTCCAATTCAAAATGGGCGGTGGCGGATGCGCCGTGCTGATACCAGGATCCGGGAGGATTCCATTCGGTGGCGATCACCGAAAGCGGCAGGGCATCGATCAGGCAGCGGACCTGATCAAAGGAGTGGATGGCCATATCCAGCAACAAGACGTGTTTCATTTCTTCGCGGAAGCCCCCAAAGTGACACCCGAGAAAAAAGTCACTGTGCAGGGTGTGGACCTTGCCGATGATGCCCTGATCCAGTGCGCGGCGCAGTCGTTGAATCCCCGAATGCCAGCGGCGGTTCTGCATCACGCCATAGGTGGTTCCGGCCGCTTCGGCGGCGGCCACCATTTTCCGGGCCTGGGACATATTTTCCGCCAGGGGTTTTTCGCCCAGGACATGACAGCCGTGTTGAAGCGCGGTGAGCACCACGCTTTCATGGGCGGGCGGAACCGTACAGTCGAAAACCACATCCGGCTTCAGGTCGGTCAGCATCGGGTCCAGGTCGGTGCCGGTTTGCACGCCAGAAAGGGAATGTTCTGCAATCTTTGCGTCCACATTCGACAGGTTCAGGTCCACCATGCCCACCAGAACCACATTTTCCATGGGAAGAAGCACTTTGAGCCAGGCGTTGGAAATGCCGCCGCAACCGACTAAAACCGCGCGGTAAGATTTTTTCATACTTTGGTTGTTCCTGATGTGCCCCCTGAGGACGCTTTTCTAATCTTCTGTTGCCGACCGCCACCAGTCATAGTGATCCGTTTCCAATTCATTCACCGATGGAAACGGGAAGTACAGTATTGAATCATTATTTCCAACATAAAAACCCGACTTGATGACCCTGTAAGGTATTTTCTCTTGCTGGATTCTGTTGACGGTCTTGGTGGTTTTGCCCCGGGTGGCCAAATCCAGCAGACAATCTCTTAAATGCTCCATACGCTGGTAAGGCAGGTTTGCAGGCAATGTCGCGTTTGGATCGTCCTTCAGGTTGCCCAACTGCAATTCCACAAAACAAATCTTCGGTACGGAAATTCTGGTCGCAGGGTCAGTCAGGAACTTTAAAAACTCCGAAGGATTTTTGGTGCTGGCAATCAATGGACTCACCGGACACAGCTCATGGTAGAGATGATACCGGCCACTGAAGGAGGACGGCAGTGGCGCCTGTTTCAATTCCAGAACCCGTCCGTCTCTGGTGGCCAGCCACAAACTCTCAATCGCCTCAAGCGGGACATTCTCCAATACCCGGTAAGTGGAAACATAAAGCGTTCTTTTGGGTTGTCCGTCAGAATGTGGAACACATTCTTTTGAGGCCTGCTCCAAAGCAAAATACTCATGTGAAAAATCGCTTTTAAGACCGAAATATATGGCCGCCTCTCTGGAGCGTTTTTGGGTGCCGCTCGCCAGGTATGTACCAAAAGAATTTGGTTCCAGCATTGAGATGACTAATGCTTCCGGGTTCAGCAATAAATATTTGTTAATCTTCATAAAAACAGCTCCTGTTTAAAATCTGTAAAGATTATGGTTGAACGCGGACAGGAAGTCAAGGGAGAGTCCTATCGGGGCAATAGATATACTGCACAGTCGAAGACCACATCCGGGTCAATATAAAAGGGGTCAGCCCGAGCCCGCGATTTTTAGTGTTTTTAGATCTGAGATCGTCTTTTTGCCCTCCATGTTCCACCGACACATCTTCGATCCACCCCGCACCACACCACCCGAAAACCGACTCCATCGACATATCCGGAAAGGTCACGGTCCGTTTGGCCGTCGGCGGGGACATCCCCGGGGACGCGCTGGACGCAAGCCGCTTCCGCATCCCGTGCTTGGACGGGACCCTTAGAAATTGTGGATAAAAGGTTGCTTCGAACATGGGATTTTCTTTCAGCCGCCAGTCAATCGGTCCCAATCCGGTTTGTCGAGGGTTTTTTAACCGCGAATTCACCGATTATTTTTGAACAGGAGGAAGCAGAGGGAGCAGGTTTTGAATATTGTGCGGCTTTCCGAGGTCGGAAAAGTGAAAATCCGGTTTTCCGATGGTCGGAAAGGCCGGAAAAAACCTGCACAAGACGCGCATGCCCACTGCCGACCCCTTGCGCCCGACCGGGCCTTGTACAATCTCTCCGTGAACCCGCCGTTCTCCAAGAACGCCTTTCCCTGGGATCCAAGCTGACGGACCA
>JBBDRC010000240.1:0-3310 GCA_040905625.1 Kiritimatiellia bacterium
CGCGTTCTCTTTCGCAAACGCCTTCAGGGCCCCCGGTTCCCGATGCACATATTCAGGAGCCCACTCAATCCAGGGACGCAACCCGTTCTTCTCCTTTATTGCCATGAACAACGCATAGTCGTCCAGCCACCCGGCTTCCTGTTTGCAGAACGCCTTGAATTCCGCCCTCAATTCGGCGGAAGCCCTTCTGGAAAAGCGGCGGCACACCTGATTCAACACCTCCTGACGAAATTCCAGCACCGGGCCATAGTCGACCCGCCGCAACGGAAATTCCGGCACATCCCCCAGTTCCTCCCGTTTCAACAAGCCGTCCGCCATCAAATCATCAAAGGAAATCAGCATCGGATTGCCCGCGAAAGTGGACAACGCCTGATAGGGAGAATCCGCATATCCGGTCGGTCCCAGCGGCAGCACCTGCCAGTACCGCTGACCCGCCTGTTGCAACGTTTGAATAAACTGACGGGCCGACGGACCGATTTCGCCCATTCCGTAGGGGCCGGGCAGCGAGGTGGGGTGAAGCAAAATACCGGATTTTCTGGGGAATTTCATAAGGTTTTCATGGTTAAAAGCCTGTAAATGAACAATAAAGACCGAACGGTCAAGACCGCAGCCTGAGAATGACAACCACCCCATGGAGATGAAAATGAAGATGATGGGCCTGACCGGAGTGGGCTTCGTATACATCCTCCGCAAACGGCCGTCCTAATTCCAGTCCGGGGTACAACCCCGAAAAACCGCACATCATGCCCCAACGGGGCATCTGGAGTTTGGTTTTTCCAGTGCATTGATCTTGCGGATCTGCAGAACATTGATTTTTTCTGCAAGGGACTGCCGAACTACACAGCACGGGGCCGATGATGTCGGGATGAAAGCCTCCTCAACCCTCTTTCGCGGTTCTGGCCTTTAAAAAGGATTGCACAAACGCGCCGACCAGGATGAAACAGAGGATACACATCGTCCAAATTGATACCGATTTGTTGGAACCGAATTCATCCAGTGAGGGAATCTTGTAGGCGGAGGCCAGAAAACCGACAATGGCCAGCCCCACCGCGATGTGCATATAGATTTTTCGCCTTGCGGGCTGCTTCTCGGTCAGCCATCCAAACAGGGCGATGGGAGCGCCGATAAAGAGTGGAATCAGTGAGGTCGGGCTTTCAAAACCGGCCGCGGTCCAGGAAATGATGCCCATCAGGCTCATCAGCCCTCCGATGTAGATAGATAATTTGGTCATAAAAGTTGTCTCCGGTTAAAACGAGTTCAGCATCTGTTGCGCGATAAAACTAGAATCGCAAGTAAAGAGTACACGATTCTTTTACCGATTTCGAGTCCGGATCGATATGGAAAAACATTTTCCTTTTAACTTCCGGGTAAGGACCCTACGGTTCGCAACGAATCTGAACGAAAGCAATTCGCTTCCATAAATAAAAAAAACCAAAACCTCCCAACGCTTATGCCACTTTCGATATCCTCCCGCTCCTACCCCACCCTCGATGGAAATCGCAGCTTTCCCGTGTTCGATCTTACAACCCTGCTCAAAACGGTGTTTGATCCGATCGATGGATGCCGGGTGTGCATGCTCATCGACCTGAACGATCCTTCCAAGGTCAAAGATTTCGCTTTTCTGAATGAATCCGGCTGTCCGGTTCAGAAAAAGGCACACGAGGTCTTCTATACCGGACTGCATGAAGGCGGGGTGATGAAAGAACTCGGCCTCAGCGGCGGAGAACTGTTCGCTTACAAAACCACCGGCGGCAGCAATCTGGAACTGCCCGAAACCGCGGTGGATACCAACGGCAACACCGTCTCCCTGGTGGAGGATGTCTACAAACCGTACGATCTCATTCTCTGCATCAGCGATTATTCCGCCACCGCCCCCCTCACCGCCCACGCCAAAACCCACAACTTCCGCGGCTCCACCATGCACGGGCTCAACGACATCATCGTCAACAGCGGCCTCGCCGTCGACTACCGTGAAGTGAGTGCGGAAGCCGAAAAACTGCGTCTGGGACTCACCAAAGCCGACAAAGTGGAGATCGATTTTGAAGTGGCGGGCCATCTCCACACCCTCACCCTGCTCCTGGGCGGACAGGAGGCGCAGAAGAGTCACGGACTCTGTCACGGACGCGGCCCCGACATTGCCAATCTGCCCGCAGGCGAGGTTTACTTCGTGCCCACCGGAGCGGAGGGCGTGTTTCCCATGCAGTATGAGGAGGATCCCGACACCATCGCCCTGCAGCACGTCAAGGGCGGCCGCATCGTCGACGTGGAGTTCATCACCGGCAACCCCGAAACCGTGGAGGCCCACAAGAAGAAACTGATTTCCGACCCGGTGACCGGCGAAATCGGGGAACTGGGCCTCGGCACTCAGGTGCTTCCCTTCTGCGGAGCCGACATTCAGGACGAGAAAACCTTTGGCACCGTGCATGTGGCCACCGGACGCAGTGACCACCTCGGCGGACACCTGGTCCCCGGTATGTTTGCCGAAGCGCAGAACGCCTCCCACGATGACATTCTCTTTCACCCTAAGAAAACCACCCGGATCAACGTGCCACAGGTACGGTGGTTTCAGGGCGACCGCACGGAAGTGATTATCGAGAACTACCAACCCGCCGCCTACATGCGGGGACTGCTTGACTAATTCCTACGAAACCGACACCCTGTTGGGTCAATATCTCGATTTTCACTATCGAAGCACCGACCCCGACTACCTCCCTCACCACCCCCTCCCGGAGGGGGTGACGGATTACCCCCGCCGCTGCGCCAACGTTCTGCTGGAAAATTCCACAAAGTTTGGACGCGCACTCGATCTCGGCTGCGCAGTGGGAGGAAGCAGTTTTGCGCTCGCCACCCGCTTTGAAGAGGTGGTGGCAATAGATTTTTCGTACAGATTTATTGAGACAGCCCGTCAACTGGCCGAAACCGGGCACTTCCGACACTCGGAAATCCCCTACACCCTCCCTTCCGACCTTCGGAAATCCAGTCCTGACTTTCACCGGGGAGATGCCTGCAATCTGTCGGAGGATCTGGGTGAATTTGATGCGGTTCTCATGGCCAACCTGCTCTGCCGCCTGCCCGATCCCGCCCGCTGCCTGGAGGGACTCCGCCGTCACACTCATCCCGGAAGCCTGCTTTTTTTCACCACCCCCTGCAGTTGGGACGAGGCCTACACCCCGCGCGACAAATGGCTCTGGCCCACTCTGGAGGCCCTGCATCATCATCTGGACCCCTGGTGCGAAAACCTGAACGTCTTCGACATGCCCTTCGTCCTCCGCGACCACCCCCGCCGCGCCCAGTTCACCGTCGCCCAGGC
>JBBDRC010000241.1:0-3303 GCA_040905625.1 Kiritimatiellia bacterium
TCGGCTTCATTCCCGCTGCGTTGATTTGGCTGCAGCTTCATGGCGGATTTCCCTTCTTCGGTATCCTGATCGCTTTTATGGTGCTGACGCTGGGTATCACTGTGCTTGATCCCCGCGTCCGCTTCCGCTTTGATCCTTCAGATTCTCCTGTCCGATCCCTCCTGCAAAAGGTGTTTCTCCGCCTGCTGCTGTCCGCGGGAGTCCTCACCCTGCTGACCGTGTGTGTCTATCCCGACCTGTTTTTACAGCTCCCCCGGGAACGTCCGCGAATCTGGCTGATGGTGATGTGCCTCTACCCGCTCCTTTCGGTGGCCCCGCAGGAGTTTATTTTTCGAGGTTTTTTTATGCAGCGGTACCAACCCCTGTTTGGCGAAGGGCGGACGATGCTGTGGGTGAACGCGCTGGTCTTCGGCTGGACGCACGTTTTTTTTCTGAATGCCGTGGCCCCCCTGCTGTCCATCATCGCCGGTTACCTTCTGGCAAGCACCTGGCGGCAAAGCAAAAGCTTTTGGCTGGTCTGTCTGGAACACGCCGTCTACGGACAAATCGTCTTCACCACCGGACTGGGTTGGTTTTTTTATAACGGAACCGCCCGGGCCATCGTGGATTCACTGCACTGAAAGTTCTCAATTGACAAGGAATACGGGAATGGGGAGGAACTGCATCAGATCATGGACACAAATTTATCATATTAAGAATTGCAGTTGAATGCGCCTTGTTTATAAGAGGCATCCCCATGAGCGAACACATCCAACCTCTTCTTGAACGTATCCAATCCGAAGGCCTTAAAAGGGCGGAAGCGGAGCGGGAAACTCTGCTGGCCGAGGCCCAAAACAAAGCCGATGCCATCCTGGCCGATGCCCGAAAACAGGCCGGGCAACTCGTCGAAAAAGCCGAATCCGAAGCAGAGGCCAACCTGAAGCGGGGCAAGACCGCACTCGAACAGGCCGCCCGTGATCTGCTGCTGCGTCTCCGCACCGAAATCGGGCGTCAACTGAAACTGGCCGCCCAACAGGCGTCCGCCGCACCGCTTTCCTCCGAGGAACTGATTAAAGAACTCCTGCCGGAACTGGCCAAACGCGGTTCGGGTAACGTTCGGGTGGAGGCTTCCGACCCTCTGGCTGAAAAGCTGAAGGTCCTGCTGCCGGCACTCCTGAAGGATGCGGGCAAACAGGGGAAGGTGATCATGAATCCCAAAACCGGAGCGGGATTCCAGCTTCAATTTGAGGGATCCCCCGAGGGGATTGATTTCACCGCCGAATCCGTGGCCGAATGGATCAGCGCGGGTCTGCGGCCCGATCTGGCGGAATTGTTGCTTCCCGAACTGTCAGGAAATTAGTCCCATGCGGATCTATGTATTGGCAAGCTTTCCATCTCTGTCATTTGATGGATCGTGCCCGTTTCCCTACGAAAAATTGTTTAATGACTGCGCCGCCCATCTGTCGGCCTCCGATTTGGAGGAACTCGATGCCGTCTGTTCCACGCCCCCTTCGGGGAAATCCGCTTTTGCCCGTGCATGGGGCCTCGCCCGTCGACAGGCGGACGCCCTGAACACCCGCGAACGACTGCAGCGTCGACCGGACGAATCCCTGTCGGATAAACGAATAGACGGCGAAACCGGCACCTTTGATCAACTTCGCGACGATTTTCACGCCGCCTGGGAAGCCTCAAATCCCCTCCTCCGCGAAACCGCCCTCCTCCGCGCCCTGTGGATCTGGATTGAGGAGCGTCGGCGGGCCGCTCCCTATTCGCTCGACGACCTGATCGGATACGCCCTGCAACTCCGCCTGCTGGAGCGCAAAGACAGTTGGAGCGACACCGAAGGCAAAGCCCAATTTGAACAACAACTCTCCACCTTCCTCGAACCGGTACTTGAGGAAGTACGCAAACAGGAACTTTCCGTATGAACGACACATCTTCCCACACCCCGAAAGGCACTATCGATGGTGTAAACGGCAACCTGATCCGGGTGACCTTTCCCGAATCGGTCATGCAGAATGAAGTCGGATATGCCATCCTCGGCGATCTCCGGCTTAAAGCGGAAATTGTGCGGGTCCGCGGCCGCCAGTGCTGGCTTCAGGTCTTTGAAGACACTGCGGGCCTCAAAGTGGGTGATGCTGTGGATTTCTCCACCGAACTGCTCTCCGTCGAACTGGGACCGGGGCTGCTCAAATCCGTCTACGACGGTCTGCAGAATCCGCTGCCGGAACTGGCGGAGAAATGCGGATTTTTCCTCGAACGCGGACAGTACATTGACGGACTGAACCGTGAAACCAAATGGGACTTCACTCCTTCCGTAAAAATCGGAGATGAACTGACCGCGGGCGAATCGGTGGGCACGGTGCCCGAGGGCCTGTTCACTCACCGCATCATGATTCCGTTCGATTGGCGGGGCGGGTTCACGGTCAAAGAAATTTCCGAAGCGGTCACCTGCACTGTCGACACCGTGATCGCCAAGGTCGAGGACAGTGCCGGAGAACTCCGTCCGGTGAAACTGTATCAAACCTGGCCGGTGAAAAAAGCCATCAAAGCCTACGACGAACGTCTCCGGCCCACCGAGAATATGACCACCCAGGTGCGGATTCTCGACACCTTCTTCCCGGTGGCCAAGGGCGGGACCTACTGTATTCCCGGCCCCTTCGGAGCCGGAAAAACCGTGCTCCAGCAGATCACCAGCCGCCGCGCGGATGTGGATATCGTGATTGTGGCCGCCTGCGGAGAACGCGCCGGCGAGGTGGTGGAGACCCTGCGGGAATTTCCCGAACTCGAGGATCCCCGCACCGGAAAATCCCTGATGGAACGGACCCTGATTATTTGCAACACCAGTTCCATGCCCGTGGCCTCCCGCGAAGCCTCAGTGTACACGGGAGTGACCATCGCCGAGTACTACCGTCAGATGGGACTCAACGTGCTGATGCTCGCCGACTCCACCTCCCGCTGGGCCCAGGCCCTGCGCGAACTGTCCGGACGTCTGGAGGAGATCCCCGGGGAAGAAGCTTTTCCCGCTTATCTGGAAACCGTGATCGCCAACTTCTATGAACGGGCCGGACTGGTCCGTCTGAAGGACGGCAGCATCGGCTCCGTCACGATCGGGGGAACGGTCTCCCCCGCCGGCGGAAATTTCGAGGAGCCGGTTACCCAAAGCACCCTCAAAGTGGTGGGTGCCTTCCACGGACTCAGCCGCGAGCGCTCGGATCAGCGCCGCTATCCCTCCATCGATCCGCTGGAGAGCTGGAGCAAGTATCCCAGTCTGGTGGACCCGGAAAAACTGGACCAGACCCGGCGCGGTCTGCGGGCGGGCCG
>JBBDRC010000242.1:0-3246 GCA_040905625.1 Kiritimatiellia bacterium
TTCCTTTTCCCCTCTAACATGTTCATGTCGTTGAGATGAGTTTATGACTTGGGTGCTCCGATGTTGAACTCAGGAGACTGTCAGCCCCGCCAAAAAAAATAAAGTTCGCCTCCAGCACCCACCCGATCAGGGTTGCGGGGGGGCTTCAGCTTCGTTCTCCAGCGGATCCGCTTGCGGCGCTTTTTCAAACACCTTGAAATTCGCGATCCGCGAGGAGCGCCCCCGCATCTGACGCAGCCCAACCCTGCCCTGATTAAGTTCCGGACGCCCCTCCAGATTCCAGCTCCAGGTGTGACGCGTCTCGCCCATGCTCGCGGTCAGACGCAGGGTCTCCCCCACCTTTTCAAACACCATATGGGAGGCATCGCCTCCCCCAACCGGACCGGTGGTGAACACCATCCCCTCCGGCGTGTTGGTGAGGGTGGACGTCTCCCCGTCCCGAAACCACCGCTCCTCCCAGTTCGTCCACCCGTCATCCGCAAACACCTCCCGCCAGCCCGACATCTCTTCCGCACCGACGTTGCCGCTCAACAAAGTTGTTAACATCATCACTAAAATTCCGTGTTTCATGTTCAGGTTTCCTTTTCGAGGTTATTAACCCACTAGACGCAGTCAGGATCGCCACTTTCGGCAACCCACTCCTCTTCACCTATCCGGATCGCCTAAGAAAAGTCAATACTGATAAGTTAATTTTATTACAGAAAGCACTCCCTCAAACACCCAATTTGACCTGCGTTCATTTTATTTGCATTTTTTTATTTTCAGGCTTGCCAAAATGTGAACGAGGGTTGAGGATATAAATTATCAGTATAGACTTTATTTTAAAAAAGCCCGGACAAGGAATCACAAGATGAAAACAAGCACCCCCTCCGCAAGGAACGACATGAAAACAAAAATTATCCTCGGCAGTCTGCTGCTGGCGTCGGGCCTCGCCGCCCGGGCACAACTCACCTGGGTTGGTGGTGACGCCACCCAGCCTTTGGATTGGTCTTTGGTAAATTCCAACTGGGATGATGGTGCCAACACCGTCGTCTGGACCCAGGGTGGCGATGCGGTATTCGACACCGCTCCGGGTGGAAATGTCCGTTTGCGCGGCGGCGCCACCGGTACGGGTGGTCCCATCGAGGTGAATTCCGTGACGGTGAACTTCGGGGGAACCCTGACCTTAACCAGAGCTTCAGGAAACGATGTGGATGAACTGTACACGGTGGGACAGGGCTTGTTCACGATCGACGCTGGGAATATTTTGAGCGCCCAGCGCATTTCAGGCACGGCCGGATTGACGCTCGACGGCGGCGGCGAAATCCGGTCCTCGCGCGGGTTTAATTACACCGGTGGCACTACGATTCTTCATGGTACGCTGCGGCCCGAAAGCGCGGGGCTCCCCACCGGCACAGGCACGCTGACCCTGCTCGACACCTCCGGTTCCGGAGATGCCACCTTACGAAATAGAGGTGTCAACAGTAATTTTGACTTCGGCTCGAACATCGTGGTGCAGAGCGGCAGCACCGGAAAAGCCATCCTAATGCCGGACCCGACTACGGGTACAGCTGCCTACACTCACACCTTCTCGGGTGATATCAGCATGGGAAACACGTTGCAGGTCACTGCCGATGCCAACGGCCTCGCGGGCGTGGCCCTCAGCGGTGACATGTCCGGCAGCGGTCTCCTCGAACTGGGGGGCAACGCTTTCGTACAGAAAACGTTCACCCTCAGTGGCGACAACAGTGCCCATAGCGGCAGCATCAGTTTTTACACAACGAACAATAATAATCCGCATGAACTGGTCATCAACGGCACGCAGGGCAACAGCAACATTAACCTGCAGGCAAACGATCTGAGCGGTACCGGCACATTGACCTACAATATCTTCAGCGATACCTCGGACCTGATCACCAAAACCGCGAATTCCGACATCGACCTCTCCGGCTTCACCCTGGACATCAACACCACGGGCATCCAAAGTTTTCTGGAATATGTGCTGATCAACAGCAACACCGGCGTGACCGGCACCTTCGCCAACGTGACCGGAGGCTACACCATTGATTATGACGGAACCGACCTTAACCCGGACGCAGTGGTGGTGGTCATCCCCGAACCCTCCACCCTGATGCTCATGGCCATTGGGCTCCTGCTTCCCTTGTATGCCCTGCGTCGGCGGAAGTAAATTTCCCTTACATCTTAAACGCCTCATCGCACCCTCCGGGGTGCGATTTTTTTGCATCATACCCACATCTTCATGAATTTCCCCCTCCACCCGTTTCACAGCGGGAACCCGTGATTCTATCCCCGGGCGTATTGCTCTCTGACCTCACGCGGCAGATCGGCGTGCGTCTGTTGCCAGTAGGGGGTGGGCATCGGACTGTTCAGGATCGGATCCCCGTGTCGGCGGAGATGCGCGAACAGGCCGCGGTCCAGCTCCCATCGAATCTCCGCATGTTTCGGGGATTCCGCCAGATTGACGAACTCCATCGGATCCGCCTCCAGGTCGTACAGTTCCGTCAACGGGGCGATCTGCCCTTTCACATGTGGCTGCGCCATGGGCGCGGGGCGTTGGAAACACGGCTGCAGATAAAAAGGCCGTCCGTCCCCTGCCCGTTCCCGTAAAAAACCCTCCGCCGCTTCCGCCAACTTCCGGGCCGGCAACTCCTCCTGCGTCAGCACGGCATCAAATTCCGGCCGCTGCTCGCGGGCCACCTCGTGCCGGACTCCGCCCACCGCTGTGACATATCCAGCCTCCTTCAGCCGCTCACTCATATGACGCACACCGGGCTTCCAGCGCCAGTTCCAGGGTGGACTCATCAACCCATACGCCCCGTGATTCTGAGGATGCAAACCCGTCACCAGACTCGCCCGGCTTGGACCGCATATCGGGCTCGTCGAAAAACAACGCTCCAGCAATACCCCCTCCCCCGCCAATCGGTCCAGATTCGGACTCACCACCGTTTCCCGCCCGTAACAGGACAAATGCCTCCCCATTGTCGCAATCTTTTTCCTGAACGTTGTCGCAATCTTCGTCGCAACATTCGTCGCGTAGCGACGGGCTGACGCATAGCCGTGGATTTCAATCCACGGAACCGCAGAAGACAAGATCCTCGCGCCGCGTAGCGTCGCTTGACGGGCCTGGGGGGAATGGTACTAGCTTAAGGGGGTTTTGCATAAATAGAGCTACTCAGGTTAAAGCATGAAGAAAAGACCCCTGCGGGCTTGCCCCGCATGGTGAATCAGATCTGAGGCTAGAATGGG
>JBBDRC010000243.1:0-6771 GCA_040905625.1 Kiritimatiellia bacterium
TGGGGGCCACTTCCTCTTCGGTGGGAACCCGGCCCAGTTCAAACGTTTTGGTGACGTAGCGCACAATCGTATCCCGCATTTCCTCGAATCCCTGCTGCGCCTCCACGAATCCACCCGCAACCGGGTGCATCAGTAAGCGTTCCCGCTGATCTTCGAAGGCCTGAATTTCATCCTCGGTCAAATCACCGGTGGTTTCCTGTTTTTGCACCAACTCGGATTGTTTTTCGCTCAGTTGACGGTACATTTCCTGAGCGTTGTCGTCCGCGATAAAGGCGTCCAACTGACCTTTCATCCGTTTGTAGCTGTCCAGTTCCAGCAGCGAGGCACACAATTCCCGGGTTTTGACAATTACAGGCGTTTCCTGAGAGGTAAGTAAATCTGACATGGGTTTCCTTCTTGTTTGATTTAAAGAGGATTGACGCTATAAGAGATTTCATGAATTGCAACCCCGGAAGACAAGATGATTGATGTTCAAGAAAAGCCCCGCATGGTGGAACGGGCCTTTTTGCTGAGTGCACATCTTAAAGGGGACGCTCCGGAACTGGCGGCGGATTTGCTGCTTGAACTCCGTGAACTGGTGTCCACGCTGGGCATTGGCATCGTGGGAGAGGCCGTGGTGGAAGTGCGCGAGTGGCATGCAAAACTGCTGCTGGGCTCGGGAAAAGCGGAGGAACTTCGGGATCGTATGCGGGAACTGAATGCGGACTGTGTGGTCTTCGACAACATGCTTTCCCCGGCCCAACAACGCAACTGGGAGGCCTTCAGCGGCTGTACCACGATCGATCGTCAGGAAGTTATTCTGGATATTTTCGGCAGCCGCGCCCGGACCAAAGAGGCCAAATTACAGGTGGAACTTGCCCGTATGGAGTACAACCTGCCCCGCCTGAAAAAAGCCTGGAGTCATCTGGGCCGCCAATCCGGCGGCGGAGGCGGCGGCGCGGCGCAACGCGGCGAAGGTGAACAGCAAATCGAACTCGACCGGCGCATGGTCCGCGACCGCATCACCGCCCTCAAACGCGAATTAAAGGAGGTGCGGGCCAACCGGGCCAACCAGAGAAAGGAGCGGAACCGGGTCCCCCTCCCCCACGCCGCCATTGTCGGCTATACCAATGCGGGCAAAAGCTCCCTGCTGCGGGCGCTTTCCGGATCCAGGGTCTATGTGGCCAATAAACTGTTCGCGACCCTCGACACCACGACCCGCCGCATTGATCTACCCAACGGACGCCCGCTGCTGGTGACCGACACCGTGGGATTTGTGCGGAATCTCCCCCACGGATTGGTCGACGCGTTCAAAGCCACCCTGGAGGAGGCGGTGCTGGCCGATTTTCTGATTCATGTGCTGGACGTCACCGCCATTCAGGTGGAGGAGTTTTACCAGACCACCTTGAAGGTGCTGCATGAATTGGGGGCGGACCAGAAACAGATGATCACGGTTTTTAATAAAATCGACCTGATGGAAGACACCACCCGAAAAGTGGCCCTGCTGCGCCATCATCCCGACGCGGTCTTTCTTTCCACCCACAGTCGGGAGGGACTGGACGGTTTATTCGAGCGGTTGTCGGACCAACTGGCGGATCAGGTGACCCATGTCCGTCTGTGTCTTCCCCATCAGCGGGGCGATTTGGTGGCCCTCCTGCATGAGCAGGCGAAAGTACACGCCTGCGCCTACGAAGAGGACGCGGTCTACCTCGAAGCCACCGTTCCCAACCGGCTGGCGGCGCTGTTGGCGGAATGGACTGAACTTTCGCCATCAAAAAGCGTGACATGTGCGGGCTAATCTTTCATCTTATACACCTTATCATCACTTAAACACCCACTCCTGAACATTTATGGACCCCAACGACAATCAACCGCCCTACGGAGGCGGATACCCGCCTCCCAATCCCGCCATGCTCCCCGCCCCCGCGGCGATCCCCAACTATGGTCCCTATTCCGGATACGGATATTCGGGTTCCGGATACACTCCGGGTATGCCCCAAACGGGATACACCGGTTACAACCGGTATGGAGGCGGCTACGACTACGGATACCAGGCGGCTGAATTTCTTTCACCCCGGCGGCTCATCAAAGTTATTCGGCGGCGTTGGTTCCTGATTTTATTGATGCTGATCCTGGGTGCCGCGGCATCCACCCTTTATTTCTGGAAGGCGGAACGCGTGTATCGCGCTCAGGCTCTGATTGAAATGAGCGTGCGGGGCCCCCGGATTCTGACAGATGTGGTGATGCAGGACCTCGGAAAAAGCGAGGAAGTGTTCAACACCCGGCTGGGGCGGTTGCGGGGAACCCGGTTCGGTATGCTGGCGGAGGAACGGTTTGCACTGCTGTGGGATAGCTTCGGACGCCCGACCGCGACGGATGATCGTCCCAAGTTCGGAAAAATTTCCTATAACATGATGCGGCAATCCCGTCTGGTCCAAATCAGTGCGGAAAGCAGCGATCCCTTGGTCGCCGCGATTTCAGCCAATGCGGCGGCGGAGGCGGCGGAAACCTTTTTCCAGGAGGAGAATCGCGATATGTCCGATGCGGCGGTGCAGTGGCTGAACCGTCAGGCGGATGTGCAGAAAACCCAGCTTAACCTTACCGAGAACGCCCTGTTGGCGTTCCGCACAGAAAACAAACTGGATACCCTGCAAGCCCAACAGGAGGCGGATCGCCAATCCCTGATGACTCTGAACAGCAATCTCATCGCCTACGATAATGAACTCCTGCGCGCGGAAGAGTTTTTCAAGGCGATTGACGAAATGACCATTGACCTCTCCGACGGGGTGAAATTGCCCGGGACTCTTCCCAACCGCGATGTCATCATGGCGGAGGTTCAACGGTATCGGAACGCGCTGGCGGAACGGGAGATAATGCTGCAATCCAAAACGGAACGCCATCCGGATGTGGAATCTCTGGATATGCGGATCAAGGAAATCGCCCGGAGCATCCAACAGGAAGTGGAACTTTCCAAAAGCAGTTTTGATCAACAAATCAAGGTTCTCGAAGGACAACGCGATGCCGTGAACCGCCGTATCGAAGAATTGACCACAAAAGTAACCAGTCAGGAACTGCATCTGGTGGAACGCATGGCCCGTCAGCGGGCGCTTGAACGGGAGAGGGACGCCGCGGAAAACGCTTATAACGGCGTGCTGGCCCGCATTGAACAGGCCCGCCTGGCCGCCGACGAGGACACCGCCACCCTGAAACTGGTGGAACGCGCAATTTCTGAAGAGAAACCTGTGCATCCCCGTTTGATCACCATCCTTCCCCTGGGGATTTTCGGTGGTCTGTCCATCGGGTTTTTATTGGCCCTGACTCTGGAGGCCGTGGAGGACCGCATCTTCTCCATTGCCGAGCTGGAGGCGGAGATTTCCAGCCGGATTATCGGCATCATTCCCCATATCGCGGGTGGAAAACGCGCGGATCTGGCCATGATCTCGCTCAATCAGAAATTCGGGCAGGTCGCGGAATCCTTTAATGCGGTCCGGGTGATTCTCGACCACGTGAATAATAAACGTCTGAAGGAAATACGGGACAAGGGGCATTCCCATCCCGGTGGACATGTGGTGATGTTCTGTTCCGCCTCCCCCAGTGAAGGTAAAACCGTAAGCGCCACCAACGTGGCGATCACCTCCGCCCGCGCGGGTCAAAAAACGCTGTTGATCGACTGTGATATGCGGCGTCCCCGGCTGGCCAAAGTGTTCGCCGACGGGATTGAGGCCAAGGAGGGGGATGACGAATACCAATACAGTCTGCTCCACCACCTGGCCAAATATGGGGGAAAGGATTTTGAAAAAATCATTCTGCCCGGTCCCACCGATCACTTGGATTTAATGGCATCGCTTTCCTCCAGCGACATAAATCCGGCGGATTTGCTGGGGGGTAAGGATATTCGAAACCTTCTCCTCTGGGCCAGAGCCAACTACGACCGGATCATCATCGATACCCCGCCCATTGGGCTGATTTCCGATGGTCTGGTGATTTCCAGCCTTTCAGACGGTGTCGTGACCGTATGCCGTGCCGGACAAACCCGCCACCGCGCCCTGCGGCACGTGCTTCTTCAGTTCAAAGGAGTGGGATCCGAGGTCATCGGAATTATTGTGAACGATTTCAATATGAAAAAAGCGGCCGAACCGCTGGATGTGCACTATAAGGACTTTGCCGCCGGCTACGATAAATCCGTTTACAAAGACCAGGAAGTCGCCGAAGCCCGGGAAGAAAAGGCAAAATCAAAAGCGAAGAATAAAGAAAAAGCGAAATCATGATCTTCGCGTTGCTTACCGCCCTGTGTTGGTCACTGGGCGGTTTCGGCTCCTCGCGGATTGCCCGGCACTACGGGTCCGCCCCGGCCAATGGAATGCGGTTGGCCCTCGCCAGCCTGGTTCTGGGAGGAATCGGGGTCGCGCTGGGAAGTTCCTTTCTGATTCCCAACCGCTCCTGGTTTCTACTGGCCGGCTTTCTTCATCTTTGCCTCGGCGATCTCGGACTTTTTGCCGCCTACCGCCGGCTGGGACCCCGCCTCGGGGTGTTGATGGTGTGCAGCATATCCCCGCCCGTCGCCCTGATCGGGGAATGGATGGTGTTGGGCACCACCATTGAATTCACTCAACTCCTCTGCGCCGCGGCGATCCTGCTCATGGTCACCCTGGCGGTCGCACCCAGGGAACGCCGGCACCTGTCACCTGCCGAACTGCGAATCGGGATTTTTGCCGGAATATTTTCCGCAGTGTGCCAGGGAGTAAGCGCGGTGGTGACCCGCATCGCGTTCGACGGGATCGGGGAAACGGTACCCTCGTGGATCCCCGCCTGCTATCGGGTCTCGGCCGGGGCTCTGGGGGTCGGCGGCTTTTTGCTCATTCTTCACCTCTGTGGACGCAGTCCCTTCCGGCAGCCCGATGAATTGATTCCCGACAAAAAAGTGGGGGGACACCCTTTGGGCTGGATGACGATCTCGGTCCTTTTAGGTCCCGTGTTGGGAATGATTTTTCTGATGCGGGCCTTGGAATCCGCTCCCGCCGGCCTGGTCCAGGCCACCCTCGCCACCCTCCCCGTCTTCATGATCCCGGTCGCCTGGATTTTCGACGGCAACGTCCCCAGCAAACGCTCGCTGGCGGCAGGTTCCTGCGCGGTCGCCCTTACGGCTGTACTGATTCTGATCTAAATTTATTTGATTACCGTCAATATGTAATATAGAGACCACGCATCCCAAACCCACCCTTAAGGAGACACTGTGAATTATATCGAAAACGTCATTGAAAATCTGTCCCGCCGAAATGCGGGCGAACGCGAATTTCTGCAAGCGGCCAAAGAAGTTCTGGAAACCCTGGAAACTGTGCTGGAAAAGAATCCCCACTATGAGGATGCCGCCATACTCGAGCGGGTCACCGAACCGGAGCGGGTGATTCAGTTCCGGATTCCCTGGCAGGATGACAAAGGCCGGGTTCAGGTTAACCGCGGATTCCGGGTGCAATTCAACAGTGCCATCGGACCTTACAAGGGCGGTCTTCGCTTTCACCCCAGTGTGAATCTCAGTATTTTGAAATTCCTGGGTTTTGAACAGATTTTTAAAAACGCCCTCACCACTCTGCCCATGGGCGGAGGAAAAGGCGGCTCCGATTTCGATCCCAAAGGCAAATCCGATCCGGAGGTGATGCGCTTCTGCCAAAGCTTTATGACCGAGTTGCAACGTCACATCGGCGCTGAAAACGATGTGCCTGCGGGCGATATCGGCGTGGGCGGACGCGAAATCGGCTTCATGTTCGGCCAATACAAACGGATTCGAAACGAATTCACCGGTGTTCTCACCGGCAAAGGACTGAATTGGGGCGGCTCCCTTATCCGCCCCGAAGCCACCGGATACGGAACCATCTATTTTGCCGAAGAAATGCTGAAAACCAAACAGGACAATCTGGATGGCAAAACCTGCCTGGTGTCCGGCTCCGGTAATGTGGCCCAATTTGCGGTTGAAAAACTGTTGGATCTGGGCGCCAAACCGATTTCTCTTTCCGATTCCAGTGGCACAATCGTGGATAAGGAGGGGTTCACCCGTGAAAAGCTGGCCTGGGTGCAGGAACTCAAAAACGTGAAACGGGGGCGCATCAAAGAATACACCGAAAAATTCGGCGGCGAGTATCTCAATGGGGAGGCGCCCTGGTCCATCCCCTGCGACTGCGCCTTCCCCTGCGCCACGCAGAACGAGATCAGCGGGGGCGATGCCAACACCCTGCTTAAAAACGGCTGCATGCTTATCAGCGAGGGAGCGAATATGCCCAGTGAACCGGATGCGATTGATGCCTACCTCGCAGCGGGTATTCTCTACGGCCCGGGCAAAGCCGCGAATGCCGGTGGTGTGGCCACGTCGGGTCTCGAAATGAGCCAGAATGCCATGCGCATCTCCTGGCCGCGCGACGAAGTCGACAACCGTCTGCACGAAATCATGATTGCCATTCACGAAAATTGTTATCATACCGCCGATGAATACGGCCATGCGGGCAATTACGTCATCGGTGCCAACATCGCCGGCTTCACCAAAGTCGCCAACGCCATGCTGGATCAGGGGATTGTCTAGCATGGAGGTCGGAAGACAGAAGACAGAGGTCAGAAGACAGAGGTCAGAGAGTTCTCCCATCTCCGACCTCTCTGACCTCTGACTTCTAACTTCCATCTCCGACCTCTAACTTCTGACTTCTCCTAATCTCCGACCTCTAACTTCTGACTTCTCTCCCTGAAAATGTCTTCCCCCTGCACCACCGGCCTTCCCGGACTTGACGAGGTACTGAAAGGTGTCCT
>JBBDRC010000243.1:6871-19650 GCA_040905625.1 Kiritimatiellia bacterium
CTTCCCCCTGCACCACCGGCCTTCCCGGACTTGACGAGGTACTGAAAGGTGTCCTTCCAGGGGATAATATTGTCTGGCAGGTCGAAAGCTGGGAGGAGTACAGGGATTTTGTGGTGCCCTATGCCGAGGCGGCACACCGGGACGGCAAGCGGCTGATTTATTTCCGCTTCGCCTCCCATCCCAAGCTTTTGCCCGCAAATAGATGTTACCGTATTTACCGGCCCGATCCGGCGCAGGGATTCGAGGGATTCGTGAATGAAGTCCACGATGTCATCACCCACTCGGGAGAAGGATCGGTTTGCGTGTTCGATTGCCTGTCTGAACTCAGCGAAACCTGGCGGGCGGACTCCATGCTGGGCAATTTTTTCATGCTGACCTGCCCCCGGCTGTTGGAGTTTCAGCGCCTGACCTATTTTGCGATTTATCGGCACACCCACAGTCAGTTTGCCCGAACCCCCATCTACGAAACCACCCAGTTCATGCTGGATGTGTTCAGTCACCACGGTCACCTCTACATTCGACCCTTGAAGGTGCAGTACCGCTCCGGTGAGGTTCTGAACCACATTCATATGCGGGAGGGCGACCGGTTCCGTCCGGTGGAGTCCAGCGCGGAAATCGCGGAAGTCCTCCGCAGCTCCGATTGGAGGGGGCTGCTGGCCGAACCGCGTCCCGACCGTTGGAAACGTCTGGTCATGACCGCAAAAGAATTATTGCGTGCCGAACACCAGAACCGGCCCGTTTCCGCCTTCGAAAAGAAATCCCTGTTCGAACTTATCCTGCTCGAAATGATCGGAGACGACCCCAAAATGCACAGTCTGGCCAGCGACATGCTGATTCTGGAGGACCTGCTCGCGATCTGCAACCGACTGATTGGCAGTGGACGCATCGGAGGTAAGGCGGCGGGAATGATCATTGCCCGCGGAATCCTGCGGCGAAAAGAGCCGGATCTCTACGAAAAACTGGAGGCACACGACTCCTTCCACGTGGGATCGGAAATTTATTACACCTTTCTTATTCGAAATCAGGTCTGGTGGATCCGTCAACGTCAACGGGATCCCGAAACGTTTCTGAACGATCTGGACATCGCCAAAGACCGCATCCTGAAAGGCACGTTCCCCGAACATGCCATCCAGCAATTCCGGGATCTGCTCAGCTATTTTGGCGAGTCACCCTTTATTGTGCGGTCCAGTTCTCTGCTGGAGGACGGGTACGGAAATGCCTTCGCGGGAAAATACGAGAGCGTTTTTTGCGTGAATCAGGGTCCGCCGGAAGCCCGCCTGCAGGCCCTGCTCACCGCTGTTCGTCAGGTGTATGCCAGCGCGCTGGATGAGGAGGCCCTGCGCTATCGCAAACGCCGGGGACTGCTCAACCGGGACGAACAGATGGCCCTGCTGCTGCAACGGGTATCCGGACAGCGGTATGGTGAGTATTATTATCCGCAACTCGCCGGTGTCGGTCTTTCGTACAATCCCTACGTCTGGCACCGCGACATCGATCCCGAAGCCGGGGTCATCCGCCTGGTTTTCGGATTGGGCACCCGGGCGGTGGATCCCAACGAGGATGATCATACCCGGGTCATAGCCCTCAACGCGCCCGACTTGCAGCCCTCCGCCACCCACGAGGATACGCAACGTAAAATGGATGCCCTCCATTTGACCGACAACCGCATGGTTTCCGGGGCGTTTGATGAAATTGTCCGCGAAAACGCCGATCTGCCCCTCCATCTGTTCACCTCCTGCCGACCCGGGGAACAGTATCCGCTCCTGACCTTCAAAGGACTCCTTCAACATACGGACCTCATCGAGGATTTACGCCGAATGCTGCACGCTCTGGAGCAGGCGTACGGAGTTCCGGTCGATGTCGAATTCAGCGTGAATTTTCTGAAAGAAGATGAGTACCGAATCAATATCCTCCAGTGCCGCCCCTTCCAGATTCGAAACGATGACGATGAGGATCACGGGGCCGACCTGAAGCCCCGCCGCAAATGGATCGACGCGAAAGGTCCTGTGATAGGCGCCGGACTCTACAGCAGGATCGACCGGGTGATTCTGGTGAAAGGTGAGGCCTACTCCATGCTTACCGAACAAAAACAACATGCCGTCGCCAAAACCATTGGACGGCTCAATCGGCTGACACCGGAACATGTACGCTATCTGTTGATCGGCTCAGGCCGCTGGGGCTCACGCGAACCCTCCCTCGGAGTGCCCGTGCGTTTCGGAGACATCAACCGGTCCATTGCCGTTCTCGAATTAGTGGGCATGCACGACAGTCTGGTGCCCGACGCGTCCCTCGGCACCCACTTCCTGAACGAACTCATTGAATGTGAAATTCTCTATGCGGCCTTGTCACCGGGTGAACCCGGGAATGAACTCCGGCTGGAACATCTGCATACGCAACCCTCCATCCTCGGAGAACTCCTGCCCGATACCGAGACCGCCATCCTTGAGACCCTGCATGTCGTCGACCCTCCCCGCCTCCACTTCCGCGCCAATGTATTCAGTCAACAGGTCGAACTCTTCCAGACCTGATCCCCCCAAAAAAAATACAATAATTCAAGGCTGACTCCGTTCATGGAGTATGTAAGAGTAACCCGTATGGAGGATCAACCCCTTGAACACCTGCTTGAGCAGTACCGGAAAGGCGATGTCGAAGCCCTCGGACACATCGTGGATCAAACCCGTCGTCCGCTGTACGGGTTTATTTACGGCATGGTGCGCGATCCGCATCAGGCAGAGGACCTGTTTCAGGACGTGTGGATTCGGGCGATCAAGGGATTGCACCGCTACCAAAGCGACCGTCTGCTTTCGTGGTTGTTCCGTATCGCCCGCAACCGGGTTATTGATCTCAGCCGCAAACGCAAACCCGATGCCAGTCTTCAGCAGCCCATCGGGGGGAACGGGATCGGGGGAACCGGGAGCCCCGACACTCTGGAAAGCGTGCTGCCCAACCTTGACCAGGGTCCTGAACGCCGGACCAGCAATCGGGAGTTGGCTCTGCGGATTCAGCATGCGGTGCACTCCCTGCCCCTCGAACAGCGGGAGGTGTATCTGATGAGAACTGAAGCCGATATGTCCTTTAAACAAATCGCCGGCATACAGAATGTCTCCATCAACACCTCGCTCGCCCGTATGCAATACGCCCTCAAGTATCTGCGTGAAGCCCTGGCCGATGATTACCACTCTCTCAACTCACTATCAAGAAACCCATGAACACCCGGGAATCCCCAAACCACGAACAAAAAAACGCCATTCTGCTTGAACAGAGCGGCGAACGTACTGCGGCCGAACGGGAAGCTCCGCACCAGACCCACACTGACCGTCCGGACCTTTCCGATTGGGCCATGGAAAGCCGGGTGCTGCAGGCCGCCTCTCAATCCGCAACTGAAATCCTCTCGCCTCCCTTGCCGGAACTGAACCGCACACGCATCCTGAAGGCCGCGTCTCAACCCGCATCCAAAACCCTGCCCCGCCTGCTGGCGTTGGCAGCGATCCTGGTATTGGCACTGGGACTTCTGCCCCATCTCAGCCGTCATCTTCAATCGCCCCCGCCGTCGCTCACCACCCGCATCCAACCCGTCCAGACGGATTTTGATTCCAGAGACCCTTTGCTCGACGACCTGGATGCGCTCCAGGAACAACTCGCTGTCTGGTCCAATCTGTCCATGGAGGATTCACGCATTCTAGAGGATGAAAACGACTGGGCCGAAATACTTCTCTCCATGGAGGAACCCATATGACATTCAAAATACTCCTTTTTGTATTCACTCTGACCGCAAGTGCCGCCATCGGTTGGGCGCAACCCCCGGAGGGACGACTTCGTCACGGGGATCGCGGACGCGCCGAAGGACGGGGACCCGACGCGTCATCCGCTCCGGTGGAACGATATCTGAACCAACTTCGGGAGGAAAACCCTGACGAGTTTCAGCGTCTGTCCGACCTTCGCGAACAGGACCCGACGGCTTTCCGACGTGAACTGCGCCTGAAAGCCTCGGAGAATAGAGGGAAACCCCCGGCCCGGCCCAATCGCCCCCACCCCTTGCGGGAGGAAATCTCCGCGCTGAGAAACGCCGAAAATGAAGCCGAACGGGAAGTGGCGATACAGACGATTCGCGCAAAAATCAGTGAACGGGTGGACCGGAGTCTGGAGGAACGGGAAAAAGCCATCCAAGACATCCGGTCAAAACTGCGCCATTTGGAGGAGCAGAATGAACAGGAGCAGGCCCGGCGCGAGGAAATTATCGCCCATCATATGCAGCGGGTACTGAACCAGGCCAAGGAACAGCAGGAAAAACAGCAGGAAAAACAGCAGGAAAAAGGACACGAAACCCCATGACCCCATGGACCAGCAGCCGTATTCGCGGACTCAAACATAAACAAAAATTCGCCACCGTCACGGTTTTCGACTACACCAGTGCCAAACTCGCGGAGCAGGCCGGGATTCCGTTCGTATTGGTGGGGGACAGCCTGGGCATGACCGTTCTAGGTCACGAAACCACCCTCAGCGTGACCATGGAACAGATGTTGCATCACACCCTGGCCGCCTCCCGGGGGGTGACCAATGCCCTTCTGGTCGCGGACCTGCCTTTCCTGAGCTATCAAATCTCCGAGGAGGAGGCCCTTCGGAATGCGGGACGTTTCCTGCAGGAGGCGGGAGCGGACGCGGTGAAGCTGGAAGGGGGCGCCGAGCGGGCTTCCACCATTTCCCGACTGGTCCGTAACGGCATCCCGGTCACCGGCCACATCGGGCTGACTCCCCAATCCGTCAAACAAACCGGGTTCAATGTTCAGGGCCGGCATCCCGCTCAGGCAGCCAAACTCAAGGCGGATGCCCTGACGATCCAGGAAGCGGGAGCGTTCGCGCTGGTGCTGGAGGCCTGTCCCGCCCCGTTGGCGGGAGAAATTACCGATTCCCTCGACATCCCCACCATCGGCATCGGTGCCGGACCTCTCTGCGACGCTCAAATTCTGGTCTTTCACGACCTGTTGGGGATGTATGAGGATTTCACCCCCCGCTTTGTCAAACAATACGCCCAAGTCGGAGAACTCATTCGCGGTTCGCTGCGGGAATATATCCGCGATGTCGAACAGGGAACCTTTCCCGGACCGGAACACTGCTACGAGTAAAACAAAAAACCCGGAGAAAAGATCTCCGGGTTTCTTCGTGTACGTGTAAGACCTCAATAAATAGGTCGTCCCATGCGGGCACGTGCGCGGGCGGATTTTTTCCGTTTGCGCTCACTGGGTTTTTCGTAATGAGCACGGGCGCGGAGATCGCGCATGGTCCCTTCCTTATCCAGTTTTTTCTTCAACCGGCGCATCGCGCGGTCGACGGATTCACCTTTTTTCAGTTTAACTTCTACGGGCATTCTTGTTTTCACCCCCTTTCGGATGATCTGGGTTTTTAATTTAAATGAGGTACGTTTGCAAAATGGGTCCTCTCCCTATGCGGACCTGTACGGGTGTCAATGCTGAATCCGTGCGATCTTGAGACGAAATTTCAGGACATTCTCAACACATTGCCCAGAAACGCCCGGGTTCGCGGATGCGCGGGATGATCAAAAAGCTGTTCCGGAGTGCCCTCCTCCAGAATCCGCCCCTCATCCATAAACAACACCCGGCTCCCCACCCGGCGGGCGAATCCCATTTCGTGGGTGACCACCACCATGGTCATGCCCTCTTTGACTAAATCCTCCATCACCGCAAGCACCTCGCCGACCAATTCGGGATCCAGCGCGGAGGTGGGTTCGTCAAACAGCATCGCCTCCGGCCGCATGGCCAGGGCGCGGGCGATGGCCACCCGCTGTTTTTGCCCCCCGGAGAGGAGGTTCGGGCGCACATGCGCTTTGTCACTCAGCCCCACTTTTTCCAGCAGACGTTCCGCAATGGCTGCCGCCTCCGCCCGGGTTTTACCCTGAACGTTCCGGGGGGCCAGCGTTATATTCTCCAGCACACTGAGGTGGGGAAACAGATTAAAATGCTGGAACACCATTCCCAGGCGGGCCCGAAGCTGATTTATCTTCGCCTCGGTGGTGTTCAGAGAATCCCCGTCAATGGTCACTTCGCCTCCGGTGGCCGTTTCAAGTCCGTTGAGACAGCGTAACAGCGTGCTTTTGCCCGAACCGGAGGGGCCAATGATGCAAACCACTTCACCCGGATGAACCTCCAGGTCGATATTCCGAAGAACCGTCAACTCTCCGAAACGTTTACAAAGGTCACGTGTACGGATCATTTCCCCTCCAATCGTTGTTCCACCCGCCGCAAATACACGGAGCTGGGGATCGTGATCAGCAAATACAGCAGACAGGCCATGGTCAACGCTTCAAACGGCGCAAAGGTGCTCTGATAATACTGGCGCGCCTGATACAGAATCTCGCCCACCGCGATAACGGAGAACAGGGAGGTGTCCTTGAGACTGATAATAAACTGGTTCCCCAGCGGCGGAATCATACGCCGCAGCGCCTGGGGCCAGATGACATAGCGCATGGTCTGCGAACGGGACAGCCCCAGAGACCGTCCGGCCTCCCTCTGTCCGACATCAATGGACTGCACCGCACCCCGCACAATCTCAGCAATGTAGGCCCCGGAGTTCACCGCAATCGCCAGAATCGCCGCCGCCAGCTTATGAATATTCATCGACAGCAATTCCGACAACCCGAAATACACAAACAGGAGTTGCGCCAGAATCGGGGTGCCGCGGATTACCTCCACATATACTGTGGCCAGTCCGCGACAAAACCCCTTCCGGGAAAGCCGGGCCAGGCCCGCCGCCGTGCCCAATCCGAATCCGAACAGTAACCCGGTGAATGTGATCAGCAAAGTCCACCCCAGCCCCCGGAACAGAAACGGAAGCACCTCAATATACGGGGAATCCATCATTGCATCCCTAATTCGCCTCCGGAATCCTCTCCAAACCATTTTGCATAGATCCGGTCATACGTCCCGTTATCCCGCAACTCCTGTAATGCCTCGTTCACGGGCTGCACCAACGGAGATCCCTTGGGGAAGGCGATTCCATATTGCTCGCCCTGTAATACCTCCCCCACGGTTTTGAAATTCGTTTCGCGGTCCTGATTCACGTAATACTGCACGTTCGGCAGGTCATACAGCACCGCATCCACCCGGCCCGCCTCCAGATCCATATACGCCTCCACAATTCCGGGAAAGGCGATAACGGAAGCTTCCGGATGATGCTCTTTTAAATAACTCTCACTGGTGCTTCCTGATCGGGTTCCCACCCGGTTCCCGGCAAGATCCGCAGCCGAAGAGATCGTTTGATTGTCCGCCCGTACCGCCAGAATCAGTCCGGCATCGTAATACGGATCGGAAAAATCGATCGATTTCCCCCGTTCTTCGGTGATGGTGATCCCGGCGATGCCCACATCATAGCGTCCGGTGCGGATGCCGGCGATCAGCCCGTCGAATTCCATGGTGTTGATCTTCAGATTCAACTCCGCCTCCTCTCCAATCGCGCGGATAAGGTCGATATCAAACCCGATCAGTTCACCCGTGGAGGAATCCACAAACTCAAAGGGCACAAAACCGTTGTCTGTCGCCACCTGAACCGTATCCGCGCCTCCGCACCCGCTCAGCAACAGCAGGACCAGCATTCCTAAAAGGCAACAGCCTGTTCGTTTGCACTTATGTTTCATCATCATAATCTCCTGGTTAGTTGCGGACAACCCCTAACACAGCTCCCCACGGGGCACAATCCTCAAGCCCTACTCAGTGGAGTCGGACCTGTCTGACCCGTCCGACCCCGAAGATCAGGTAATGGTATCGTCCAGGTTTCCGGACTCGGAGGGCCCGCCCTCCAGGTAAATCAACACCACCGTAATATTGTCAAATCCGCCGGCTTCATTGGCCGCGGCCACTAATTCCGCAGCCGGATCCAGGCTGTGACGCGAGAGAATTCGGGCGATTTCGGTCTCCGTCACCATGTTATAAAGTCCGTCACTGCAAAGCAAATACCAGTCGCCGGGCCGGATATCCACCGGATTTTGATCAATCAACACATCCTCTTTCACTCCGACCGCGCGGGTGATCACCCCCGCCATGAACATCGGGATCATCGAATGGTCCACAATACCGGCTTCCGCCGCCAACGAATGATCTTCCGTCAGGGCTTCCAACTGATGTTGTCGATAGCGGTAGAGTCGGCTGTCGCCCACATGCATCACGCAGGCCTCATGTTCCCCTGTTAAATCAAAACAAATCAGCACCACCGTCGTGCCCATGCCGCAAATCCCTCTCACGTGAGCTTCGGCTTTGATTTTGGTGCTGGATTCCACGATGGACTGCTCCACCCTGTCCAGCGTTTCCTCAAATGTAAGGGATCCCGGTTTCAAATCCTGAAAACTCAGACTCATCTGGTCCACCACCTGCCGACTGGAAAAATCGCCGCCATCGACCCCCCCCATGCCGTCCGCAACCAGAAAAACGCCGTGTCGGGCAATCACCCCCAGCGAATCCTCGTTTCGTTGCCGACGCTTTCCCACATCCGTCCGGCTGAATATCCTGAAGCGGGGGGTATACACGGATGGAGAGTGCGAATCAGTCATTCAGACTCCACCCTGTACTCCGCATAGAAAAATTGTAACGATTGAATTTTCATGTCGTGATGATACCCTCAAATATGAAATAGGGCAATCATGGAATTCAGGCTCTCGCCCGTCGTTTTTTTTGCAGCGCGCGCAGTGCCAGATAAAGTTCCCGGGATATCCAGGCGTCTGTGGCCGCATAGAGTTCCTGCTTCGGGGACAATTGCGCAGTGGCCCAGTTGGAGACTTGTGCGCCTTTGCTGATTCGACCTCCCAACAACAGGGCGGACAAAGGGCGTAATCCGGTGTTTCGGAACCCTATTTGCTCCGCAATCAATCCCACATCTTCAAACCCTGCGGGTTCAAATTCGTGTAAATCCTGTAACTCCAGGATGTCCCGGGCAATCGCCACACCGGTTTTGCAAATATCCGGATTCGCCAGAATCGAAAACAGACGGCTTACCTCTTTTAATTTCTGTAATTGAAACAACCATACATGGGATTCGCCCCCCAACTGTAACAGACTGGGAAGATAGGACTCCCCCTTCCGAAACGCGGGGCGGGTTTCCGTATCAAAGCCCAGTAACGTCTCCGCATGAAGATCGGGCAACACCTTGACCAGTTCCTCATCTGTGGATATCAACGAATAGGTTCCCGTATATTCCAATAAGGGCTTCTCATTTATTTCAGCTTTCGTTATGGAATACTCCATGCACATTTCCTTTTTTACTCGTTATCGACCTACAGCCCACTTTGCCCTGCAATGCCTGCGGATGCAACTCCTCAGCCTGATTTTTATCACCCTGGCCGCCTGTGTAAGCGCCCCGCCACCGGATCTGACGACTCGGCTTCCCGAAGGATATTATACCTTTGACTGCCCGATTATTTATAAAAGGGGCATGGTGCGGCTTCGACACGACCATGATCGGGCCCGGGTGGAGCTGCTGGAGAAGTTCGATGGGGCTTTTTCGTTTAGAATCCGTCCCGACCGTCAACTGACCATTACCGATGCCGATATCGATCTACCCGGTCTCAGACGGAGTTTTCGGGGTGAAGGCACTCTCTTTCAGCCCGGACATGCCGAAGGTCGTGCGGTTTCCTGGATAAAAACCGGTGGTCCCATCAGCCGCAATCACCGCGAAGGCCCCTGGACTCTTCGCCCCGCAACCCCGGTGGAAATTGAGAAATTTCAGAGGAAACAACAGGAACTCAAAGAGAGGAAAGCCAGGGCCGGAGAGGCGGGACTGGATTTGTGAAAATCAGCCATATACCCTGTATTTTTTACGAAACGAGGCGGCGGTCAACCCGGTGGCGCGCTTGAAACTCCGACAGAAATTTTCGGTGTTGGTATACCCGATATCATACGCGATCGCCTTGACCGGGTCCAGTGTGGTCACCAGTCGGTGACGCGCGGCCGACATGCGTTGCTGGATTAAATACTGATGCGGGCTTTTCGCGGTGGCGGCTTTGAATTCGGCAAATAAATGCGAGGCGCTCACGTCCACCTGTGCGGCAAGGTCTTCAATCGACAGTCGGGTGTGCAATTGCCTGTCCATAATTTCCATAACCTCCGCGATTCGCGCGGGTATTTCATTCCGGGTGCTGCGCACTTGATCCTGTTTCAGTCGGAATCGAAATTGAGCCAGGATAAAATCACCCAGAACTGTATGTTCAATTTCTGAATGATGAAACGCATACACCATTTCCCCGGCAAATCGAACGGCCTCCTCCGATTCCTCCCAGCGGAATTCCCGGGGCCATTCGCATACATCCTGACAGGTGTCGGTTTGAAAATGAGCGGTCATGCATTCGTAGTGGCTGTCAGGCGGGGACACATGAATCGTTTCCTGCCCCGGACGATGCGCAAAGATCCACCCGGGAGTTCTCCACTCCGTATTCGCCGGGTTTCGCACCTTTCCCCGGGTAATCAGTTCAAAATACAACGTGTTCGGTTGAATGACGGACGGAATCTCCGCCCCGCCCTTACCGCTTATGAAATATCCGATCCGGCTGAGCTGAAAGTTCATATTTTGACCATCAATCATAGTTTTAGTCAATTAGCAACCCTTTACACAACATGAATGTATGTGCTATAGATGCCGAATACATTGTTTTGATCAACTCCAAACCACAGGAACACATATGACTCCTCAAATTACAGTACAACTCTACAGCGTTCGGGAACAGGCGGCAAAAGACTATGAAGGCACCATCCGGGCCATCGCCGATATGGGCTATGGATGTGTGGAACCCGCCGGTTATCCAGGCTCCAGTCCCGAACAGGCCGCGCGTTTGTTTAAGGAACTCGGACTGCAGGCCCCCTCCGCCCACATCGGACTTCCGGTCGGCGATAAGAAAAACGAAATAATCGAGCAGGCTCTGCTCATGGGACATAAAGCGCTCATCACCGGTTGCCCACCCAAATTCAAGGAACACTACACCTCACTGGACAACGTCAAAGCACTCGCGGAACTTTACAGCGAAGCCGCGGCCAACGCGGCGGAACACGCTCTGCAGGTCGGATACCATAACCACGACTGGGATCTCTGCGAAATTGAAGGACGACGGGGATACAAACTTTTCCTCGAAAACACCCCGGACACGGTCCTCTGGGAGGCCGATATTTTCTGGGTCGCCCGGGCCGGACTTGATCCGGTTGCGTTCATCACCGAAATCGGTCCCCGCGGCACCTACCTTCATTTCAAGGACGGGAAAGTGCGCACGGATGCCAGCTTCACCGAAGCGGAAACCGAAGACGGCAAAATCATGGTCAGCGACAGCTCTCCTTTCCTTCCCGCCGGCACCGGCCAGGTCGACATGCTCGCGGCCTCCAAAGCCGCTGCGTATGCCACCCACATCGGTGTGGAGCTTGACAGCTACGAAGGCGACATGATGGAAGCGATTGCTCAAAGCTACACCTACCTCACTCAAAACGGAATTGCCGTCGGAACCAAGTAATCAGGAAAAAAAACAGTATGAACAAACCCTCACAAATCGGAATTGGAATTATCGGTTGCGGAAACATCTCCGGGGCCTACTTCAAGGGTGCAAAAACTTTCGAAGTGCTCAAAGTGGTCGCGTGCGCGGACATCAACCATGAAGCCGCGGAGGCAAAGGCCGAAGAATACGGTTGCGTGGCGCAATCTGTGGACGATCTGCTGGCAAATCCCAACGTGCAACTTGTCATCAACCTCACCATTCCCGCAGTACATGCGGAAGTCAGCTTAAACGCCCTGGAGGCGGGTAAACATGTGCATTGCGAAAAGCCCCTGGCCGTTCATTTGAAGGATGCAAAAGCCGTCCTGGATCTGGCGGCGAAAAAAAACCTGCTGGTCGGGTGCGCCCCCGACACCTTTATGGGTGCGGGCATGCAAACCTGCCGGAAACTGGTGGACGACGGATGGCTGGGCCGGGTGGTCGGCGGGACGGCCTTCATGATGTCCCGTGGACCCGAATCCTGGCATCCCAATCCCGCCTTTTTCTATCAGGTGGGTGCGGGCCCCATTTTTGACATGGGTCCCTATTACCTCACCGCCCTCGTGAACCTGCTCGGACCCATCAAACGCATTTGTGCAAATACCACAAAAGCCTTTGAGGTCCGTACCGCGACCTGCGAAGCAAAATTCGGAGAAGAACTGCCCGTGGAAATCCCCACCCACTACTCCGGATCTCTGGAGTTTCATTCCGGAGCCGTGGTCAGCATGACCATCTCCTTCGATGTTTACGCGCATCACCATAAACCCATCGAATTGTACGGGACATCGGGATCTCTCGCGGTACCCGACCCCAACACCTTCGGCGGACCCGTATCCTTGTGGACTCCCTCCACAAAAGAATGGAAAGAACAAGCCCTGAGCCATCCCTACGCAAACAATATGCGGAGTATTGGAGCGGCTGATTTGGCCATGGCCATTCTCAGCGAAGGCAAGCATTCGCATCGCAGCAGTGGAGCACTTGCCTACCACGCCTTGGAAGCCATGCATGCCTTTGAAGCCTCTTCAGTGAACGGCACTCACACAGTTCTCGAATCCAAACCCGTGCAGCCCGCTCCCCTTCCCCTCGGGCTGATTGAAGGCCGGTTAGTCTAAATCACAGACAAAACAAAAGAAATGCCACGTTCATCGTGGCATTTTTTTTGCTCGACCGTCCACCTCCCTGAGCGACTCCACCCCCGGGATCTCCACGGGAAGCGGTTTCCCCGCCTTTTTGCGCTTCGGACCGAAGCATTCCCTATACTCCCGCA
>JBBDRC010000244.1:0-3216 GCA_040905625.1 Kiritimatiellia bacterium
ATTCGGGGCCGAAGGCCTCTCCGGCGTGGACGGTTTTCTGCAGGAAATTCCGGTGAGCGTATAAAAAAGCCTCCCGGTGCTCAATCGCGGGGTTCCCCGCCTCGGCGCCGGCCAGATCAAAGCCCACGATGGGAAGTTCCAGATGATCCCGCAACGCCACCGATGCCCGGGCGAGTTCCAGGGAGGCGGCGGCAAAGACGGAGGCCTCTCCTGCGTAGGGCATCACCTCGAACAGGCGTTGGTAGTACGAAGACATTTGCGGTATGAACCAGCGCAGGGCGCAGACGATGATGCCGAAGCGAAAGGGGATATCCTCTCCTGAGCGAACGGCGGGGGACTGATTGTGAGCGGTTTGGGCCGCGGTAAGTCCCCGGGTGACGGCCTGCAGCACCTGTTCCATGTTCAAGCCTTGACTGGTATGCAGTTGCGGGGCGAAGCGGACTTCCAGATACCGCACATTCTCCGCCAGGTTGTCCTCCGCCAATTCGCGGGCGATCCGTTCGAGCGCGTCCTCCCGCTGCATCACCGCCACCGTGTATTGAAATCCGGCCAGGTACTCGGGAAGATCCCGGTAGTGGGATTTAAACACGGTTTCCAACAGGGCCTCCGCGGAGGTGCCCGGAAGCTTCACTCCCTGTTGATCCGCAAGCTCCAGCAGGGTGGAGATCCGCAGGGATCCGTCGAGGTGAACATGCAGATCCGTTTTGGGGATTCGTTCGATAAATTGTTGCATGCTGGAAGTTGTCATGTCGGAAAGGTACTGTGGATTGCGCGAAGAAGCAATGTGGATTCCTTCCGGAAAGTACTTGGCTTTTGCTGCGGGTGCTGTGTATAGTTTGCAAAAAGCAGTATAGGCAAGACTGTCACAACCCCCCACCAAGGAGACTTTTATGAACGAATCAATTGAATCCACTTATCAGGACAAAGAAACCTACCCACCTTCCGATGCATTCCGAAAACAGGCGAACGTGTCGTCCCTGGAGGCGTATCAGAAGGAATACAAACGGTCGATAGAAGATCCAGAAGGCTATTGGGCCGAGATGGCGGAAACCCATGTCACCTGGTTCAAAAAATGGAAAGAGGTGATGTGGCACGATTTCGACTCGATCGGCCAAAACCAGGGACCCTACGTGAAATTTTTCGACGGGGCTAAAACCAATGTGTGTTACAACTGCGTGGACCGGCATGTGAAAAACGGGAAAGCGGACAAGGTGGCGATTCACTGGCAGGGAGAGCGGGCGGAGGAGACCCGCACCCTCACCTATACCGATCTGCAGCGGGAAGTGTGTAAATTTTCAAATGTCCTTCGCTATCACGGGGTGAAAAAAGGGACAGTGGTCACCATTTATATGCCGATGATTCCTGAAATGCCCATTGCTCTGCTGGCCTGTGCCCGAATCGGGGCCATTCACTCAGTGGTGTTCTCCGCTTTCAGTTCGGAGGCGCTGAAAAACCGGATTCAGGATTGCGGCAGCGAAGTGGTGATCACATCTGATATTTCGTATCATGCGGGCAAGGTGTCCGGACTTAAAGACAAGGTGGATCATGCGGTTGATCAGTGCGACAGCATTAAGCGGGTGTTTGTCCATCGCCGCGGGGGCGGGGAATTCTATATGAAAAAAGGGCGCGACTATTGGTGGCAGGATGAAATGCAGGATGTCAGTGAGGAATGTCCGCCGGAATCCATGGGGGCGGAAGACTCCCTGTTTATTCTGTACACCAGCGGCAGCACCGGTAAACCCAAAGGCGTTCTCCACACCACCGGCGGATATTTGCTGTGGGCGGCGATGACCTCCAAAACTGTGTTTGATTTGCGGGACGACGATGTGTTCTGGTGCACCGCCGATGTGGGCTGGATCACCGGACACACCTATTTAACCTACGGCCCCACCGCCAACGGAGCCACCCAGGTGATGTTCGAAGGCGTTCCCACCTGGCCGGAGCCCAACCGGTTCTGGGAACTGGTGGAAAAATACAAGGTCACGATTTTCTACACCGCGCCCACCGCGATCCGGGCGTTGATGCGGCTGGGTGAATCCTGGCCGGACGCCCATGATCTGTCCTCCCTGCGGCTGCTGGGATCCGTGGGAGAACCCATCAATCCGGAGGCCTGGCGCTGGTATCAGCGGGTGATCGGAAAGGGGAACTGCCCGGTGGTGGACACCTGGTGGCAGACTGAGACCGGAGGCGTGATGCTCACCACTCTGCCCGGGGCCCACGGGGCCAAACCCGGGTCCGCCGGATTCCCGATGTTCGGGATTCAGCCCACCATTCTACGCCCCGACGGCAGCAAGGCGGATGTAAACGAGGGAGGCAGCCTCTGCATCACCGCCCCCTGGCCGGGCATGCTGCGCGGAGTGTATGGCGATACGGTCAACGAACGAATTCGCCACACCTACTTTGCCAAATTCCCCGGAATTTATTTTTCCGGCGACGGATGCCGACAGGATGAGGACGGCTACTACTGGCTGCTGGGCCGCATGGATGACGTGATCAACGTGTCCGCGCACCGCTTCGCCACCGCGGAATTTGAAAGCAGCCTGGTGGGGGATTCCAGGGTCGCGGAGGCGGCGGTGGTGGGATTCCCGCACGAAACCAAAGGGCAGGGGGTCTATTGCTTCGTGACCCTCAAACAGGGGGTGGAGGCCACGGACCGACTGCGCCGCGAACTGGTGGGCAAAGTTCGGGAGGACATCGGACCCATCGCCAAGCCGGACCGGATTCATTTCACGCCCGCGCTGCCCAAAACCCGCTCCGGCAAAATCATGCGCAGGATTCTTCGCAAAATCGCCGAAGGGGATCTGGACGGCATCGGCGACACCAGTACTCTGGCTGATCCAAGTGTGGTGGACGCTTTGCTGGAATCCCGGGAAAAATAGGAGTGCCAATCTCCGTATTGGCGGGGCTGAGGGGACACCGGCCCTCAGTTTGAGCGGAGTTTTGGCTAAAGGTTACCGCAAGTTCAATTGCTTCAATCGGAATTGAATTCAAACCACGAATGCACACGAATTCACACGAATCATTTTTTTGTGACGGGATTTGTGAGGGCTTTTTGACTGGGTCCCTGAGTTCACCGATGGGTGGCTGAAAAATCGCATTTGAATCTGCGATCTGTTTCGCCAAATTGGGCACTTAAATTGAGGTCTGGAGCCCATCCAACTTCCAGCTTTGGGTTCCTTCGGGGGTGGTATGGTGGAATTGCCTGGCATGGAATTT
>JBBDRC010000245.1:0-19506 GCA_040905625.1 Kiritimatiellia bacterium
TCGGCGGTGTAGCTCAGTGGCCAGAGCAGAGGAATCATAATCCTTTTGTCGGGGGTTCGACTCCCTCCACCGCCACCATTTTCACTCCACATTGCTGCCCCTCCAGTGGAGTTTGCGGCGCAGCACTTCCCAGTAGTTGTAATCGGGCAATTGGAGCAGCTCGATCTGCAGGGAACTCAGGCGGGCGGTCACGGTCGCTCCCGGCACCAGTTCCCCCAGCGGTTGCCCGTCACAGGCCAGCACCAGATTTTTGGAGTGGGGGGCCAGGGTGATGGAGACTTCCGCCTCCTCGGAGAGCACCACAGGCCGCACGGTCATGGAGTGCGGACAAATCGGACTTAACACCAGATTGCGATTATCCGGACTCAGGATGGGGCCGCCGGCGGACAATGAATGCCCGGTGCTGCCGGTGGGGGTGGAGACAATCAGGCCGTCACAGGTATAGGTGGTGAGTTTTTCTCCGCACACCGACACCTCCAAATTGGCGATATGGGAGCTTTTTCCCCAACTGAGCACCACATCATTCAATCCCCGGGCGTGACCTTCGGGTTCAGTGGGGTTCTGATACCAACAGTCCAACAGCGGCCGCATCGAAGAGATCAGATGGCCCTCCGCCAGTGCGGTGAGGGCGCTGTCCACCCCGTCCTGGGTCACGGAGGTCAGAAATCCCAGTTTGCCGAAATTCACCCCCAGCAAGGGGAGGGGACGGTCCCGCATACGCCGCACGGCGGATAACAGGGTGCCGTCGCCTCCCAGGGTGAGGATGGCCTCCGACTCTGCGAACAACGCCTCCTCGCTGACACAGGACGAACCGGCGAATTCCGGGATAAAGGGTTTCTCCACCAGCAGCTTCAATCCCAGTTCCCGGGACTTTCTGAACAAGTGGGGCAGCAGGTCCACGGTTCCCGGTTTATCTTCGTTTACAATGACTCCAATCGACTTCATGTGTGTAAAGTAGTCTCAACCATCGGATTCGTCGAGCTTACGATACGAAATGTTTGTAAGCTTGTCAGACCCGAAAATGTTTTCTAGAAAGGGGCATGGACACCTACAAAAAATTACTTAAGAACAATCGGAAATGGGCCCGGCAGATGGAAGAGCTTCATCCGGGTTTTTTCAAAGATCTTTCCGGGCAGCAACATCCACGTTTCATGTGGATAGGCTGCGCGGACAGCCGGGTGCCCGCCAACCAGATCATCGGACTCGATCCCGGGGAGGTGTTTGTGCACCGAAACGTGGCCAATATCGTTTTGCATGCAGATTTAAACTGTCTGTCCGCTCTGCAGTATTCAGTGGATGTGTTGGAAGTGCGTCACGTCATCGTGTGTGGACATCACAATTGCGGAGGAGTGAAGGCGGTGATGGAGGGGCTTCGCCTGGGCATGGTGGACAATTGGCTGGGGCACCTGCACGAAGTCAGGTTACAGAATTTGGATGAACTGCTGGCGCTCCCGGTATCCGAACGATGCGACCGCCTCAGTGAACTCAATGTGCTCAAGCAGGTTCGGAACGTATGTGAAAGCACCGTGTTGCAGGATGCCTGGGCCCGCGGACAACAGGTTTCCGTTCACGGCTGGATTTACAGTCTGGAGGATGGTATCCTGCGGGAAATCAGCGAGGTACAGACCGGGACGGAATTTCAAAAACGCTAAGGACCCGTTCAGAAACAGGTGCCGCATCCGGCTGATTTCTTACAGACTTGCTCCCGATGGGCTTTCCTGCTAGTTGATGACTCATGAAAAAAGTTTTTATCACAGGTATGGGGGCAGTGTCTCCTCTGGGTTGTTCGCTGGACAGCTTCTGGTCCGCGTTGGTGGCGGGCACGTCCGGGGTGGATCGTATTCGCGGATTCGATGCCTCCGGGTATCCGGTGAAAATCGCGGCGGAGGTGAAAGATTTCGATGTGGAGGCGTACATGACCGCCCGGGAAGCCAAGAGGATGGACCCGTTCAGTCAATATGGCTTTGCGGCCGCGTGCCAGGCCTGGGAGGACGCGGGGTTGGGGTCGGCTGATCTGGACCCGGAGCGGGCCGGGGTGGTGATGGGGTGCGGAACCGGGGGGCTGCATGTGGCGCAAAAAGCGGGGATGGCCCTGCCGGAGAAGGGTCACAAGGCCTTTAATCCGTTTATGGTGTCGCAACTGATCCTGAATATTATTTCGGGCCATATCGCGATCAAATTCGGTCTGAACGGCCCCAATTATGTGGTGACCACCGCCTGTGCGGGGGGGAATCACGCGATCGCGGACGGGATTGATTTGATCCAGCGCGGGGACGCGGACGTGATGCTGGTGGGGGGCTGCGAGGGTTCGATCAACGAGATGGGCATCGGAAGTTTTGCGGCGATGCGGGCGCTCAGTCGTCAGTTTCAGGACGAACCCTGGCGGGCCTCGCGTCCGTTCGACGCGGACCGCAGTGGATTCGTGATGGGTGAAGGGGCGGGGGTGCTGGTGCTGGAGAGCGGGGAGCACGCCCGGAAGCGGGGAGCGCGGGTGTATGCGGAGGCGGCGGGGTCGGGGCGCACCTGCGACGCCCATCATATTGTGGCCCCGGATCCCGACGCGCGCCAGGCGGCCCGCTGCATTTCGCTGGCGCTGGGCAAGGCGAGGGTGAATCCGGAGGATGTGGATTATATCAATGCCCACGGGACGAGCACGGTATTAAACGATGCGGGGGAAACCAAAGCGATTAAAAAGAGTCTGGGGAATCACGCGCGAAAGGTGAGCATCAGTTCCACCAAATCCATGACCGGGCATTTGCTGGCGGGCGCGGCGGCCCTCGAGGCGGTCATCTGTGTGCTGGCGCTGAACCGCAATGTGATTCCGCCGACAATCAATTATGAAACCCCCGATCCGGACTGTGATTTGGATGTGACGCCGAACGAGGCCCGGGAAAAAGAGGTCCGGGTGGTGCTGAGCAATGCCTTCGGTTTTGGTGGTCATAATTGTTGCGTGGTTTTCAAACGGGGGTAAGTCTCATTCATGTTGTATTCCCTGTTTAAATCACTTGCCTTCCGCATGGACCCCGAGCGGGTGCATGAAAAAACTCTTTTCTGGCTGCAGAAAACGGCGGGGGAGGGAAAACGCCATTTCATGGCGGGCGGGGTGCCGGAAAAACCGGTGGAGGTGATGGGGCTGCGCTTCGCCAATCCGGTGGGGCTGGCGGCGGGCATGGACAAAAACGGGGTGTGTGTGGACGGGTTCGGTTCGCTGGGCTTTGGGTTCCTGGAACTGGGAACGGTCACCCCGCGTCCGCAGCCGGGAAACCCCAAACCGAGGCTGTTCCGCCTTCCGGAGGCGGAGGGGATCATCAACCGAATGGGCTTTAACAATCAGGGGGTGAATACGCTGCTTGAGAATTTGAGTACTGCGCGATACCGGGGAATCGTGGGGATTAATATCGGCAAGAATTTCGACACCCCGATCGAGCGGGCGGAAGCGGATTATGTGCTGGGCTTGCGGGCGGTGTATGCGCGGGCCGACTATGTGGCGGTGAATATTTCCTCTCCCAACACCAGCAATCTCCGGGAATTGCAGAAAGGGGACGCGTTTACCGGATTGCTGCGTTCGCTGGCGAATACCCGCAGGGATCTCCAAAAGGAAACGGGCCGATATACCCCGCTGGCGGTGAAAATCGCCCCGGATCTGGACGAAGCGGGCCTGGATTTTATTGCAGAGGCACTGGTGGAGTCGGGCATGGACGCGGTGATCGCGACCAATACCACCCTGGACCGAAGCCGGGTGAAGGGGATGACGCATGCGGAGGAGGCGGGAGGATTGAGCGGTGCTCCGGTCCGGGAGCGCTCCACCGAGGTGGTGCGGGGCCTGGCGGCCCGGTTGCATGGCCGACTGCCCATTATCGGCGTGGGCGGTATTTTCAGCGCGGCGGACGCCAAAGAAAAACTGGATGCGGGCGCCTCGCTGGTACAGGTGTATTCGGGACTGATCTATCGGGGTCCGGGATTAGTCGGCGACATTGTCCGGGGCCTGTGAGATGATCATGCAACCGATTCCCTTTTGTGAACGCGATTCCGTCTGGCGGAAACGGGTGGAGATGTTTTCGGGGAAAATGCCGGCCTTCCTGTTCGGGGCCGGAGTGGGGAACGCGGTGCCGGTGTTCCGTTTTTCGCGGATGACGCGCCAGTTGCTGGAGCCGTATCTGATTTATTTGATGGAAAACGGCTATCAGACCTTGAATGCGGCCGGGATGGAGGACGTGTTGTTTGGCCGGCGCAAACCGGATAAACGGTCGGTCATGCTGACCTTTGACCATGCCTGGGCGAGCCTGTGGACGGTGGTGGCACCCCTGTTGCGGCGATATGGGCAACAGGCCGTCACCTACGCGATCCCCGGACGGATTCCGGATCTGCCCTCGACCCGTCCGGTCTGGGGGGAGCAGGGGCACGATGCGGATGTGGACCGAACCAAAACCCCGTTTTGCTCTTGGTGTGAACTGAAGGCTCTGGTGGAGGAGGGGGTTGTGGATGTGCAGTCCAACAGTTGGTCGCATGGAAAAATATTCGCGCACGAGAAATTTGTGAAACTGATCGAGCCCGAAACCCGGATGCCGCCTCTTTCCTGGCCGATGATCAATGATCACGGGGAGTCCCTGCATCTGCTCTCGCCCTCCAATGTGTTTCATCCCCTGCTGCCCGCCCGGTCCCGGCTGAGTGACGCTTTGAAGCACGAAGTGGATCCCTCCGTGGTGGCCCGGATTCACGACGACCCGGATGTGGCGCCGTACCTGTTCCGTCAGCATCTCCTGCAGATAGAGACTCCCGGGGAGCGGGAGGAGGAGATTCGCTATGAATTGACGCGGTCGCGGGAGGAACTGAGCCTGCGGCTGGGGACTTCGGTGCATCAACTGAGTTTTCCCTGGGGGGTCTGCGGAAAGGTGGCGGCGGCGCAGGTGGAGGCGGCGGGATATACCAGTGCTTTTGCTGAACGGCTCGCCGGACGGTTCGTGGTGCGGGCGGGTCAAGCCCCCTGCCGACTGGGGCGGCTTCCCTATTTTTACATTCGCTCATTGCCCGGGCAGTCCCGGAAATTGTACTGGCGAATCCGCGACCCGGAAACTTTTTCGTGATTCTACCGCTTTCTTCCCTTGATGCATCCACCCGAACCCACTATCTTGTCCGACTTCAGGAGACCCCATGGCAAAACTGTTTAATTCCAGTGCACAAAATATCGTTTATCATTTAGAGGTGGGCGTAGGCCCCGCTATTCTCAAAACCACCCTGTACATCATCTTCATGATGTTGATGGCGTTGTTGTTTGTGGCCACCCAGTATCAGGGCTTCAAAAGTCCCCGGGCGATGGATCAGGCACAGCTCGCCCGCGGGTTCGCGGAGACCGGGCGTTTGCACACCCGCCTGATCCGACCGGGGGATCTGCGCTATCTGGAGCAAAAACAGAAATTGACCCGGACGCCGGACACCCCGTTGCTGGCGGGTCAGCCGGATCTGGTGAACGCCCCCGCCTATCCGCTGTTGTTGGGGACGGCGTTCAAAGTGTTCAACACCTCCTTTCCCCGGGCCACCGCCGGCAAGTTTTCACCTGAACAATGGTTGATCATTCCGCTGAATTTGCTGTTCTGCTTTTTGAGCGGGCTCCTGGTTTATTTGACAGGCCGGCAACTGTTCAGTCCACGGGTGGCGTTCACCTCGGTCACCATTGTGCTCTTAAGCGCACAGTTGTGGGCGGGCGCGGTGTCGGGAACCGAAATTTCGTTCGCCCTCTTGTGTTTCATGTTCGCGATGTGGTGCCTGACTTCGGTATTGACCGCCGATGCCCAATCGAAGGTTTCGGGAGTGCGGCTGCTGATTCCGGTCGGGCTGGGTGCCTTGTCCCTGGCTCTGCTTTTTCTGACCCGGTATGCCGCGATTGTGATGGTTCCTGCCTATATTCTGGGCCTGTTCCTGGGATTGAAAAAAAGGGCGTGGATTCCCGCGGCCCTGGTGGTGCTGATTCTCGGAGTGGTGGCGGCACCCTGGGTACTGCGCAATCTCGCGGTGGCCGGCACTCCTTTCGGCCTGGCCCCCCATTACGCCATCCAGGGGGAGGCGCAGGAGTTGTACATGCGGAGTTATGCGGAATTGCAGGATCAGGATGTGTCCCTGTTTAAAGGAATGATCGTACGCACCCTCAATTCCCTGCACGACGCGTTCACGTTCAAGGATATTCCTCTGGGATCCGGCATGGCCCTGTGCTTCTTCGTGGCCACCTACTTCTATGCGTTTCAGCGAAAACCGGTGCAGGTGTTGCGGTGGTGCCTGTTGGCGGCCTACGGACTGCTGATCCCGGCCGCGGGGATTTTTGGTTCCCAGCAGCTCGAAACGGCCCATTTGCTCTTTCCGCTGGTGATTCTGTACGGCACGGCTTTCTTTTATCTGCTGTTGGACCGGTTGCAGATTAGCGTTCAGATCGTATCCCTGTCGGTGGTTACCCTGTTTGTGCTCCTGCAGGCGGTGCCGCTGCTGGTGACCCTGATGCCTCCTAAATCCAGCAGTTATCCCCCCTATCGGGCAGGCGACATTACCCTGATCACCACGCCGTTTGCCCCGCAGGAACTGGTGTGCACGGATATGCCCTGGGCCACCGCCTGGTACGGGGGACAGCTTTCTCTCTATTTGCCGTTGAATGTGGATCAATTTTTCGAGATTCATGATCGCCTGCAGCCCGTCAACGGACTGTACTTGACCATGCTGAGCCGGAACCGGCCCTATCAATCTGATTTAATTCGGGGAAATTATCAGAGCTGGAAACCGATCATGGACCTGAATCCGCTGCCCCGGGGATTTCCTCTGAAAGCGGGATTCCCCATTCGGGGCGGAGAGTCGGTGATTCTGGCGGATCGCAATCGCTGGGCCACCGGACAGGAATGACCCGCAAAGAGCGAGCGGCTCTGATTGATCGGCGGCTGGCCGTTTTGTATCCGGATCCGCCAATACCGCTGGACCACCGGGATCCCTATACTTTGTTGATCGCGGTGCTGCTGTCAGCCCAATGCACGGACAAGCGGGTGAATCAGGTCACTCCGGCACTGTTTGCGTTGGCCGACACTCCGGAGGAGATGATGAAACAGCCGGTGGAGCGGATTCAGGAGATCATTCGCCCCTGCGGACTTTCCCCCCGCAAAGCGAAGTCGATATCGGAACTTTCGGCTTTGTTGGTTCGGGATCACGGCGGGGAGGTTCCCGCGGATTTCGAGCCATTGGAGGCTTTGCCGGGGGTGGGGCACAAAACCGCCTCTGTGGTGATGTCACAGGCTTTCGGCATTCCCGCCTTCCCGGTGGACACCCACATTCACCGCCTTGCCCAGCGCTGGGGGCTGACGAACGGAAAAAATGTGAAGCAAACAGAAGCCGACCTCAAAAATCTGTTTCCGCGGGAGCATTGGAACAAGCTGCATATTCGGATCATCCTTTACGGGCGGGAGTACTGCACGGCCAGGGGCTGTGACGGAACCCGCTGTGAGCTTTGCCGCGAGTGTTTTCCCCGGCGGCGTTCGCCGGTGGTTGTCAAGAAAGCATAACCGGAGGACCCTGTGATTCGGGGGCGATAAAACGCCGGATGGAAAAATAAAGCGGGGAGAGCCGGGGAATGTTTGAGGCTATTCAGCCCGGTTGACTGCGTTCATGCGGGCGCGCAGGTTTTGCACGGGTTCCAGTTGCAGGCGGGGGGGTGCGCCGGATTGCAGATGAACGCGCAGGTTGTATTCGCGGGTGGGGCTCGCTCGGACGGGGGATTCCAGCCAGCCGGTTCCGAGGGAAACGGTTTCTCCCTTTTGAACCAGAGTGGTTTCCACCCGGCAGTTTCGGGTGAGGGGTTGGCGGGTGGAGACCGGGATTTCGCTGTAGCCGGGGAGATTCTCGAGACTGGCGGTCGCGGAGTCGCAGAGGGTCGTCTGAATGTAGGGAATGGCGGCGGGGGTGGAGTTTACCCAGGACACGGAGACCACCGTGTCCCCGGTCGGAACCGGGGTGCTCCGGCAACTGCTCAGGAGCAGAAATACCCAACCGAGATACAGGCCGGGGCGGATTAGTTGAGTGGGGAGGGCCATGTGTGCAAAATCTCGATTGCGGGTTGATCCGGGTTTCCCCGGTAGATCTGCAGGGCCAGGGTGCAAATGAGGGTCCAGCCCTGGGGCGGGAGCCGGAGATGCCCGGGACTGCTTTCCATTTCCACCTGTTGCGGCGTCATGCGGGAGGAAATCTCCCCCTCCAGAGGGGAGGTGAGGTCTTCGATGTTCCAGTTCACGCTCCAGGCGGTGTACTCCCGCCTCCACGCCAGTATGGTAAAAGGTTCACGCGTCCACATATGCTCCGGGCGCTTCAACGTCCAGTGCGCGGTGGGCTTCAACAGACGTTGGTCCCCGGGTCCGGTTCCGGTGATGCGGGTGGTGAGACGGAGGTGGGTGCCGTCGGCGGGCAGTTCGATCAACTGAATGACCCTGCAACTGAGGGGAGGCCCCAGGCTCCGGGTCAGCATCACGACCTGATCCCCCGCATGGGTGCGCCACCCTCGGCTTTCCCAGGGAACCTCCGCCATGGAGGCTGTGTCCCGCAGTGTCGGTTCAATTCGCAGGGGAGAGTCGAGGATTTCCTCACCTCTCCAGAGGCGGAGGGAGGTGATTCCGCCCTTCGACGGAACGACCGTCACTTTCAGCGCACTGGTTTCGAGGGTGTACACCGGACCCGCCGATGCGCTTTGATTCGGGAGGAGTGGCGCAACGGGGACATTGTCGGCCAGACCTCCACAGAATCCCGACAGGAGGACCCCCAACAAGAGAGATTGGATTCTGTGACAATGCAGACGCATGGGCGAAGCATACCCGAAATTGGAGGGCCTGACCAGTCGGAAGTCTATAAGACATTTTTCACGTGGGAAGCCCCCCTTTCCCCGCCGATACGGAGATCGGCGCTCCTTGTCAGAGTCCCAATTGTTTCCGGGCATGCGTAAAGTCCGGCGGCAGAGGGGCGAAAATATGAATGGGGATGTTGCGGTGGGGGCAGGTGAAGGTGACGGATGCGGCATGCAACATGTGCCGGGGCAGATTTTTTTCGAGGGGATGTATTCCGCCTTGGGAGCCATAGTGCCGGTCGCCGGCCACTCGGCAGCCGATGGCCAGGGCGTGGCGGCGGATCTGGTGCAGGCGTCCGGTGGCGATCCGGCATTCCACCCGGCAAAAATCTCCGTTTCGTTTGATCACGGTAAACGTGGTTTCCGCGGATTTGCCGTCCAGGGGCTTCCGAACCGCGGTTTCACGGTCGGCGGGTTGGCCCGCCAGGAGCGCCTCATACATTTTTTCAATCCGTTTGCCCCGAAACAGATCCAGGTAGGGTTCCCGCATGGATTCATCCCGGTTGAACAGTAGCACTCCGGAAGTCGGCCGGTCGAGGCGGTGCAGTGCCCGGAGTCGGGGAAGGTTTTCCTGTTCGCGCAAACAGGACTCCACACTGTCGGATGCGCGGTCACTCACCCGGTCCGGAGGCTTATTGACGGCCAGAATCCACGGATCCCCGTACAAAATGGTAAGGGGTTCCCGTCGTGCCGGTGGGGGAGACGGGGCGTCCACAACCTCGACGGTATCCCCCTTTTGCACCTTATGCTTTGCCATCCACACCCGCCTGCCATTCACAATCACGGATCGGCGGTTGAGGAGATCCTTGGCCTGACGACTGCTGATTCCGAATTGGTCCCGCACAAATCCCTGCAGACTCTCCCCCGCATTCGCCGCGGAAACTTGAAATCGGGTTGGAGGGGGCGGGGCCATGCTCAACCCCTATAAATCAAAGCGGATAGCGCGGCAACAGTAAATATCCTGTCATTCACGGTTGATGGAATCCGGAAGTTAGTGCATAACCTGTTCCTGTGAACGTATCTAATCTCCCATATAGACAACTTGAACTGCCGGTCGCCGGGCTGTGGGTGCTGGGTACGGCCCTGATGGCCGGTGGCCCGGTTCGTATTGGGTTGGTGGCGCTGATGGGCGCTCTTTGGCTGGCGGTGGCCTGGAAAGCCCGGCTTTCTTTGGTGTTGGTGGCGTTTTTGCTTTTCCTGTCCGTTCGAAGTCCGATGGGGGATCCCCTGCCTCTGCTCTGGATGCTGGCCTTGACGGCGGGTTTGGGCGCATGGACCTGCAGTGTCTGGTCCCGCCACCTCCTGTCCGCTGTGGCTTCCGGTTTGATGTGGGGGGGAATGACGTTGCTGGCCCCTCCGTTGTGGTTGCTCAGCCTGTGCGGACTGCCCCGTTTGTCCAATCTGCATGGCGAACATCCCGGATGGGCGGTGTGGCCGGGACTGTTGCTTACGGGGGCGGGGGTGGGCGTGTCAATGGCCCGGGGAGATTTTCTCGTCCGATTGAATCAATTGGCGGAGGCGGAACCGTATCTGCGGATGCGCGATATCGGAGTGGAACTCAGCCTGCAGGAACAGCTTTGGCTGATTCTGCCGATCGTGGGGCTGTTTGAACTGGCGCAGCGGCAAACGGACGACCATCGGTTCAATTGGAGGAATCTGATCATTGCGGGCGGGGGGATTTCTCTGCTTTTGGTTCCCGGGGGCGTTGCGGTTCCGCTGCTGTACGCGGTGGCTCTGCCCGTGAGCGCGTTTATGCTGACCCGCTGGTATCTGGCACTGCCGGACTGGCCGTCACGCATTCTGGTTTCTGTGGGTCTGCTGTCACTTGCATACCCTCTGATGACCGGAGGGCTGTCCTGATGGTGCGTCTTCATCCTCCTCCCCATGAAGTGCCGGACAATGTGTGGCACACCCTGCTGATCGTGCTGATTGGAAGCTGGTTCGTCTGGCAAACCGGCACGGAGTGCACGGAGATTTTTCAAACCGAAACCGCGGTGACTTCCATTGAGCAGGCGTTGGTGGATGGAAAGGGCCATCCGCTTTACCTGTGGCTGGAGTCCCTGACCCGCGAGTATGAATGGCCCGCGCTGGTGATGAACCGGGCTTTTTCGCTGGCGGGCTGGTTTTTGGCCCTGGCGGGATTGATTCGACTGCTGATGAAAGGAAAGGGACTGGTGGTGGCGGTTCCCCCGCTGTTGGTGCTGTTGACTGTGCCCGGTCTCACCCCCTATATGAGCACGGGGGGGGCGGGAGGTTTCGCGGTGTATTTTTTTGTGAAAGCCCTGTCGGCGGTCACCAAAACAGATGAAAAATGGACCTGGATTCGGGCCGGAGGCTATGCGGCGGTGGCGGTAGGGTTGAATCCACTCTGGTTTTTACCCGCACTCGGTCTGTTGGCGGGCGTGTTCGAGCTGTATCGCAGTCGATGGATTCGGGTCGGATGTGCTTTTGCCGGGGTGGGGATTCTGGGAGCTTTGGTGATTGGATTCAGTTCCAACAGCGGATTTTCAGGGTTGTGGCCTGGGCCCGCCGGTTCCGTCGGTTGGCCGGAGGGGTGGCCGGGGCTGGTGTTCCATCGCCACTTCTTCGCGGTGGCGGCACTGACGGCCATGATTGCCTACGGCGCCTTCCGCCGGGGAATTGGCTGGTGGTGTTTGGTGATGACGCTGCCGCCGATTCTGCTTCAATCTTTTCTTGCATCGGAGGTCATGGCTCTGTTGGTCCCGCTGTGGGTGGTCGGTGCGATGGGGCTGGCCAAACTTCCGATGGTGCTGAATCTGAAATATCCCCGGTCGTATCTGAGTGTGCTGCTGTGTCAGCTTTTGCTTTGGGTGCCGGCGTATTTGGACTTTCTTTTGTAACGCATCCGGAAGGAAAGCGTTTGGCGCGCGCTGAGCAGGGCCGCCCGCAGCAGTTTCAGTTTCCGGATGGAGCAGACCCCGGTTTGACGGGGATGGTGGGGGACGGACAATTCGAGGATGCGAAGGCGGTCCAGGACGCTGAAGCCTGAAATCAGCACATTCGGTGCGAAGCTGTCCTCGGGGAGCTGATCAAACAGGGGGCGGAAGGTCTCCGAGCGCATGAGGCGATAGGGACAGTTCCCGTCCCGCAGGCGACGTCCGAACAGGAGCCACATTATCCCGCGGAGAACGGAGGTGATGATCTGTCGGTCGGGCGGGGATATGCGGTTTTCACGAAAACCGACAACGAAATCCGCCTGTTTACGGGCCTGCCAGAATTCAGGAAACGCGGATGCCGGAATTTCGCCGTCCGAGTCGGTCTGGAAGATCCATGGGCTGCGGCTGGCGGCCACTTTAAAGGCCCGTAAAACAGTGGGGCCGTGCCCCCGGTTTCGGGCGTGGTGGATTTCCAGCGACGGATGTGAAAGATGATCCAATACGCCCGCGGTTTGATCGGTGCTGCCGTCGTCGCACACCTGCAGTCGATAGGACACGTTCAGCCCGTCTAGCATCTTCAGCCATTCATGCACAACAGACTCCACCACCTCGGCCTCATTGTACACCGGCATCACCACAATCAGTTCGGGAGGGGTGATGCGATGCAGAGGAGCGGAAGAGGAGGGGGTCATGGTCCGCCCCGTAAGGCGGGATCGTGTAAATGTCAATTTGGAAGCGCGGAAGGTTGCGGTTGAGTGCATCGGTATTTCTGCCGATCAGAGAAAGAACGTCTGGATGCATTGGCCGAGGCCTGTCCCGAAGTGGCGGCATCCGTGGCCGACTCCGGAGCGGATTCGACAGGTGTGGGAGCAGGGATTGATACCCGCCTTGTCGTGACATGCGTCTTGACCTGAGAGCACCGACGGCTTAGGTGTTCCGTACATGAAAACCGCTTATCCCAAATCCCTCGTTGTTGTACTCAAGGCCCTGCAGGACCGTCTGGCCGAAGATGTACGGATCCTGTATGTGCGCGATGTCTCCAACATCACCGATTACTTTGTGCTGGCCACCGGCAACAGTGGTCCGCATTTACACGCGCTCTCCGAGGAGGTGGATATCGCCCGCAAAACCGCGCGCATCAAAATGACCCGCAAAGGCGGCAACGCCGTCAGCGGCTGGATGGTGCTCGATTTCGGCGACGTCGTCACCCACATCATGAATGACGAGTTGCGCGAATTCTATGCCCTGGAGCAGTTGTGGAGCGACGCCAAGACGGTGGATGTGGAAGAGGTGCTCGCGCAGGCATAACCGTATTAGGAACCAACCTTTGTCCCCCAACCCTTTTGAGTGCTCATGAAATCCACTTTCTGTCGTTTTCTCACGTTTTGTTTCTTCCTGATGTCTTCCGTATTTGCGGAGGGACTCACCGACCCCAACTGGGTGTCGGGGGAACTGGAGAACGGGTTGCGCTATTTCATTCGGCAGAATGAGAAACCGGAGGAGCGGGCCGAATTGCGGCTGGTGGTGAATGCCGGTTCGATTCTGGAGAAGGAGGATCAGCAGGGACTTGCGCACTACCTCGAACATTCCGCGTTTAACGGCACCGAACATTTCGAGAAAAACGAGATGGTCAAGTTTTTGGAATCCCTGGGTATGGGTTTCGGGCCGGATTTGAACGCGTACACCTCATTTGATGAAACGGTGTACATGCTCACGGTGCCGACCGGGGATAAGGAGGTGCTGGAGAAGGCCTTTTTGATTCTGTCGGACTGGGCGGGCCGCATCCGCAACACCGATGAAGCGCTGGCAAACGAACGGGGGGTGATCATCGAGGAATGGCGGGGGCGGAGGGGGGCTCAGGCGCGTATCCGTGATCAACAATATCCGGTCATGTTCGCCGGATCGCGGTATGCGGACCGTCTGCCGATTGGAAAACTGGAGGTGTTGCAGACCTTTGAATTCGATCGACTGAGGGACTTTTACCGGGACTGGTACCGTCCGGAGCTGATATCGGTGGTGGCGGTGGGGCCCCTGGATGTGGAACAGACCCGGGAGTGGATTGAACAGTATTTTGCGGATTTGACCGGTCCTGAACATCCCCCGGAACGGGGGGCTTTCGAACACCCGCCGCATGAAGATACACAGGTGGGCACCTTTTCCGATCCGGAACTGACATCCGCCTCCGTTACCCTGATCTGGAAACATCCTCCGGAGGTGATACGGAGCGAGGAGGACTATATTCAGGATATCCATTCGTCGCTGGCCATTGATATGCTGAATCAGCGCTTGCAGGAATTGACCCAGAGAGGGGACGCGCCCTTTTTGCAGGGAGGGGCCTATCAGGGATCCTACACCCGCGGCGGGAGCGTCTATTATTTGTACGCGTCCGTAAAAGATGAATCCCGCGCTTACGTGGAGGCAGCCCGGGCGTTGTTGCGGGAATCGGAGCGGGCGCTGCGCCACGGTTTCAGTGAAGGGGAATTCAACCGCGCGGTTTCCCGGCGATTGCGTTCGCTGGAGCAGGCGTACAATGAGCGGGACACCACCGAAAGCGGAAACATTGCCGGGGAAGCGGTTGAGCACGCGCTTACCGGTATCTTTGTCCCGGGAATCGAACGGGAACTGGAGATTAACCGCCGGGTGCTGCCGGAAATTGAATTGGAGGCGATTCAGTCGCTGTTCACCACCTGGATTCGGGACGAAAACCGGGTGATCATGGCCACCGGTCCCGCGCAGGAGGACGGAACCCGTTTGCCGGAGAAAGAGGGTCTGTTGGCGGTGTATGAATCCATCGGAAACGAGGAAATCGCGCCGTACGAGGACGGAGTTTCGGGTCAGCCTCTGGTCGCGGAACCTCCGGAATCCGGACGGATCGTGGACCGTGAATCGCGGGAGGATCTGGGCACCCGCACCTGGACCCTGAGCAATGGAGTGAAGGTCACGCTGAAACCGACCGACTTCAAGCAGGACGAAATTCTACTGGAAGCCTGGCGTGTCGGCGGCACGCAAACCGCCTCCGATGAGCAGTGGAACACCGCCCGCCTGTCCGCATCGGTGGCCTCCGCGATGGGGATGGGAACGTTTTCAGTCGTGGATCTGCAGAAAAACCTCTCAGGGAAGTTGGTGGATCTCACCCCCTATCTGAACCCGGACAGGGAGGGGGTGACGGGGTTTGCGAGTCCGCAGGATCTGGAAACCCTGTTGGAATTGATCTATCTGCGCTTCACCGCGCCCAGGGTGGATCAAGAGGCGTTCGCCGCCCTGCAAAACCGTCTGCGTGAATCAGTCAGGAATCGCCTGGCGGATCCCAAGGCTGAATTTTCGGATCTGGTGAATCAATCCCTCGGTCTCCACCATCCCCGTACCCGTCCGCTTGAGTTGGAGGATGTGGACGCGTTGGACCCGGAAGAGGCACTGGCGTTTTTTCAGAGTCGTTTCGGGAATGCGCACGGGTTCCATTTTCTGTTTACCGGCACTATCGATCCTGAATCCTTCGCGCCGCTGGCCGAGCAGTGGCTGGGCGCCCTGCCCGCCGTGGAATATGCGATCAACCCCGATTATTTCGGTACCGACTATCCGGAGTATTATCTGAAGCGTCAAATGAAAAAGGGTCTGGAGCCGGTGGCGCAGGTTCGAATGGTGTGGACGGTTCCCTCCTTTGAATTCAACTACACATCCCGTCATGACATTCATTCACTGGTGGCGGCCCTGCGGATTCGGTTGCGGGAGGTGTTGCGGGAGGATCAGAGCGGGACCTACCATGTGTCCGTGTGGCCCACCCTGGAGCATCGACCCACCCCCCGCGCTCAACTGTCCATCGCCTTCGGTTGCGACCCGGATAAGGTGGAGGAACTCATGGAGTCCGTTGAAGCCTTGATTAAAGAAGTGCGAACCGAACCCCTGGAAGAATCCTATGCGCAGACCGTTCGCGAAACCCAGCGTCGGCGTCGGGAGACCGATATGAAAGAGAACAGTTTCTGGACCTACATTCTTTCCTTTTACGATTGGCACAATGAGGATCCGGGGGTGGTGCTGGAATTTGAGGACTATGTGTCGGGGGTCAGTCCGGAGTCGTTGTTGCAAACCGCCGACTGGATGTTTGACACCCCCCACCGTGCGGACTTTATATTGATGCCCGCGGAACCCGTGAAAAAGGAGGAGACGCCATGACCCCCGCCGCAACCGTTTGGAACCAGGTCAAGGATCAGTCCAAAGTCAAAAAGAAAAAATTTAAAGAACTGGAACCCGGCCTGCGCCAGGAACTGGTGGACCTGCAACAGAAGCTCAGGGGCTCGGACACCTCCGTGATCGTGGTGTTCGCCGGGGTGGACGGCGCGGGCAAGCATGAAATGGTCAATACGCTCAACGCGTGGATGGATCCGCGTGGAATTGTGACCCATGCCTATAGCCGTAACGATGAATCCGCCAATGAGCGCCCACCCTACTGGAAATACTGGCGGGATCTCCCGGCAAACGGTCAGATTGGGCTTTTTCTGAGTGCCTGGTATTCCAAGCCGCTGCTGGGGCGGGTTCGCCGGGCCCTGACCCCGGAGGAATTTTCACGTCAACTGGAGCAGATCCGGGCCTTTGAACGCACCCTGACGGAGAATGGCGTGCTGTTGGTGAAAGTCTGGATGCATTTAGACAAAAAAGCCCAGCGCAAGCGACTGGAAAAACTGTCGTCCGAACCGGAGACCGCCTGGCAGGTCAAACCGGGGGCCTGGGATAACTGGGGCATGTATCATCGGTTTATGGAAGTGTCGAACGAGATTATCGACCACTCCCAACGGGCCTCCACCCCCTGGCTATTGGTAAATGGGAAACATCGCTATTCCCGTCAGCTTCTGGTGGCGAACGCGCTTCGGGACGCGATGCGGGATCGGTTGGAGAATCCGCCCAAATCCAAAGGGCTCGCCAACTCGACCTGGAGCAAAAAAATGCGCCCGTCCCGCGGGAGTCTGAAAAAAATGGATCTCAGCAAGGATTTGTCGAAAGATGTGTACAAAAAAAGACTGAAGAAAGCGCAGCGTCGATTGTATCAGTTACAGCATCAGGCGCAGGTGGCGGGACTCTCCACACTGCTGGTGTTCGAAGGTCAGGACGCGGCCGGGAAGGGTGGGGCCATCCGGCGGTTGGTGCAGGGATTGGACGCGCAGCAGTATCAGGTGATTCCCATCGCGGCCCCGACCAAAATCGAATTGGCGCATCATTACCTCTGGCGCTTCTGGCAACATATTCCGCGAAAAGGGCGGGTCACTATTTTCGACCGGTCCTGGTATGGACGGGTGCTGGTGGAACGGGTGGAGGGCTTCGCCGGGAATGCCGAGTGGCAGAGAGCGTATCAGGAGATCAATGAATTCGAGGAGCAATTGGTTCATCACCAGGCCGTATTGTGTAAATTCTGGATTCAGATCGACAAAGACATGCAGCTTGCCCGCTTCGAGGAGCGTCAGGAAACCCCCTACAAGCAATGGAAAATCACCGATGAGGATTGGCGGAACCGCGAAAAGTGGGATGACTACAACGCCGCCGTTGACGATATGATCACCCTCACCCACCGCCCCCATGCTCCCTGGATTCTGGTCGAAGGCAATCACAAATCCTGGGCCCGCATCAAAGTGATCGAAACCGTGTGCAAGCACCTGGAGAAAGCGCTGAAAAAGATGTAGAGGGATTCGGAGACGAGGGCACCCAGGCCTTGGCCCGGATATATCACTCCTGACGGGTCATGAGCACAAAACGGTTGGGGCCGGGCCACTCGCGGGGTCCCCATTCGGGTTGATCACGAAAAAAATAATAGCGAATGAATTTTCGGCGAATCGCGGGGTTTTGCAGGAGGTTTCGAAGGTTTTTCCGGCTGATCCGATGATAATGCGGGCGGGGCCAGGTGGTCATGTCCACCCGCATTCGTTCGGCCCATCCCGAGGCCTCCAGTTCCGTCACCCGTTCTCCCGGGGCGAGAATCGCCACCGTGTTGTCCTGAATGTTGGCGGGTTCCGCCGGATGGTGGTCCACATTTCGATCCCTCAGATACCAGGCCATGGGCCAACTGTAACGGTTGTCCACCAGAATCCGGTTGTCCGGATCCCGGTCCAGATGCGCCTCGATGATCTCCAGAGCGGGTTTGATGTCGGGACCGGAATGAGCGTAGGTCAACGGTTCCCACGGGCCTTCGGAGAGAGGGCCGTTCAGGCGCAGGCTGTTGGCGGTCAGGTGAACACATCCCAGAACCAGAAGCGTTTTGAGAAGAAAACCGCGCCGTTGTTTAAACACATTGGCTGTCGACATTCCCGCCAGCAGACAGAGGGGAAGGGTCAGGTGAACAAGCAGCCAGGGCATTCGCTCCCCGGCCCATGAAAAGATCAGCAGATTCGCCAGCAGCCAGTACAGCAGGAACGCAATCGGCAGGTGACGGCGCTGCCGCCAGGCGAGTGCCGCAGCCAGCAGAAGCACAGGCGCATAGAGCAGGAGCAGGGTGACATAAAAGAAGGGGTCGGGGTTTCCCCTTTTCACCCCGTGCTGTGCCAGCCAATACCCCAGTCCGCCCGCAAGTCCGCTGGCGAGCCCATGGGCCCAATTCGTGAACAGGGTGCTGTAGAGGGTGATTTGAATGCTCCAGAATGCCAGCATCGACAGCGCGAAGGCCCGCAGTTGCTTTTGCCACTGAAAATACAGGCTCCCGGCCAGAGTGGAAAAGAAATAGAGACTGAGGGCGATGCCGAGAATTCGTTTTTGGCCGACGGGATCCCGGTTGTTCAACGGATCCCAGCCGAGCAGGGGATGCAGGAGGGTGCCCGCGAAGGGGAGGGACAGGCAGAGCATGAGCAGGGCACAGTGCAAAAGGGGGTGCCGCAACAGGTGCGTACACCCTACTTTCCACTCCGGATTCCGGCTTTGCCACGCGGCGAAGATTACACAGCCACTGCCCAGCACCGCACCATGAATGTAGCAGGTTTCTTTGGTCACGAATTGAAAGGCCAGGGCGACCGCCAGCCAGATGAGATGAAACGGTTTTCGGCTTTCGCGGTAGCGGAGGATGGCCCAGACCATCAGCAGGGTGAAAAAGGAGACGGTGATGTCATTGCGCACATAGCGGCTGTAAAACAGGTGGGCCGGCTCCAGGCAGAGAAAAACCGCGGCCAGAAACGCTCCGAGACGTCCGAGCCATCGTCGGTAGACATAGAGCAGCGCCACACAACCGCTTCCCCACAGGGCGGGGAGAAGGCGGGCGGTGAAATCGTTGACGGGGAGCAGCGTGTACACCAGGCCGTTGAGATGAAACAGCAGCGGCCCGTGCATCATGGGGTCGTGCCGATAATTCAATCCGTTGCTCAGATACCATGAGTAGAGGGCGTGCAGACTTTCGTCGTGGCTCATGGCCCGGTGTCCCAGTCCCCACAGGCGCAACAGCAGTGCGGCGGGAATCAGGAGTGTCCACCCCATGGTTTCCTGGCTGAGGCGGAGAGGGCGGATCATTTGATGAGGACTCCCTGATGGCGGAACTGACCGGCGGTTCGCAGATCGGCGGAGTCAAAGACGCGGGCCTGGTCCCGGAGAGTCTCATGAAGATCCGGCGTGGCGAACAGCCATTGATCCTGGCGGTACAGAATTCCCCTCGGATCACGATGAGTCCAACTGTCTCCCCGGGTATCGACCGGCAGCACCCGCTTCAAACCTGTTTCCTCTAACACCCTGAACATGGGGCTGTCCACGTCCTCCCGGCTGTGCATGGACAGCAGAACCTGATCG
>JBBDRC010000246.1:0-3210 GCA_040905625.1 Kiritimatiellia bacterium
CTCCCCGCACGGATTCGAACCCCCGACCTGCAAATCGGTTCAAAACGGAGCGCAGCGGAGCAGGCCCGCGCGAAGCTGCGGGAGGGAGCCTGCGACCGGCAATCCCTCTGCCGGCTCCATCTTCGAACTTATCCAACCCACGATTTCAGGGCAAAGCCGCTGAGGCCGCCAAGGAGCAGACAGATCAGAGTTCTGCGGGGTTGAAAATTCTCCTTCACCCACCGCTGGATTCGTGCCCGGTGGCTGGTGGGCATAACCGATACGGTTTCCCCCCGACGGAATTTCTGCAGATCCTCGACAAATGTGCTCATTTTCTGATAGCGGTTGGCGGGATCCTTGGCCAGGGCGGTCATGACAATGGTGTCCAGTTCGGGAGGCACCATCCGATACGGTTCTTTTTTGGCGGGGGACACAAAGGGTTCCTCGCAGATTTTCGCCAGCAATTCCTCCCGGTTGGCCCCGAACACCAGGGGACGGTGGATCAGACATTCATATAACACCGCGCCCAGACTGAAAATGTCCACCCGCTCATCAATATTCTTTTGTCCACGCGCCTGCTCGGGCGCCATGTAGCGGGGGGTTCCGTACACCTTCCCATGCTGGGTGATGTCGATGTCCCCGGCATCAGGCAAGCTCGGAGGTTCTTTGTATTCCACCTGAACCTCCTCCTCGCCATCCATGATTTTCGCGACCCCCCAATCCATTACCATGACTTCACCGAACGCCCCCACCATAATGTTGCCCGGTTTGATGTCCCGGTGAACCACCCCGCAGGCATGGGCATAGGCCAGGGCCTGCCCCACCTGGATCAACAGATCGATCAGCACTTCGCGGGAGCGGAACCGCTCCACACTCCGGTCCCGTGCCGAAATCCCCTTTAGTATTGAACTCAGGGAGTCTCCCCGGATCTCTTTCATGGTGAAATAGGGATTCCCGTCCTGATCCCGTCCCATTTCATAAATCGGCACGGTGGCCGGATGCTGAATCAGCGCGGTGACCCTCGCCTCTCTCAAAAAGCGGCGGGCCACGTCCGGACTGTCCCGATGCTCGGGCTTCAGCAGCTTTAAGATCACTTCCCGACCCAAAAATTTGTCTTTGACCCGATACAGCACCCCTCCTCCTCCCTCCTTAAAGGGTTCCCGCTCGGTAAAACGGGCGGACCCCTCGCCGTCGGGGGGGAGGGGCGCATCGGTTTCACGCCGATGTAGACGGGGTTGACCCGGAAAATTCTCTTTAGCAGAACTCATAACTTTTTCTATTCCTTTTACTCCTATGTCCGGTAGCACGCCTGATGCAACACAAAAGCTCTTTTTTGCGCATTAAATTACATTTTTGTTATTTTTATTAAATAAAATACATTTATGTTGTATTTATTCACTCCACTCATTTAGGTTTATTTTGAATATTTATTATTTAAATGTCTTATCATTAGTTATTTACAAAATCTTAACATAAGTTGGCACACCCATTGCTAATGGTAAATCGCCTCACAACAAAAGAGAGAGGGAACGAGAGAGTGAACTCAATTTAACCCGGCGCACCTGATTCAGGTGCGTACACCCAAGAACCAAACATAAGGAAAAGAACATGAAGATGAAATTCTGGCTCCCACTCATGGGAGTATTTTTAATGACAAGCGGACTGGCCTTTGGTCAGGAAGCTGAAGTGATGGAAGCTGTGGAAGAGGTGACCGCCGAAGCGTCCGCGACCGATATACTGGCGTACGCGGTGGACAACCTCTTCCTGCTGATTGCCGCCATTCTGGTGATTTTCATGCAGGCCGGTTTCGCTATTCTGGAATCCGGTCTCAACCACTCCAAAAACACCGTGAACATCCTGATGAAGAACGTTATGGACTTCTGTCTGGGCGTGATCCTGTACTTCTTCATCGGATACGGCATCATGTATCCGGGTGAATTCAATGGCTACTTCGGTTATGCCGGTGTTGCCGGAGCGGACAATCCCGCAATTGAAGACGCTGTGGGCGGCACCTTGCACGTGCAGGTGGACTTCCTGTTCCAGGCCGCTTTCGCCGCCACCGCCGCCACCATTGTGTCCGGCGCGGTTGCCGGACGGATGAAATTCGCGGCTTACATGATCTACACCGTCATCCTGACCGGGATCATCTATCCGATATCCGGCTCATGGAAATGGGGTGGAGGCTGGTTGGATGACATGGGCTTCTATGACTTCGCGGGCTCCATTCTGGTGCACGCCGTCGGTGGATTCGCAGGTCTGGCCGGTGCCATCGTGCTTGGCCCCCGAATCGGACGATTCGGAAAAGACAAAACCGCCATGCCGGGTCACAACCTGACCTTCGCAGCGCTGGGTGTGTTTATTCTGTTGATCGGCTGGTTCGGATTCAACCCCGGCTCCCAGTTGGCCATTGCCAGCTATGACGACCTGAACGCGGTCATGCTGATCGCCCTGAACACCACTCTGGCCGCGTCCGCCGGTGCAATCGCCGCCCTGACTCTCTCCTGGATTCTGGACAAGAAGCCCGACCTCACCATGGCGCTGAACGGAATCCTGGCCGGTCTGGTCGGTATCACCGCTCTCCCCGACGGAGTGAAAAACGGTGAAGCGATTATTATCGGCGGTATTGCCGGTCTGATTGTGGTGGGCGGCATCAAACTGCTCGAAATCCTGAAGATCGACGACCCCGTAGGCGCCTTCCCTGTCCACGGACTCTGTGGAATCTGGGGCGGTATCGCGGTCGCTATTTTCGGTGATTACGGCGACGAAACCGGAAGCTGGGGCGCCCAGATCACCGGCTCCCTCGTCATCCCACTGTATGCGTTCGCCAGCATGTTCATTCTGTTCAGCATCCTCAAAGCGATAGGCCTCCTGCGGGTCAGCGAAGAAGATGAGATGGTCGGTCTCGACCTCAGCGAACATGGACAGAGCGCCTATGGCGAATAACTGATTGTGTCTCCTAAACCCGGATTCGGCGTGGGACCCGAATCCAACCCTGCCCCCCTCTGCTTACGTCTCTGAGCAGAGGGGGGCTTTTTTGTGAGGAACACTATTCCCGGGGTGCCTCCTTCGTCGGGAACCCCGGGCCAGACCCTGTCCGAAAAGGGTAAAAGATGAGATTATTGATTTTTAATAGTTGGCTATTATTTTGAATAAATCCCTCGATACTTCTTAAAGAAAGTGTCGCAACGTGTAGTACTCCAATAAGTTACAAAGTTATCAGGAGTTAAAATG
>JBBDRC010000247.1:0-19431 GCA_040905625.1 Kiritimatiellia bacterium
CTGTGCAGCGCCATCGGGCTGCCGATCATGATCGGGATTGGCCCGGAGAATTTCATGGCGTTACTCGACGGCTTTCATGCCATGGACGAACACTTCCGCACTGCCGCCCCGGAGGAAAACCTGCCCATGATCCTGGCCATGCTGGGAGTGTGGTACAACAACTTTATGGGGGCCCACAGTCAGGCGATTCTTCCATACGATCAGTATATGCACCGTTTCGCCGCCTATTTTCAGCAGGCGGACATGGAATCGAACGGAAAATCCACTGATCAGCAGGGACGGACGGTCGATTACCAGACCGGCCCGATTTTATGGGGGGAACCCGGCACCAACGGACAGCACGCCTTTTATCAGTTGATTCACCAGGGCACCAAACTGATTCCCTGCGACTTCATCGGATTCGCCCGTTCCCACAATCCACTGGGAGACCATCACATCAAATTGATGAGCAACTTCTTTGCCCAGACCGAAGCACTGGCCTTCGGTAAAACCGGGGAACAGTTGCGGGAGGAGGGGGTGCCTGAGGCACTGATTCCCCACAAAACCTTCACCGGAAACCGTCCCAGTAACTCGATTTTGTTGCCGGAACTGACCCCTTACACTCTGGGACTGCTGATCGCGGCCTATGAGCATAAAATCTTCACCCAGGGTATTGTCTGGAACATTTTCAGTTTCGATCAGTGGGGGGTGGAACTGGGCAAAGTTCTGGCCAAAGCGATTTTGCCGGAGCTTGAGGGGGAGGCGAAGCCCGATGCCCATGACAGTTCGACTTCCTCACTCATTGCCGCCTTCAAGCGGATGAGAGGGTGAGAGTGAGTGTGAGTGTGAGTGGGAGTGGGAGTGTGAGTCAGCCATTCCTGGCTGTCGGGAGGTGACAGTCTCTTTCACTGAAAGTTTCAGTGACAAAGTGGGATTCCCTGAGCGACAGGCAGGAATGCCTATCTCACTCTTTTCTCACTCCAAAAAGCTCAGGCCCCGGGTCATGGGGGGAGTGCCGAAGTGGAGCGCGACGCTCTGGGCGAGATCGTAAAATCCGTCGCGGATTCCGAGGGGGGTGGCGGGGAGGGCAGGGGAATAGACCAGCAGGGGCACGTGTTCCCGGGTATGGTCGCTGCCTTTGAAAATGGGGTCGTTGCCGTGGTCGGCGGTGAGGATGAGCACGTCGTCCTCCCTCAGCAGGGGCAGGGTGTCCGCCAGCCAGCGATCCAGGTGCTCGAGACAGTCGGCGTAGCCGCGGGGATCGCGGCGGTGTCCGTGGAGCATGTCAAAATCAATGAAATTGGCGAACACAAATCCCTGATCCAGTTCACGAATCAGTTTTTGGGTCTGGGCCATGGAATCGACGTTTCCGCCGGTGTGCCATCCCTCGGTTATGCCCCGATGGGCGAAAATATCCTCGATTTTCCCCACACTGTACACGGGAATCTCATGCGCCTGCAAATGTTGCAGCAGCGTGGGTTCCTCGGTTTCGTAGGCGTAATCCACCCGGTCCGATGTGCGTTCAAAGTGTCCGGGGCTGCCGGTGAACGGACGGGCAATGACCCGGCCCACCCGGTAGGGATCGCAGAGATCGCGGGCGATTTCACAGATGCGGTACAGCTTTTTCAGGGGAATGGCATCGGTATGGGCGGCAATTTGGAAAACGGAATCGGCACTGGTGTACACAATCAGCGCTTTTTCGTTCAGTGCCTGTTCACCAAAGTCCTCAATCACCTGCATTCCACTGGCATGACAGTTGGCCAGGAGGGAAACGCCGGCGGCTTCCTCCAGGGCCTTGGTCAATTCCTCTGGAAACGCGGGGGTTTGCTTTGGAAACACGTGAAATCCGGGTTGCAGAAGCAGTCCGGCAATTTCCCAGTGACCGGTGATGGTGTCCTTGCCCTCGGAACGCTCCCGCATGGCGCCCCATTTGGCTGTGGGGGCTGCGACCGCTTCCACTCCGGTGATGGGTCCCTGATCCGGGAGTAGACTCAGGATATTGGCCAGGCCCAGCTTTTCGAGTTCCGGAAGCCGCACCCCTCCCACCGCCTGGGCGGTGTGCTGGAGGGTGGCGGCGCCCGCATCCCCGTAGGCATCGGCATCGGGCGCGGTGCCGATGCCGACGGAATCAAGGACAATTAAAAAAACCCGTTTTGGCATGCGGGCTTACATTCCGCCCTGAGGTGCGGCAGGAGCCATTTTCACATCTTCGGGTGTCAGGTTGACATTGATCGTGACTGCGTTTTCTCTGGGGGCAATCTTGATTTTCTGGGAGAGGGTCATTGCCTGCGGTCCCAACTGCTGCTGCATTCCCATCATCAACATGGGAAGCATTCCCTGCATCATGCCCGCCGCCTGGGTGGCATTCCCGGGATTTCCAAGATCAAGGCTCAACGACAAATCCAGATTTTCAGTGGAGTTTGCGCTGATCAGCAGGGATTTGGTGGTGGCGAACGGAGCCATCATTCCACCCATTCCGCCCTGTGCGGCGGCGGCCTGAACGCCCTCCTGAATTTTCTTACGTGCCGCCATCGGCAGCACCAGGGCCATGCGGAGATGACGATCACCGATGGATTGGATGGCTGCGGCCATATCATCGGAAGGAGCCGCCATTTTACCCGCATCAATGCGGGAAAGTCCATCTTTCAGGGAAGCGGTGTTAAAACTCAGCAATACGGTTTTACCATCGGGGGAGAGGGTGGCGAAGGCCTGATCGGGCCCTTTGTCCTGTTTAGCAGCGGAACCGAGGATCAACACATCCAGTCCGTCCTGATTTCCTTTGGTAATGGTCGGTTTCTGATCAGCGTCTTCAGCCATGACTTCCAAACCGGCTTTCACCTGATCCAGCGTCACCGCTTTGTTCAGGTCCACGGCCAAAACCGCTTTGGCGTTTTCGAGTTGTTCCGGATCCTGGGCCTGGAAATCAATTCCGTCCAAATCCATGGAGAACGCCAGCACAAGGACATCTTCCTCTCCCAGTCCGGTGGCTGCTTTCAATTGAGCCGCTTTAGCGTCTTTTTCGGCGGTTTCTTCCGGGGGGCGCTGGGCTTGCACGGCCTGGCTGAATCCAGAGGTGTTGAGAGTCTGGCCGTCCAGATAGAACATCACGTCCGCACCTTCCACAAAGGAGGCGCGCAAAGCGGATTGTGCGAAACCGGCGTTGAAGGTCAACAGGGCGGATCCGAGAAGCAGGGTGTGTTTGAGTGTCGTCATCATCATAGAAGTCATTCCAAGGTTATAAGGTAAGATTGAACACCTTATCGTAGTGTGTTCGGGGCGTCTTTCAATCTCAAAATCGATTTCATTCCCAAAAATCCACTTTTTCGGTTCCAACATCCTCCCGTCCCATAATTTTCACGGAAGAAACGTTTTTTCGATTGCCACTCCGATTCAGAAGGCGTATCAAGATGCAAACCCGACTGTATTTTCCAAACCTGGAGTTTTCCGGCATGAACCTTTTTATGAAACATCTATCTTTTCTCCTTCTATTCGTTGTCACTTCCGTATTCGCGGAGGACAGCCTCTTTGAACGCGCTCCCTGGAGCTACAGTGCCGGTATCGGCCACCTCAACTTTGAGGGGGATCAACTTGTGGACGACAGTCCGTTCATTACCCTGCGGGCGATGAAAAATCTCGATTCCCGCTGGGGATACGAGTTTATTCTGGATCTGATGCCGCAAGTGGACGGGGCCAGTGGAGAAAATCCAACCCGTGAACGACTGGGCGGAAATATCGGCACGGAGCCGGCCATCGAGGACACCTGGGGCATGCGTTTGGGCGTGGATATGAATTTTCATTTGCGCAACATCGAAAATCTTCGCTGGGACCCCTATTTAAGTCTGGGTGTGGGCTACCTCTTTTTTGATGATGAAGTGGATGGTGCCGACGGAGCACAAATCTACGGTGGCGGGGGCATGATGTACCATTTCAACGATGCCTGGGCTCTCCGGGCGGATGCGCAGGTGATTCTCGCGGGCAGCAACAGCGAATTCAACGCCATGTACAGTATCGGAGTGAATTACCGTCCCGGCACCGACCTGCCGGATGAATTCCGGGTATCGGGCGATGCCGGCAATCTGGATTCCGACGGAGACGGGCTGAAAGACGCGTTTGAGCGTAAGATTGGCACCGATCCCTTTAATCCCGATACCGACGGCGATGGCCTCACTGACGGGGAAGAAGTTCTCAAATATAAAACCGACCCTCTCAATCCCGACACGGACGGTGACGGCCTGAGCGACGGCGATGAAGTGAAGGTGTATGGCACCGATCCCCTGAATCCGGATACGGACGGGGACGGGCTCACCGACGGTGCCGAGGTTCTGAAACACAAAACGGACCCCTTGAATCCCGACACCGATGGCGACGGGCTGAAAGACGGGGAGGAAGTGAATACCTACAAAACCGACCCCCTGAATCCGGATACGGACGGGGACGGCCTCACCGACGGGGATGAAGTCCACAAATACAAAACCGATCCGCTGGACCGGGACACCGATGACGGCGGAGTGGATGACGGACATGAAGTGATGATCGACAACACCGATCCGCTTGATCCCGCCGACGATTTTATCCGCATCGAACTCAAAATCGAATTCGATACCGACAAGGCCACCATCCGCTCCGCCGAATATGATGAATTGGCGACGGTGATTAAATTGATCGAAAGTGTTCCCTCCTCCACAGCGGTGGTGGAAGGACATGCCGACAAGCGCCCCACCTCCAAACGGGACTACAACCTGAAGCTGTCCGAGCGGCGGGCCAACACCGTGCGTCAATACCTGTTGAGCAACAGCACAAAAATCGACGCCTCCCGCATCTCCGCGAAAGGATATGGATTTGATCGTCCCCTGGTGCCCAATGACACTGAGGAAAACATGCAGCGGAACCGTCGGGTGGAAGTCTACATCAACCGGAACAGCCCGGTTGCGGATTGATCCGGGAATTCCCGGACATGTCTGGTGTCACCCTATGCAACCTGGCCAGTGGCAGCTCTGGAAACTGCAGTTATCTGGCCACGGACTCCACCCGTATTCTGGTTGATGCCGGGATCAGTGCCCGCCGCATCAAACTGCATCTGAAGGAATTAAGAGTCGAGTTGGACCAGTTGGACGGCATTTGTGTCACGCACGAGCACAGCGACCATGTTCAGGCTCTGCCGATTCTGAATCAGAAACACGGGGTTCCCCTGTACGGCAACGCGGGCACGGTGCAATCTTTGTCTCACAGACCGAAATTCGAGTCCCTGAACTGGAAAATTTTCAGCAACGGTCAGCCCTTTGAGATAGGGGACATGCATTTTCAGCCTTTCAGCATCCCCCACGATGCCTACGATCCGGTGAGTTTTGTGGTGACCGTTCAGGGCTACCGCATTGGATTCGCCACCGATATCGGACTGGCCACCCGGCTGATTCGACACGAACTTAAAGGGTGCCATGTGCTGGTGCTGGAAACGAATCATGACCGCATCCTGCTGGATGAATCGGATCGCCCCTGGTCCCTCAAACAGCGCATTTCCGGTCGGCAGGGGCACATGTCCAATGAAGAGGCGGCGGATTTGTTGCGGGACATCGCGGGTCCGGAATTACAACAGGTATTCCTGGCGCATATGAGTCAGGACTGCAATCAAACCGCGCTGGCGGAATCCTGTATCCGCCTCACCCTCAAAGATCTTCAGTTTGAACACGTGAAAATCTGCTTGACCCATCCCAAACAGCCATCCGAAACCTGGAGTGGCGCGTTTCCTCTGGAGGACCCGCGATCATGAACTGGTATTATGGTGTCAATCAACAGCCGTTTGGCCCGGTCGCCTTTGAAGATCTGATTCGTCTGGTGAAAGAAGGCCGGTTGTTGCCAACGGATCTGGTGTGGAATCCGGAATATGGGGAACAGTGGGTGGAGGCGCGCAGCGTGCCCGGACTGGTTTTGCAGGGGCCTCCCGCTTCGGCTCTGGCGGCAGTTCCGCCGCCGATGACACAGGTGCCCGCAATCGCCCGGTCGCCGGAAGGTGCTCAGCCGCCTCCGCAGACGGAACCTTCGGACGGTGGGTGGGTGGAAAACGCGGAGTTGACCCGCCGGGCCAGGGCCTCTCTTTCGGGGTATTGGGGGTTGGGTGTCGGGGTGACTTTGCTGAATATTGTGATCACCCAATTGGTGTCGACCGTGATTCCGCCGATTGGTTTGCTCGTCTCGCTGATAATTACAGGTCCTCTGAATCTTGGAATCACTATAGTTTATCTCACTCTGGTGCGGGGAGGGGGTCCTGAAGTCGGGCAGATGTTTTCCGGATTCAACCGCTTCGGCAAGGCGCTGGGGGTCTGGTTTTTCACCACTCTGTTTACGCTGTTGTGGACGCTTTTGTTGATTATTCCGGGTATCATTGCCGGCATTTCGTATTCCATGGCCTATTACATTCTGGCGGACAACCCGCATCTGGATCCACTGGAGGCTGTTCGGCAAAGCAAAGAAATGATGGGGGGATACAAATTTCAATTTTTCTGTCTGGGCTTCCGGCTTTTGGGCTGGACGTTGTTGGCGGTTTTCTTTACTTTCGGAATAGGTATGTTGTGGGTCATTCCCTACATGCAGACGTCTTACACCCACTTTTATGAAATGGTCCGGTCCACCCGACCAGAATGAGCCTATCTGTAAACGAGACAAGTCCCGAACCCGCACGCCTCAAGGATCTTGAGGCGCTGATGGCGTTGGAGGAATCCTGCTTCGCTCCCGAACGCCGGGAAAGCCGGGGGAGCGTCCGGCGAAGCCTGCTGAGTCCTTGTCAGGAAGTGTGGGTGTTGCGGCGCGGGGACAGATTGACCGCTGCCATGACTCTGCGGATTTTCAGAAAGACCCTGCGCCTCTATTCGCTTGCGGTGTCGGCTGAATTCAGGGGGCGGGGGCTGGGCGAACAACTGGTCCGACATGCGGCCTTACGCGCGGGGGACCTCCACATCTCCCGGTTGACTCTGGAAGTGGATGCCGGGGATGAACGACTGCAGGGGCTGTATCTTCGACTGGGTTATCATTGCCATCAATCACTTCCGGACTATTATGGTCCCGGGCTTGCCGCTTATCGGTATATTCAGATCCTTTCTCCACCCCCCACCCCCTGAACGCATATGCCTTCCCGAAACTTAGTAATCGTCGACAATCCCCGTTCCTGGCATTTTGACGGCCTGAATGCCGAGGTGTTTTCCGCCCGGGATTATTTGAGTTCCGATTTCCCCGAAACCAAAGGCTCGGTACGGGTGTTCAATCTTTGCAACAGTTACCGCTATCAGAGCCTCGGGTATTACGTCTCGCTGCTGGCGGAGGCGCGCGGGCACGTGCCCCGTCCGGGCGTGGCCACCATTCGGGATGTGCGCATGTTGATGGTGGCCCGGTCCTTCGCCGAGGAAATTGATGAACGCATTCAAAGCAGCCTGAAATCCATTGAAGTGAACGAAGTCAAATTCCGACTTTTCTGCGGGCGGAGCCCCACTCCCGGAGTGGAAAAACTTGCCCGGGATCTATACCGTCTGTTTCCATCGCCCATGCTGGAGGTGCAGTTCAGCCGTAAAAAAAACTGGCAATTGACCGCGATCCGCCCCCTGAATATGAGCCATTTACATTCTGAGGAAAAGACGATGCTGGAGGAATCACTTCGTGAAGTCCTGAGCAAGCGGGACAGTAAAGGCAAGCCCGGCCGACGGTATCTCTATGATTTGGCGGTGGTGGTGGATCCAAAAGAGGCAAACCCGCCCTCCGATCCCAAGGCCCTGGCCAAATTCGAGGAGGCGGCCCGGGAATGCCGCTTCTCGGTGGAGACCATCCGCACCGGGGATATCGGACGCATCAACGAATTCGATGCGGTGTTTATTCGGCAGACCACCGCCGTGAATCATCCTGTTTACCGCCTCTCCCGCATGGCCCACGCGGAAGGGTTGATTGTGGTGGACGATCCATGGTCCATCCTCAAAAGCGCGAACAAGATTTTTCTGGCGGAATCCATGGAACGGGCCTCGATTCCGGCTCCCGGCACCTGGGTGCTGACCAAAAAAGATCTGCGGGAGCACGGCGTGGACCACGTCACCCATCCCTGCGTGCTCAAAGTGCCGGACGGCTCCTTCAGTATCGGGGTGCACAAATCCTCTTCGGCCGCGCAGACCCTGGAAAAGTTGAAGGAGTTGCTCAAAGGATCCGATCTGATTCTGGCCCAGGAATTTCTTCCCAGCGATTACGACTGGCGGATCGGGATATTGGCGAATCAGCCTTTGTTCGCCTGCAAATATTATATGGCCGACGGTCACTGGCAGATTTACAACTGGGCCGCGGATGGAGACGCGGGAAAATACGGTAAATCCGAAACCGTCCCCCTGTACCAGGTTCCGCCGCTGGTGATTCAGACCGCACTCCGGGCCGCCAAGCTGGTGGGGGACGGACTCTACGGCGTGGATCTCAAGCAAATCGGCGACCGGGTGGTGGTGATCGAAGTCAATGACAATCCCAACATCGACGCGGGTATCGAGGACAAGGTGGACGGCGATAAGCTGTATTTGACGCTGGCCTCCTTCTTCCGTCAGCGGATCGAAGCGGCGAGGAGTTGAGACGCGGATTGCATCTGGAAAAGAAAGTAATTCCAACGGATAGCTTCGCCGGACAACGGATGGAAGTGAATGCGATAATGTCCCGCGGATAGCCTTGCCGGACAACGGATGGAAGTGAATGCGATAATGTCCCGCGGATAGCCTTGTCGGACAACGGATGGAAGTGAATGCGATAATGTCCCGCGGATAGCCTTGCCGGACCACTGATGTGAAAAAGCGATGACTCACCGACTACATTCTATTCTTTTTCCCGTGATAATTTTTTCTTATATATTCTTCATCCGTGGTCCGGCAAGGCTATCCGTGGTCCAAACCTTTATGGGTATCGTTCACGAACCTCTTCTGTGAAGGATGAAATCCGAGGCGGACCCTTCTATTTTCAAATAGTTGGCGGATTTGTATGAAATTTCTGGAAAAGCGTCCTGATTTCTGTGAAAGGGTTTTGTATGAATGAACGTCAGCGAACCCGCATCCTTTTTGATCTTGAAAACGAAGAGTTCGTCCGGGATTTGATCCGCCTGGCCTTATCCGAGGATCTGGGGGATGCCGGGGATGTCACCAGCGCGGCGCTGATGCCGGATGCGAAGATGGCGGTGCACATGGTGGCGAGGGAAGCGTGTGTACCTGCTGGACTGACCCTGGCGGCGCGGGTGTTTCGGTCGGTGGATCCGGAGCTGGAGGTGCTCGCGCTGGCGCAGGAGGGTCAGGTGGTGGAGGCGGGAGAGGATTTGCTGTGGATTTCGGGTCCGGCCATGGGGATTTTGAGTGCGGAGCGCACGGCCCTGAATTTTGTGCAGCGGCTGACCGGAATCGCCACCCTGACCCGAACATATGTGGACCGGGTATCCGATTTGGGCACGCAGATTCTGGACACCCGCAAGACCACACCCGGCTGGCGTCTGCTGGAAAAATACGCGGTCCACTGCGGGGGAGGGGTCAATCATCGGGCCGGCTTGTACGATCAGATTTTGATCAAAGACAATCATCTCGCCCACTGGCGGCGCAGCACCGGAAAATCCATCGCGGAGGCGGTGGAGGCGGCCCGTCGTCACGCCCCCGGGTTGCTGGTGGAGGTGGAGGCGGACACGGTGCCGCAGGTGGAAAAATTGTTAGAGGCCAAACCCGATTGGATTCTGTTGGACAACATGACCTGCATGGAAATGGAGGCCTGTGTGGAGATGTGCAGGGGCATCTGCAAAACCGAGGCCTCCGGCGGTATTACCCTGGACACCCTGCGCGGGGTGGCGGAAACCGGAGTCGATGCGATTTCGGTGGGAGCGCTGACCCATTCGGTGCGTTCCGTGGACATTGCCCTGGATGCCGCCTCATGAAGGGGCCGTTGCTCTTAGTCGATATCGGGAATACCAGCACCACCACCGCTGTGATGCGGGGAGAGGAGATTATCGAACTGAACCGTTTTTTGCGGAAGGACGGGGTGGACAATAACCTTGGCCGGGCGGTGGAACAGTATCGGCCTTTCGCCCCCTCCAGAGTGATTGTGGGATCGGTGGTGCCGGATTTGACTCCGAAGTGGCGGGATGAACTCGCGGATCGGCTGGGGTGCGGATCATGGGAACTGGTGCCCGGTGCCCCGCTGGAGATTCCGGTGAGTTATCCGAATCCCGCCAGCATCGGCGCGGACCGGCTGGCCAACGCGGTTGCGGCGGTGAAACTGGTGGGAGCCCCGGTGGTGGTCGCCGACTTCGGCACCGCGCTCACCTTCGATATCGTCACCCGCGACCAGGGCTATATCGGCGGGGTGATTGCCCCGGGAATCGATATGATGTACAGTTACTTCGGCGAAAAAACCGCCTTGCTGCCCAAGCTGACCCCCAATCCCTGCGCGAAAGTGGTGGGCACCTCCACCGAGGAGGCCATGCATGCCGGGGCCTACTACGGATACCGCGGCATGGTTCGGGAAATTTTTCATGAAATTCGTAAAAACCTGAATCTCCCGGACATTTCCCTGGTGGCCACCGGAGGTTTTGCCTCTCAAGTCTTGCGTGGCTTCGATGAATCCGTAAGGATACTCCCTCACCTGACCTTGCGCGGCCTGGCCTTCGCCTGGCAGTTTTCTATATCCTCTTCAACCGACCTCTATGAAACCGACCCGAATTGACCGATGTTTTGAAAATCTGCGCGCCCGCGGCAAAACCGGCTTTATCGCCTATATCACGGCGGGAGACCCCGATCTGAACGCCACCGTGGAGCGGGTCCGCCTGTTGGAGGCGATGGGCGTGGATCTGGTGGAACTTGGAATTCCGTTTTCGGAACCCCTGGCGGACGGGGAAGCCAACCAGCGAGCGGCCGAACGGGCTCTGTCTGCGGGCACCACCTACGAGGGCATTCTCAAGGCGGTGCGCACCATTCGGGAGACCAGTGACATTCCGTTGGTGTTTTTCAGTTACCTGAATCCGTTATTCGTCCGGGGTTTTGACAAATCGGTTGCGATGGCGGCAGAGGCCGGGGTGGACGGGATGCTGTTGGTCGACATGTCGCTGGAGGAATCGGAGCCGTTCACCCGCAGCCTCGCCGCAGCGGGACTGAATCATGTGGTGCTGGTGACCCCCACCACGCCGGATTCCCGCATGGAGGGACTGCTGAAGGAAGCCTCGGGATTCGTGTATTGCGTAAGCCACGCCGGGGTGACCGGCGAACAGACCGAATTGCAGAAAGAGGCGAAAAGCGTGCTGGACCGCGCCCGCCGTTACAGCGGTTTGCCCGTGGCCCTCGGATTCGGGGTCTCCACCCCCGAACAGGCGGAGGCCTACGCGGGAATGAGCGACGCGGTGGTGGTGGGAAGCAGCATCGTCACCACTTTCCACCGGGCGGGCAACACCCCGGAGGGCCGTCAACAGGCGGCGAAGAAAATTTCAACCCTGGTGGACGCGGTCAAACGGGTTTCAAAAGACAAGGAGTCATAAATGAACGAGCACAACCATTATGCGGTCATCATGGCCGGAGGTAAAGGGGAACGATTCTGGCCCCTCAGCACCTCGCAACGCCCCAAGCAACTGTTGGATCTGGTTGGTGACCGCCCCCTGATCGCGCAGGCGGTGGAACGGGTGGCGTCTTTTATTCCGCCCGAACGGGTGTTTGTCATCACCAATGCGGATCTGGTGGAGGCCACCTGCGCAGCGTTGCCGGAATTGAACCCGAACAACATCCTCGGAGAACCCATGGGGAGGGATACTGCCGCCGCGGTGGCACTGGGCTGCGCACTGGTGGAGGCGCAGGATCCCTCCGCCGCCTTCGCGATTCTCACCGCGGATCATGTGATGGGGGATCTGCCTGTTTTTCATCAAACCATGTCCGACGCACTCAACAAGGCGCGGGAGGAGGATGTGCTGATCACCATGGGCATTCGTCCCACCCATCCCGACACCGGATTCGGCTACATCCGGGTGTCCGGGCCGTTGGACGGGGGAGGGGACACCTCCTTTTTCGCGGTCAGGAAATTCGAGGAGAAACCCACCCTGAAACGGGCGAAGGAATTTGTGGAGTCCGGGGAGTGTTTCTGGAATTCCGGCATGTTCATCTGGTCTGTCCGCTCCCTGCGCAAAGCCATGCTGCGACACTGTCCGCCCCTGACCCGGTTGATGGATCTGATGCTTCCGCATATCGGCAAGGAGACGTTCGAGTGCAAATTGCGGGCGGAATACGAACATCTCTCCAAGATCAGTATCGATTACGCGTTGATGGAAAAAGCGGACAATATCCTGATGGCGGAAGGAAAATTCAAATGGGACGATGTGGGCTCCTGGCCCGCCCTGGAACATCATTTCACCCCGGACGAGTCGGGGAACACCCTGATCGGCAACGCGGAAATGCTGGATGCGGACCGGAACATCGTGTACTCCCGCAACCGCCTCACCGCCTGTGTGGGGGTGTCGGATTTGATTGTGGTGCAGGCGGAGGGGGTTACCCTGGTGTGCGCCAAAGACCGTGCCCAGGACATTAAATTGCTGGTGAAAGGCATGCACGAACGCGGGGATTGTCAGGAATTCTTATGAGTAACCCCGGACGGGTACTGGGAGTGGACTACGGAGAGGCCCGAATCGGGCTGGCCCTGTCGGATAAGATGCGCATGGTCGCGACTCCGCTGGAAACCGTGGACGGGAAAAGTCAGAAACTCGCCACCCGCCGTATCCGGGAACTGATGGAGGAGTACGAAGTCAACGAAGTGGTGGTGGGATTGCCTTTGCACATGAACGGCGATTTCGGTGTCTTGGCCGAAGCGGCCACCGCCTTCGGAAACAAACTGAAGGCCCAGGTTCCCGGACTGGCGGTGCACTTTCAGGATGAACGGATGAGTTCCGCCGAAGCCGAGCGAATCCTGCGCCTTGGCGAAGCCAAAGCCGGCCGCCGCAAGCAAATGCGGGATCAACTCGCCGCCCAACTCATCCTGCAATCCTGGATGGACGCCCGGGCCGTGCGGAATGGATAAGAGGGTTTGTTTTTTTGATCGGGAACCGTGGACCCTTCAGGAAGCAGTGCCTGTCGCGCGCCTTCGATCAGTCGTTCCTGCCTGAATCCGGTATCCCGGTTTTCGGGGAAGGGGTCCGCAGTTTGGAAAAAGGACGGACCGCGAGGAAGAGAGTGAGAATCGCGGCAGGGGTATAGAGGAGAATCCAGGCGGTGTGGTGGACGAGCGGGGTGTCCGCGGGAAGGGTGTGCATCGGGAGGGACGAAAGGAAGAGGGTGGCGGCGAAGAAACAGAGTCGGGTTTGTAATTCCGGGCGGTCGGGAATGAGGTGACGCAGTAACCAGAGGCCCAGCGCAATGCGCAGATTCCATATCAGCGGCGGGGGCAAAGGGAACTGGACGATCAGCAGAAGGCCCGGCAGGGTCGGGAGCAGAAGGTTGCGCGAAGCGGTGAGAAGGGGCAGGCGGGTTCCGGCCAACAACGCGAGCACAAAACCGAGGATCCAGATGGCGGTGTGTTGCCGGAGGCCCGCATCGAGGAGCGGGGTCCGATGCTGATTCCACCGCCACACCGTTTTAGTGGTGGCCGCCTCCAGTTCAACCAGATCCCCGAGTTCTTCGCGAACCTCCGCATAGGACAGTTCCCACCTGCGGGCGTAGGTCCAGGTCTCGATTTCCACCGGGTCCCCGGCGGGGACAGGCTCGCTGAAGAGCAAAATCCGGCGGGGAGTGAGATCGTTTTCGAGCGGGTGGCGGGCCTGGGGTGTGAGCCGAAACCGTTCGTCGGGGCCGGGAACCGGCGCCACCAGATTCATCCTGCGCATATCCCGGAGCAGAGCACGGGATTCTTCCGGGGAAATGGAAAGGACCTCCGTGAGATCCGGGGGGCTGATCACCACCCGGTCGAGACTTTTCCGGAACCAGGGCAGGATCCCCTCTTTCATTTGCGGGGGTGCGGGACGGGTGAACGATTCGCCGGGCACAAAGGAACCGTGGCGGTCCTCCAACAGAAATCCGTACAGTTTCATGGCCCGGATCATGTCCGCCGGGGGAAGGGGGGCATCGGCGGGAACCGCCTGTCGCATGGCGACATCACTGAGCCGCCAGATCATTTCATCCAGCGTACGCAGAATCAGCAGGCCTTTGGGGTGGTTCCGAAGCTCGGAAGAGAGCAAATCGTCGCTTCCGACGGACGGAAGCCGGAAAAAGCGGGGTTGGGGGCGGAGGTCGTGAAAACGGATTGCGGGTTCACCCGGTACTTTGAAGCTGGTGGCGGCGGTCCAGACCAGCGGATAGAGCGCCAACAGACTGAGGAAGGTCAGTACCTGATAGCGGAAGAGGGCTTTGGCCAGAGGCCGCAGAATGCCGCGGGAGGCGAGGCCGAGGGGGATCACCACCAGGATGGAGAGCCACAGCAGGCTGTGGGTGGGGAGTCGGGGCGGAGTCCGGGAGGGAATCTCCACCGCCCGTTGAAACAGGGTGAGGGCTCCGAGACTGAGAATGACAAAAAATGCGGCGAATTGGGCGGTTTTCGGGAGAGGGTGCAGTCGGGGGCCGTTGTGGAGAAAAAGCAGAGCAAAGGGAAGCAACAGGAAGAGTACGGTCAGCGGGCCGGGCGCCAACAGCAGGGGAACGAAAGGGGTGCAGGCGAGGGGGAGCAGAAGAACCCCGCGGAGCGGGGCGGGCAGGGGACCCAGTTTGAGCAGGAGACGGGCCAGACTGAGCGCGAGAGCACCACAGGCGAGGGCGGGTAGGATCGTGTCAGTGTCCAGGGTAAACGGGTCGATCCCCTGCGGAAAACACAGCAGCCCGCCCGCAACCGTCAGACTGAGGAAATAAATGAGATGATGATGTTGTTTTTTTGACAATTGGTTCACGATGGATAGAAGAGGGCTTCTATTTTTACAATTTTCCACTCGAAGGAACTCAACTATGTATACCACCAGCGATCTACGTAAAGGTCTTAAAATCGAAATCGAGGGGCAACCCTACGTGATTACCGAATTTCAATTTGTGAAACCCGGGAAGGGTCAGGCACTTTACCGCTGCAAATTGAAAAACATCATGACCGGCAGCACTCTGGACCGCACCTACCGCTCCACGGAAAAAATCGGCAAGCCGGATCTGATGCAGAAGGACATGACCTATTCGTATCCGGACGGCGAGCATTTTGTGTTCATGGATGATTCCACCTTTGAGCAGGTCACCGTGGACGTGGATGTTGTCGGGGACTTCAAGTATTTTCTGATGGAGGAGATGCCCTGCAAGGTGCTGTTCTTCAACGATATTCCGATCGATATCGAATTGCCGGTGTTTGTGGAAAAGGTGATTGTGGAAACCGAGCCGGGGGCCCGCGGCGACACCGCCACCAACGTCAATAAACCGGCCAAAATCGATAACGGCTATGAAATTCAGGTTCCGCTGTTCATTAACGAGGGTGATTTGGTGCGGATCGACACCCGCACGGGACAATATGCGGACCGGGTCAATAAGCGGTAATACGGCGGCTGTGGCTGTTTCGAACCACGACTGAACACGAATCAACACGAATTCTTTTTTACTGAAACAGAGAGCTTTCTGTGTTACCACAAAAAAAAATGGCGTTGGAATTGCGCGCCCGGGTGATGAGGATCACCCGGGATTTTTTTGTGTCGCGGGGATATCTGGAGGTCGAGACTCCGCTGCGGGTGCGGGTGCCGGCGCTGGAGGATCATATCGACGCGGAGCCGTCCGGGGATCATTGGCTGCGCACCTCCCCGGAACTGCACATGAAGCGGATGCTCTGCGCGGGATACGGACGGATTTTCCAGATCGGGGCCTGTTTTCGTCGAGGCGAGCGCGGTGAACGTCATCTGCCGGAATACACTATGCTGGAATGGTATCGGACAGGAGCGGAAAGTGCGGATTTGATACCCGAGACCCTGGAATTGTTGACGGCTGTCGCGACCGCAACCGGGAAAACCGTTTTCGACGGAGTGGATGTCACGGCTTCCCCCCGGGTACTCACGGTAAGAGAGGCTTTTCGAGAATGGGCGGGCTGGGATCCGGTGGCGGTGTTTGATGAGGACCGCTTTGATGTGGATTTGGTGGAGAAAGTGGAGTCCATGATTGCCCGGGAAACCGGGCCCGTGATTTTGATGGATTTCCCGGTGGCCCGGGCCGCGCTGGCCCGGCTGCGACCGGAGGATCCCCGAGTGGCGGATCGATGGGAACTGTATCTGGGCGGAGTGGAACTGGCCAACGCCTACACTGAACTCACCGACGCGGTGGAGCAGCGGGAACGCTTTCATCGCTGCGCTGAAGGGCGGAAAGCACGGGGACAGGACATCTATCCCCTGGACGAGGCCTTTTTGAGCGCTATTCAAAGCGGCATGCCCGCCTGCGCCGGGATCGCCCTGGGCATGGACCGCCTGCTGATGCGCCTCCTCGGAACCGCGGATATCCGGGATGTGGTGGCGTTTGGGGAGGGATAGGATAGAGCTGATTAAGAGAAGGGGTGGGACTGATAGGGATTGTATCTTCAGATAATAGATTTCATATTATAATATTGATATATATTTAACTGCTGACTCTCCTGAAATTTTTTAAACCCGATCTTCCCTGCCACCAAAACACGCCCGCGTATAGGGCGAGGCCGAGGAGGGACCAGGGGACATCGCCCAGGGGATAGAGGACGGAGAGGGAGCCGGGGCGGAAGAGAATCCAGGTGATGCCGAGCAGCAGCAGGGTTTCCCATCTGCGGTTGGGTCGGCGCAGAAAGCCCTGGGTGGCGGCGGCGAAGGCGAACATGCCTGCGAGGGCGGTGACCACCACCCAGATTAATTCGAGCGGACCTGAAATCCCCATCAGCAGCAGGCGGTGGTTGAAGAGAAACATGAAGGGCAGAATTGCCGTGCGGATGTCGTACATGAATCCCTGAATGCCGGTCTGAATAGGGTCGGCTTTGGATATAGCGGCGGCGGCGTAGGCGGAGAGTCCGACCGGCGGGGTGTCGTCGGAGAGAATACCGAAGTAAAACACAAAGAGGTGGATGGCGATCAGCGGCAGTTCCAGTCCGAATCCTCCGGCAAGAGTTTCGATGGCTTTGGCGGTGAGGCTGGCCATCACGATGTAGTTGGCGGTGGTGGGCAGCCCCATGCCCAGGATCAGACTGACCACCGCAGTGACCAGCAGCATCCCGAATAGAGTACCGCCTGACAGGATGCGGATCACTTCGGTCACCTGGCTGCTGAGACCCAGACTGAGAACCCCCACGATAATGCCGGCTGCCGCTACCGCCACTCCGATGGTCATCATGTTTTTGGCTCCGCTCACCAGACCGTTTCCGATGATCGGAAGCGCGGTGCGGATGCCTTTCCGACGGTCGGAAAACAGGTGCTGCAACACAATCACCGCCATCAGGGTCAGAATTCCGGCAAGCGCGGCGTAGCGGGCGCTGCGCCGCACGATGATAAGTTGGTGAAGCAGAATTCCCAGGGGGATCAGATAATGAATTCCGCTGAGCAGGGTGGTGCGGAAGGGGGGAAGCTCGTTGCGGGGAACAGGTTGGAGGTTGAGTTTGAGGGCTTCGAGGTGGGTGATGTAGATGAGGGCGATGTAGGAGATGGTCGCGGGAAGAAAGGCGGCCCGGACCACCTCGGAGTAGGGGAGATTGCAGGTTTCAGCAATGATGAAGGCGGCGGCGCCCATGATGGGGGGCATGAGCTGTCCGTTGGTGCTGGCGGCCACTTCGATGGCTCCGGCCTTTACGGCGGGATAACCCGCCCGTTTCATCAGCGGAATGGTGAAGGTGCCGGTGGTGACGGTGTTGGCGATACTGCTGCCGTTGATCATGCCGGTGAGTCCGCTGGCCAGAACCGAGGCCTTGGCGGGGCCGCCGCGGAATCCGCCGAGCAGGCTGTAGGCGAGATCAATGAAATACTTTCCGCCTCCCGCCTTTTCCAACAGGGCGCCGAACAGCACGAACAGAAAAACGGTATCGGCGGAGACTTTGAGGGGTACGCCGAAGATTCCCTGGGTGCTGAGGGAGAGGGTTTCGATGATGCGGTAAAGGAGCGTGCCCGCAGTGGCGATAACTCCCGGAAAGGATTCGCTGAACAGGCTGTAAAAAACAAAAAAACCGGCCACGCAGGGCAGGGCGGGGCCGACCGCGCGGCGGGCGGCGTCGAGAAGAAAAATCAGCAGCAGGCTGCCCATCAGGATGTCGCGGGGCAGGGGATTGCCGATGCGCTGGATCAGGCCGTCCCGGTCCAGTACCAGATAAACAGCGGAGACGGAAGCGAGCAGGGCGGAGGCGATGTCCCACCAGGGAAGACGGGTTTTGTCGCCCAGGGGGCCCATTTTTCCTTTGCGGAAGACGGGGTAGCTGAGAAAAACCAGGCTGATGGCGAAGGCGAGATGGATGGAGCGCACCACCTCTTCATTCAAGGTCCAGACTCCCGCGATGAGCAGTTGGAACACGGACCAGGTCGCAGCCAACGCGGTGATCCCCCATCCCGCGTACCCTTGCAGGTGTCGCGGGCCCTGTTCCCTCGCCTCGATTTCTTCTAGACTGAGTTTTTCAGACATATCCGCAGATCAGTGATGCACCCGGTTCAAAATGTAAATGAGTTGGGGCAGCAGTTGTTTTTTGCGGCTGACCACACCCGGGAGATCAAACAGGTTGCGTTCGAGGTTTGGATAATCAATGGCGGAAATGATGGCGGGATTCCCTGCGGTCAGCAGAAAACTGGACTGGGTGGTGATGTCGGTGATCATCAGGCAGGCAAAATCGTCCTGACTGGTTTTGACATAATCGGCCAGGGCCTTGAGCAGATCCTCTTTGCGTTCCCAGAAGCGTTCCATGCCAAGTTCCTCGGCCTGGGAAATGGAGATGTTCCAGTCGTTCTCCCGGTAGGATTTCCGGTCGCTGGCCAGGATGTCCTCGGTGGAACTGATGGTGAGGGTGGAGCCTTCGGCGAAGAATTCGCGGGCGTACTCCTCCAGGTCCACGGTCAGGTAATGCCGCAGCCAGGCCAACAGGTCGCGGTCCACATCGGTGGTGGTGGGGGATTTGAGGAACAGGGTGTCCGAAATGATGCCCGAGGCCATGCAGAGGGCGATGCCGGGTTCGGGCATGATGGCCTGTTGACGGAACATGCGCGCGATCATGGTGCAGGTGGAGCCCACGGTGTCGTTGTGAAAGCGAATGGGCTCCCGGGACACCAGGCCGCCGCCGATGCGGTGGTGATCGATCACTTCCAGGATATTGGCTTCCGAGCTGCCCTGCACCGCCTGGCTGTATTCGTTGTGATCGACCAGGATCAACCGGGCGGGCTGGGGATTGATCATATCGGATTTCGCGAACACGCCATACAGTTTGTCGTCATCATCCACCACCGGGAACAGATCCTGTCCGGCCTCCTGCACTTTTTCGCGGAGGGTGTGGAGAAGATCGTGCGGA
>JBBDRC010000248.1:0-19368 GCA_040905625.1 Kiritimatiellia bacterium
GGTCGGACAGGGAGGACTGGGTGCCCTCGATCATGGAGGAGAGGACAGCCTCCTTGCGCACATAGGTGTAGAGAAAGAGTGAAACGTCCGGCAGGAGGGTGTTGACACTATCCAGACGGCCCAGGGCCAGCAAGGCTTCGTCGAAGCGGCCCCGCAGACCCTGTTGCCAGTCAATGGGAGGCGCGGGAGGCAAAGGCGCCGGGACGTAGGCCCGCACGGCTTCGCCTAAGGTGGTCGAGGTTTCGTAGTGCCCTGGTGAATCTCGTTTCATCGTTTTGTACCTATAATAAGAACGGAGTATATTATAGTTTAAAACCTAAAGATATAATAAAACGAATCTTTCTTATACTTTCCCCGGAAAGAATGCAGAGCCTTTACAGAGTTGCCCTTCAGAAGACAGCAAAGTTTGCTGGATTTCCGGATGGTCAGACCAATCTCAGAACTCCAATCTCCCATCTCCAATCTCCCATCTCCGAACCTCAATCTCCGAGCCGAAGGCTTTCCCGTGAATCCGAAATCGGAATATCCTGCGGCTTTCGATCCAGAAAGATCCGGCTGTGGGTGTACCCCGCCTGCTCCAGCAGATCCAACGCCTGCGGAAAATCCGCGGCCACCCGTTCCGGACAGTGGGCATCCGCCCCCACCACCACCGGAATGTCCCGTGCCCTCATTTCCGTGAGCAGAGTCAGAGACGGATTCATTTCAGGGAGCGTTTTGTTCAGTCCCGACGTGTTCAGTTCCATGGCGATACCGGTGACGGCGATCGCGTCCAAACAGTGGCGGATATGTTCCAGCAGACCCTCCAGATCCCATTCCTCAGTGCCGTAATTCTTGACCAGATCCGGATGGGAGAGTGAATCAAACAGACCTGTTTGTGCTGCGTCCACCAGACTTAGAAAATATTGGCGTTGATATGCGGGCCAGTCCCCGCGGAAATACATCTCTTTGTATTCATGAATCTGCGGATGAATGGAACCCAGCACATAATTCAGGTGATTCAGACCGTGCAGTTGTTCCAAATAGCCTTCCAAACCGGGCAGGTAATCGCTCTCCAACCCCAAACGCACATCCAACTCCCCTTTCCATTTTTCCCGGCACAGTTCCACCATCTCCACGTACTCCGCCCATTGCCCCGGAGACATCCGGACCGGGGAAGACATCCCGTCCGGCAGCGGGCAGTGATCGGTAACAATGATCCCTTTCAACCCCTTCGCTTTCGCCTCGGCCGCGTAGGCGTCCAGATGCCCCTCCGCGTGTTTGCACAGGACCGTGTGCATGTGGGTTTCATAAAGGACCGGAGCTATCGTTTGTGTGGAATGCATGAATTGACTATGAGATACTCCCCCGATTCTTCAACCGGATTCCGTAACATTATTCCCGGATATCACATCCTCGTAGACTTTCAGGGTTTCCTCCGCCATGGTCCGGCCCTGAAACCGTACGGCCTGCGCCCGTCCTTTTTGAATCATGCGGTCCCGCAGCGTTTTATCATTCAGAACCTCCCTGAGCGCGTCAACGAGCGCAAACAGGTCACCGGGAGGCACATACCTCGCCGCATCGCCGCCCACCTCCGGCAGGGAACTCGCATCGCTGCAAATGACCGGAGTTCCACACGCCATCGCCTCCGCCACCGGCAATCCGAATCCTTCATATTCGGAAGGCAGCACCACCACAGAGGCCCTGCGATAAGCGTCCACCAGGGTTTCAAAATCCACATGCCCCTCCCAGTCCATCCGGGGAAATAAATCCAGTTGACGCGCCAGAGCCATCGCTTCCGGATAGCGCTCATCCGGCGGTCCGATAATGCGCAAACGGGTTCCCGAAGGCAGATCGCGTATGGATTCCGAAAAGGCGCTGACCAGTTGCGGCACGTTTTTATAGGGATCCAGCCGACCCACGTACAAAATTTCGGGCGGATCGTGCCGGGGAACGTCGTGAGGCTCGTGAAACACCGGATCCAATCCGTTGTACACCACGCGCAGCTTCTTTTTTCCGGAGTCAGACAACTTTAACAAGCTCCGCACATCCCGGGCGGAGGATTCGCTCACGGTGAGGATTCGGTCCGCGCGGGCGGCCACCTGCCGCATCAGCCACGCGTACACCGGATACAGTTGACTCTTGCGTGATTTGGGCGCGTGATCCCGATAAACCATGGGAATCAGATCGTGAATGGTGATCACCGCCTTCACCGCCCCCGCGCGATGCCGTGGAAACCGCCACAGCGGCATCATATAGTTGGTGGAATGATAGACATCCACCTCCCGGTGTTTCAACCAGCCCGCCAGCTTGAACTGATTGTGCATGCTGAACAGTCCATAGGGCAACACCGCGTGTTTCCACTGACAGTTTAATTCCTCTTTTATACGTTGCGCACGCTCCTCATCATCAAACAAAAGGATAAAAAAATGCGTGGTGTGAATTTCGCTCAACTGCCGAATCAACAACTTGGTGTGCTGCCCGATACCGGAGGTTTCGGGAAAAATCCAGCGGGCGTCCAGGGCGATTTTCATGCCTGGTTTCCGGCCTCGTTTTGAAACATCTCCCAGTTCCAGTTTCCGGCCAGCCGCCCCCGCTCCGCCTCGCGGCGCACGATTTTGCACACCATGTCCGCCTCCAGATTCACCGCGTCCCCGGGTGTGAGGTCGCTCCAATTTGTTTCCGACAGTGTGGTGGGGATCACATGCACCGCGAACGCATCCTCAAAAAGTTCGGCCACCGTGAGACTGATTCCGTCGCAGGCGATAGATCCCTGAGGCACCACCAGTGCCCGCAACGATTCCGGGAGCAAGATTTCCATTCGGCGGTCCGGCCCCGCCGCGGTCACCGAGCGCACCTTCCCGCAGGCGTCCACATGACCCGACACCAGATGTCCCCCCAGCGCATCCCCGTACCGCAGCGCCCGCTCCAGATTCACCTTTGATCCGGACCGGAGCTGTCCCAAATTCGTTTTCCGCAGCGTTTCCTCCAGCACATCAAAGCCCGCTTCGCCTTCCCGTCTCCCCGCCAACGTCAGACACACGCCATTCACGGCGATGCTCTCCCCGTCATCGAAGGGCCGTTCCCAGGGCGCAATCCGCAGCCACAGACGCTTCCCTCCCTCGCGGTCAAGAAGCTCCGTCACCGTTCCCGTTTTCTGTATGATACCTGTAAACATAATTTCTGTCTCCTAATCCCGCCGGGGCGCTGACTCAACCTGAATCCGTGAGATAATTGCTGAAAATGTAGCCCCCGCTCCAGAAACCGATGGCAAAACCGAAAGGTCACGTCGTACACCACCTCCGCCTTCTGAAACGACCGGAGCACCTTGTAATTCCCCCGCTGCGGTAACAACGGCTCCGGTTCACTCATAAGAGGCCTCCCATGGAGGCTACACTAAACATCCTCATGTATTCATGATGAATTTATTTCATTACCAGAATGCAAGAAAAAAGGGCCTCGCCCGTCACCCCTTCCTCCACGAAAACCGTTATCCCGTGCGATATTAAAATGAACGGACAGGCCGGAATGTTGCGATAACTATTTTTTCCACGAAATATGTCCATCCTTGGGGATCTCATTATTCAAGCTTTACCCCGCCTCCGCATACACACTCTGCCCCTGATCAGGATATTTCTCCAGAATGTGCTGAAAAAGGACGCCGCATTTTTTTTCAAAAAGATCGGTGGTGAATTTTTCAGGCAATCCGGCATCCAGCATTTTTTCGATCTCGATCCGGACCGCGGCCCGGGTGGTCCTACGCTCCCGCCAGGCCAGAACCAGTCGTTCGGTTTTGAGTTTGGCCAGGAGATCATGACATATCGTTTTCACCGTGGAGATCTCCTCTTCGGTGAGATCGGGTCCGGGGCGGGTCAACAGATCAAAGACAGCCAACTCCTCTTCACTCAGTTGTTCCCGGACGTGACGCTGCTCTTCCTCATTCAGATCTTTGGAGATCTCCATCAATTGTTCAAAGAGCTTCTCAATACTGATCGCGCCTTTGTTGTATTCCTCGATCATTTTGCGGAAGCGGTCCAGATAGTCCACCCGCGAAGGGTTCAGTCGAATCAGATTGTCCAGTTTCCGCGCAATCAACGCTCTGAGTTTGCGGGCCTCCAGATTTTTCGTTTTGGAATTGCCGAACTTCTTCTCCAGCGCTTCGAAATCCACCTGACTCAAATCCACGACCTTTACGGCCTCCCCGGGTTTCACAGAGGGTTCCGCCACGATGGAGCCGTCCAGCGTCTTACTGATCTCGCCAAGCACAGCTGAAATATCCACGGGATCATCCTGGGCGCGTATTGCTTTTGCCAGTTGGTCGATCACCTGGGCCACGGGCGCAAGCTCGGGAATCACCGGGTCGGGCATCACTGCCTTATACAGACGCTGCACATCCCGGTTGTGCGCCAGGAACTCATCTTTCACCGGGTCGGTTTTCACCAAGCGTTCGACCGCCGCGATAAACAAATCGGCGGGACTGCGCAGAACGGCCTCCACATCCACATTCTGTTTCCGACAGAATTCTGTGACCTCCTCCAAGGCCGCCCGGAGGGCTTTGATCAGCTCAGACTTATCTTTTACCGGAGGTTCTCCGCCGTCACCCTGCCCCCCGCTGTAGATTGCCAAGGCCTTCTCCAGTTCGGCAAACACGTTCGCATAATCCACAATCAGACCGTTCACCTTCTCTCCGAAGACCCGATTGGCACGGGCAATCGTCTGCATCAGGGTATGTCCCCGCATCGGCTTATCCAGGTAGATCGTCGAACAGTTGGGCGCGTCGAATCCCGTCAGCCACATCGCACACACAAACACCAGTCGGAAGGGATCTGCGGGATCTTTGAACTTCGTCTCCAGATCCTCCCTCACCATCCGTTCACGGTGCGGGCGAATATCGATGCCATGCGCGGCCATCGCGGAAATTTCATTCTGCCCCTGCGACACCACCACCGCCATTTCCGTTTCCTGCAAATTCGCCAGTCGCGCCTGCAGCTCCAGGCGCAGGGTCTGATTCTGACCGGTCCTGTCCAGTGCCTCCAGGGTGCGTTGTTTTTCCCGCTCCCACTCTTCCTGTACCTTCCCGTACATCTTGAGCGTCGTCAGCTTGTCGATCAATACCACCATCGCTTTGCCCTGATATCCCCGGTTCAGGTAATGCTGTACAATATCCTTGGCCACCGCATCCAGCCGGTCGTCCCGGGTGATCAAATGATACCGTTTGCCCAGCACCTTCTGCAACTTTTCCTCCTGATCCGCATCCAGCCCCGCCTCCTCTATGACCTGATAGATCTCTTCGTTCAGGTCCGGGTTTGTAATGTTCAGTTCCGGGGTGCGGTTTTCATAGAACAGCGGCACGGTCGCGCCATCCTCCACACTCTGACGGAAATCGTAGATGCTCACGTAGTCGCCGAACACCTCCCGTGTACGCTCCTCCCCGGCAATCAGCGGAGTCCCGGTAAACGCCACAAACTTCGCATTCGGCAAGGCCGTCCGCATGTTCATCGCCAGTGTATCGTACTGACTGCGATGGGATTCGTCGGTCAATACAATGATATCGTCGCGCTCCGACAACACCGGATGGGAGGTGCCCGGTTCGGTGCGGAACTTGTGAATCAGGGTGAAGACATACCGATGATCCTCGCTCAGCAGCTTGCGCAGATGCGTCGAGCAAGAGGCTTGACAATGCCCTTCCGTCGCGGCCCCGCAGGTGGAGAAGGTGCGGTAAATCTGGGTGTCGAGTTCCTGTCGGTCGGTGATGACCACAAAGGTCCAGTTTCCCGGCAGCTTGCGGAAAACCTTCTCCGCAAAAAACACCATGGAGTAGCTCTTGCCTGAACCCTGGGTATGCCAAAAGACCCCCACGCGTCCATTTTCCGCTGACTGGAGGGCCGCCACCGCCTGATTGACACCCAAATACTGATGGTTCCGGGCCACCAGCTTGTTGACCGCACCCTTGCTCTCCGAAAAGCGGGTGAAGTTCTCCAAGACATCCAGCAACCGATTCTTTTCGCAGATTCCGCGCAGCAGCGTGTTCAATGAGATGTCCGGCTCTTCCCGCTCCGATCCGACTTTTTTCCAGTCCGTGAAGTGCTCCCAGGGAGCAGAAACGCTGCCTATTTTGCTCTGCACGCCATTTGAGATGACCTGAAAGCCATTGAAGTGAAAAAGCTGGGGAATGGTTTCTTTGTAGTCTGCCAGATTTTTGTCGAAAGCTTCCCGCAGATTCACCCCCGGCTTTTTCAGCTCAATCAGAATCAACGGAAGCCCGTTCACAAAGCCGATCACATCCGGACGCCGGGTGTACAGGTCCCCGCTGATCCAGAACTGATTGACGGCGACAAAGTCATTCGCCTCCGCATCCTCCCAGTTGATGACCCGGACCAGTTCCGTGATTTGCCCGCCCTGTTGGGTATCCGGGATGGTCACTTTCACCCCGCCCCGGATCAAACGGTCAATCTCCCGGTTCGCCTCCACCAGACTCAGTGCCGAACGATCCCGGGACAGCTCCTCCACCGCCGCATCCAGTGCCGCCGCAGGCAGGGAAGGATTCAGGGCCAATAACGCCGGACGCAGCCGGGACACCAGCACCACCTCCCGCTTGGATTCCCGTCCCAAATCACTGACCCCGGAGGACCACTCACCATAGGCGTTCCACGAATCCCAGCCCAGCTCGTGCTCCAGAATCTGAAGCGCGGGCTGTTCCACCAGATGGTCTTCGGTGTATGAATTCGGAGTCATTTAAACCGAAACTTCCTGCAAGGTCTCAGGGTCCTTCTTTGCTTGTAGACGGAGTTATATCAGGCTCCACGCGTTTCAGCACATGACTCGTCCGGGTGTTGCCATTACGGAAGTGTACAGTGCTCCGTTCCAACAGCGCGACGCAGGGTTTGTCAAAGAAAGTACGATTTAACTCGGCAGCTTCCTCGGCAGATATGGAATCATCGAGTTTTCCCGAAATTTTGTGACGGTTTGATGTTAAAAAATCGAACTTCCACGATTCGAGAAGAATGCCCTTTAACACCCCCGGCTCACGAATCTCCTCACTGTTCGTGATCGTCGCTGAAACCCGTTCAAATGCTTCTGAAGCCATTTCAGGGTTGATCGTGCAACGGTTGTCTCCAGATTCCAATCTCAACCCCGCCCTGCTGGAAGACACCACATCAAGAAAACTTTTCAGGCTTTGAATCACCCTTGGAGCGGTTTCATTCAGCTCGGCGGCAAAATCCTCATCACTCTCAGCGGTGGCTTCAACCAGGCGTGTGACATGAGCCAGTGTGTCAGCAAGCTGATCCTCCTCAAAGATTTCTTCTGTATCCGCTTTGCTTAATTCCAAACCAAAGGACCCCCGGGGTAATGCGGTCAACATCAGCCTGGAGTCCGCTTCACCGGAGCGGCGACCTCTTTTCCCGACCACCCCATGAAACCGATGCGCATAATCGCTCATCACCATATTTTGGAACGGTTCCAGTACTCTGCCGACAAATCCCGCGTCAATCCCCGTACTGCCCTGTACCGGTTCGCCGGAAAAGAAGAGTACGGTTTTCGCCTCTTGCCCCCCCAGGGGTAGTTCCTGAATTAGGCTCTCTATCTCCTGTTCACGGGCGGCATATGCCTTGCCCATCAAAGGGTGGTTGCCCGCCAATTCCCGCATGTGCCGGGTTTCGACGAGTTGAGCCTTTAACCGATCTCGTTCGGTGCGCAGGGTCATGTTGTCACCTCATTCAAATGATTCATAGCCAGACTATCCACTAAATCTGTATTCAAGTCAATGCGAAGCATCCCCTTCCACACCCCGTCCCGACTGTGAGAAAAGAGGAGTGCCCAATACCGGATGGATTCGACGGTGACATTCGGGTGATGACTTGCGTCCAAGGGGTAATGATCAACCTGAAATGTGGTTTTACATAAAGGTGGATCCACGAATTCCGGAAATTGATTAGCCAGTTGAATTTGAAATGACTCGTCATACCCCCAATATACCGTGACCAGATCCAGATCTTTTGGCGGACGCCCTCTCCGGGTCTCTACATCCTCCAAAAAACTGCCATCCAGCCATTGAAAAGCATTGTCGTTCAATCCTTCCGACCTCAACCGCTTTCTGAACTCTAAAAACCCACGCAGGATCTTCTTCCGCTCCGGAGAAGTTGCGAAATGTTGCACCAACTCCAACGTCGTGCACGGGTACGGGGAAAGTTGGTCCGATCGGGTCGGGCTCCCCATGTAGGGTGGCAACACATGGTTATGATCAAATGCGGGTATCGTCATAATAATTATTTCACAAGAGCAGACAGCCCATGTTGGATTTCGCATGCCACAGTTCGGTCCCGCAACATCTCAAGCAAATGGGATGCGGTAATGTGGACGCGATCTTCAAGAATCGCGTGTTTGACCGCATCCCGGCAGGCATGATCGATTTCAGCGTGGCTCAACCCTTCACTTACCGCCAGCACTTCTTTCCAGGCAAAACGCTTGGCCATAAAACGGGCCAACACATTTGCGATCAGCTTTTTCCGCTCGTCCACCGAAGGTGGAGCATAGGCGATCACATCATCAAACCGGCGAAAAAGCGCGGAGTCCAACAGACGAGGATTATTGGTGGCCGCGATGATCAGACTATCGGAAGCGTCCTGTTCGATGAACTGCAGAAAAGCATTCAGTACCCGACGCATCTCTCCCACGTCATTGACCGCGCCCCGATCTCCGCCAATGGCATCGAATTCGTCAAACAGGTACACGCCGTGTTCGGTCCGAATCAGATCGAAAATCTGACGCAGTTTTGCCGCGGTTTCCCCCATAAACTTCGTAACCAATCGGTCCACCTGGATCGTGTGCAAGGGAAGCCGCAACTCATGGGCGATCACACGAGCCGACATGGTTTTACCGGTTCCGGGCGGGCCTGTGAACAGCAGTTTTCTACGATGCGACATCCCGTGCGCTTTCAATTTTTCCTGCTGACGGTATTCCAACAGTACCTGATCGAGCCGGGACCGTATCCGTTCAGGGATGACCAACTGACCAGCGGAAGTCTGAGGCTCCTCCGTCAGCACCAGTCCCAGCAGATCTTTCGGGAAGGACAGCACACGCGGCCCCGATTTTTTCCTTTCTTCATCAACAATCCGCCGCAGATCATGCGCCAGTGCGGTATGACCCTGCCGTGCCTCATGGGCCGCCACCTGCAACGCAATCGTGTAGAAACGCTCCCGGTCTTCGGTGAAGTGGGAGTGTATCAGGGTTTTGATCTGCTCTGCTGTGGCCATGGTGAACTCTTTATACGCTGTTTACCAAGTAAACTCCATGAAATTCATACCCAACGAATTTTCATGCCGACATGAAAACAGGGGTTTTCGTGAAAACCGAGGGCTGTCATCCTTCAATCTCCTTGAAATCAACATTCTTCAGCTCTTTTCCGATTTCTTTTAGCCGGGAGGCGAAGGCTTTCTCCAAGCGGGGGAGATAGTCGACAAACCAGGCGATCATCTCAGGCCAGTTTTCCGAATCGAACCCGTCGAAAACTTTACGGTACCGGATCCGGGAAGCCTTCACCCGGTCTTTGCGCATCCATTCCAACTTGGCCCCAAATTCCTTCTCAATGGCATCCCTCTCCTCTAGAAATCGGTCAAACATCCACTTGTTCTCTTCTTTACGCGGACGCTCCATGTTCAGAACAACTCTCACCTCTTTTTTGGCGAAGACCATGGTATAGTGGATGCCACTGGTGCCAGACCCCGTGCTCAGCCAGTGGTCTTTACCGGGATTGACATTCGCGAACAGGGACACCCCGGACTCCTCCAACGCGGTCAGCACTTTTTCCCAGAACGCCAGTCGCAAACGGACGCTTTGATGCTGATGTCGCTCGGCATTATACTGCTCTTTCTCCTTCTCCGCCACCCCGATCATATAATCCTACGCCTCCGGAGTGGGGATGATCTTTTCCATGTTGAGGAAAATCTGGCCGCCGTTATCGAAGGCCGTGACGCGGATGCACTGGAGGCGGATTCCATGCTGCAACAGCCACAGGGCGGTGGAGGTCACCTCGCGCCGGAAGTTCGCGGCCACCATGACAATACGCTGATCGATCCCTGAGTTCAGAATCACCTGATCGAAATCATCCTGATCAAAGAATTCCTCCAGCTTCTCCCGTGCATCTCCACCGCCGTTTTTCGAAAGGTGGGACTGGAAAATGGCGATGATCTGAGACTTCGACAGCGACGAACAGTACGAGGCATATTTCAACGCCTGCCACACCACATCCCGACCGGAATCATCCAGCTTGTTTTCAATCACCACCAGGCCGCCCTGCTTGTCCAGCGCCAACAGATCCAGCCGCTCTTTGGTCTCATCAAAACCATCAAACTCCTTGGCGATAATCAGCAGTTCCTCCCCCAGACACTCCGGGCAATTCGCAATCCATTCCTGCAAATGCGCCCGCTCTTTGAAGCCCAGTTCACCAAATCCTTTTGCGGATAAGGCCTTGATGTTGTTGGAGGTTTTATCGATCTGGTACATGAGTTAGCTCGGCGGGGTCAGGAGTTTGGGAAGGAGAAGGTCGCGGGTCTAGGGATATATTTGATTAAAGGAAAAGGTGGTCTACATAACATGACAGCATATATAGAACCAATCAGCCATCATCGGGATGAGCCGGACCTGTCGGTCTACTGTATCGTTGTTGATAGCGCCATCGCTCGGCTATCAAAGCCAGGGCATCGTCTGAAAGACGGGCGTTCTTCCACCCGCTATCAAATCTAATGTCGTGAGAACGGGGCAACTGTGCATCTACCAGCTCACGGACCACGATCCTGGATGGAAGCATTGCGGCCAGGCCTACGAAGATCGCCTCCCGGCGACGCAAGCCCGACAACATCTTTGTCAATCCCGCCATCGAATCAGGAAGAACGGATCGAACGTGGTTTCGGTCTGACTCATTGGTAATTCGGAGGACTATCCAACTATTGCATTGAGAAAGAACCGTTGCTTCGACTTCGCTGGGTCTCTGCGAGACGAGAAGCAACCCGAGCCCGTATTTCCTACCTTCCTTTGCGATCCTTCGAATTGCGTCCTGCGCTGCTGCATATTGTGCCTCGCCAGTATTTGGGACGTAGCGGTGCGCCTCTTCGCACACCAAAAGGAGCGGACTCGCATCTCGCTCCTCCGGTGACTGCCACACCTTAATCAGAAAAAGAGTGCGGGCGATCGCCGCACTAGCGGTCCCAGCAACCTCGTTGGGTACGCCAGACAGATCAACGATTCGAAGCGGCTGATCGCCGGACAGGAACTGAGTCAACACCGCTGGCAACTGGTCTTCCTCTCCGTCCCACGGGGCCATCATGAAACTGAGGCGATCATCACGAAGAAGGTTCGAGAGCTTTCGGAGCACCTTGTTGTAATCCTCGTGATCCTTCTTGTTCCTGTTTTCTGGCCTTTGCGCGTTGATGGCCCCGACAAATCCCACCTCGTAAAGTGCCCCATCCACCTTGCCGAATTCGTCGAGCCCGTTTGGATCACCCATCACATACGGGATCGGGGCATCGATCGAAATCTTTGTCGAATCAAGCCCATCGATGTTATCAGCAGCATCCTTTCGAGCAGAAAGGAGCGCGCTCTTTACGATGTTGGTCTGAGACGTAGCCGCAAATTCAGTCTTGCCAATCAGAAGTGCCAAGGTTTCTTCGAGGTCAAGCATCCAGTATGGAAGTCGGAGCGATCCTTCGTCCGTCGAGAGTCGAGTGTGGTCGGCAAAAGCCCTCCCATATTCATTATGCGGATCGAGGACGATGACAGTAGGATTCCAAACATCGTAGCCCTCTCTCTCGCCATGCTCCAAAATGCTGTGGAGTACGGCGGCAACTGTCCCCGACTTCCCAGCGCCAGTAGAACCCAGAATAGCAGTATGCTTACCGAGCAACTCATTAATTGAGGCAAAGCATGGAGCGCCCCCAGACCCTACGTGTTCACCTAGCAGGATGACTGAGTCGCTGCGTTGGCCGTAAATCTGACGAAGTTCGGATTTGGGTGTCAAATAGACGGTCTGCTGGGGAAGCGGATAGGTTGCCACCCCACGATCAAACTTCAGCTTCCACTCCGGCTCCTCCGCTCCTTCCTGAATCCACTCTCCCTCGCCAAATAGATCTGCTTCAATAATCCGCTCGTCACCGGAAGCTTGAATAGCAATCCCACGCTCTACCTCGTACTCAGACTTCATTCGGAGGCGACCCACGAAGGCAAAAATCAGGTGCCTTCCGAAATGAATCTTTAGAATTGAGCCGAACTGTCCGATTGGATACGTTTCGCCAGCGAAAACACGTGAAAGTTCAGTAATTTTGGGCTCTAATTCGGCCACAATTCGGGTCCCATCCACCTCAATGATCTTCCCGATCGCGAGATTCTCAATTGGTTCATTTGGACTTTGCTTCGGTCTGTTCATCGTTTTCCCTCCAGAATTCTCACCACATTCTCAAACTTCCACCATGGCAAGTCTCCCTCCGATTCATAGACCTCGTCTCCGTGCCAGAACCCTCTTCGCCCGAAAACCAGCAATTGATCACGGACGGCGGAGTCTTCGTGCCAGACTTTCAGTTGGCCCGACAAAGTCGTGTCCGGGAAGAACACTACGATGGTGAGCCGGCCCGCTGACTCCCGAAGTGCTGAATCAATCTCAATATTGACGTGAGAGTCACCAAAGCTGTAGCCGCAAATCACAAGAACCCGCTGCGCATCATGCTGCGGTCTCAAGAGTCCACGGGCAATATTCGAGAGCTGAGAATATGGATCTCTCTGCGTCTCGCGATATTTGGTTGAAGCAGGCCAGATCATGATTTGCTGGTTCCCATCCAAGCCACCAACAGTTGAGGGTATACGGCGTGGGAAGACATCCTCTGGAAGCTCAGACCAATCGATTGATCCGTGAAGTTTTAGAACACGAGCCGAAAGCCCGGATCTTTGAAAGGTCTCTGGGTTCCACCATGCGACTGCCCCGCCCTCAAGACCATCGGCGTAAGCTAGCTTACCGAGTGCCAACGCACTCTCGATTAGGGTGTCGTAGTTCAGCACTAAATAGTCCACACTTTGACTATCGGAGGGTCTGCCAGGGCGGAACGGGCGATGCACTGCTCTCACGAACCGAAGGTGATACTCGATGTTAAAGTTTTGATTGATCACCTTCGCGATCGCTTGCTTGATCTCCTCCACAGCTTCATGGAGCTCTTCAGGCGAATAGTGCTCGCCACCAAGTTGCGTTGCAGCGTCGGCAGCGCTTCGTGCTTTTCTCCTATCAGCAATCGCTGTTAAATCGACAAGTTCGCTGAGAAAGTCTTCAATATTCGGGATCATTGCTCCGGCAAAGTTCGATTGAATAGCCGAGAGGATTTCCTTGGATTTATCGCAGAGTTTGTCGCTGTTGAGGGCCTTTTCTGTGAGTTCAGCTGTGAGAGGAAGCCCGGCGCATTTGCTGCACCCGGCACCCAAAAGAAATGCTCGGCCGCTTTGAGTCATTAACTCTTCAAACTTGTCAATTGCGGAGGTGAACTCAGTTTTGCGAAGTAAAGTGAAGTCGTCAGGATTTGGCATAGTTAGGCCTTTGGCGTTAAAAGCTTGGGCAGTAGCAAGTCGCGGGTCTGGCGGAGGGTTTGGTTGCGGACGATCAGATTTTGAATCTCATCAAAGATAGGCACGACTGCCTTTTGGAACCGCTTCATAATAGCATGATGTGGAAGGCGGAATTTAACTGAATTGACGATATCCTTGTTGATGTGTTGCTGAGCACCGCCGCTGGCGTGCTTAATGATAGACTCAATTTGATCGCAGAAAAACAGGTAAAGCCACTCAGAGTGTTTCCTGTCCTTATCAGTAATACCGACCACAGACTGATTTGCGGAGCATTCTATTTCAAGCAGACTGACTTGTCCCAAGGTTGCACCAGTAATCGCCAACAATGTTGTTCGTACAGGCATTAGCTTGGCTGCTGATTTTTTAAGAGCTTCCTCCGTAATATAGCTGGTCGGGGATATTATGCGTAGCTCGTTTACCTTACCAGAGTTAATCCACGGAACAGTTCCCCCCATCCAAAATGAATCTATCTTGCGTGATGGGGTCCCGCCAAGGATGGTCTGGAACTTTTCGCCAACCGTCTTCACCTCCCACCCCTCCGGAATGGGGCCGAGAGCGGAATCGACGAGGGGGTCGGATTCATGCCCCGGATAGCGGAAGTGAACAAACCATTCGCGGTACAGCGACTGCGCCATCTCCTCCAGAATCCGGATCCGCTTCAGGTTGTTCTCAATCAAATCATCATACGCAGATAAAATCCCCGCAATCCGCTTTTGGGTGGGAAGGTTGGGGAGAGATATCTTCAAACTTCCTATTTGTTGTGCGCTGACGTTAGGTTGACCCGCACCGAGTCCGAGAGCATAAAGCTCCTTTTCGTAGTGATCTTGAGAAATTGCGTAATAAACAAATTTAGGATCGGCAATATGCTTATCAGGCCTTACGATGCCAACCCGTTGGTTTACTAAGTATCTCCCATTTACACATGGCATTTTACCGATTTTACCAACGCTTCCTGCGCCAGTCATTGCCACTAAAATATCGGACTCATCTAGAACATATCTTTGCAGTTTTGCCTCAAACAGTTCCTCAGGGAAGTGATCTTTGCATTTTGACAAAACCCTCTTATCTTGGATATTAGCGATTTTGACAACGGGTAATCCGACAGAACCAAGGTCTTTACTTTTAAAGGCAAAACCTGAATAAATTTTGGCGATTCTACCAAGCGTTGTTATGTTTTCGCTCATTTTCATCACCCCTCCAAAATCTCTGCCACATTCGCCGCGATTTTTTCTTCCAGTTCATGCGCCTCGGCGTTGAGCACTTCCAGCTCCTCGTTCAGGGCCTCCAGTTTCACTGCAAACTCCTCATCGCTGACTTCATCCCCTTTGGCCACGCCTACGTAGCGACCGGGATTCAGAGACCAGCCCTGGGCTTCGATCTCTGCCCGGCTGGCTGCTTTACAGAGTCCTGGGACATCGCGGTAGGCGATGTCCGCAGGACTCCCCTCACCCCCGGCCCCTCTCCCACTGGGAGAGGGGAGATCCGTGTGACCGAACACATCCCGCATCCGAGCTTCGGAACCCTGGGTGAACTCGGGTTCCTGACCTCGGTACAAGCGGACAATGTTTGCCAGAAACTCAATCTGGGCCGGGGTGAAATCACGGTGGGCGCGGTCCAGCTGACGGTAGATATGCCGGGCATCGATAAAAAGTACGGTATCGTTGTATCGCGCTCCCGGAACCAGAGGCTCCTCCTCTTCACTCCCTTCTCCCCCTGGGAGAGGGGCCGGGGGTGAGGGCGGTAACGCGGACTTGCTCTTGTCGAGAAGCCACAACGTACAGGGCAGCGTGACGGTGTAAAAGAAGTTGGAGCCAATGCTCACCATCACATCTACGTGCCCGCTCTCGATCAGTTTTTGCCGGATGTCCTGTTCGGAGGACCGCGCGTCCGCCGCCGAGTTCGCCATGACAAATCCGGCTCTCCCCCTGGCATTGAGGGCGGAATGAAAATGCTGAATCCATAAATAATTGCCGTTGTCGGTGCGGGGGAGTCCCAAGGCGTAACGCGGATCGTCGGCAATGCGGTCTTTGTCGATTTTGCTGACGTTGAAGGGCGGATTGGCCATCACAAAGTCGAAGCGGCCCACCGAATCGTGCAAATCCTCGTAATACGTATTGCCCTGCCGAATATCGCCCGCCAGGCCGTGCACCGCGAGATTGAGCCGGGCCAGCCGACTGGTTTCGGTGACCCGCTCCTGACCGTGAACGGAGATCTCGGCGGTCGGATTCTTGTGGTGATTTTCCAGAAAGCGCGCGCTCTGCACAAACATGCCGCCCGAGCCGCAGGCGGGGTCGTAGATGCGCCCGTGAAAGGGCTCCAGAATCTCCACAATCAGCCGCACCAGCGAGGTGGGCGTGTAGAATTCACCGCCTTTCTGACCCTCGGACATGGCGAATTTGCCCAGAAAGTATTCGTAGATCAGGCCGAAGGTGTCCCCGCCCCGGTCCATGGGGATGGAGGCCATCACCTTCAGCAGTTCGGCCAGAGTGCGGTTCTCCAGCACCTGATAGGTTTTCGGCAGCACGTCCGCCAGATCCGGATTCTCCCGCTCCACCGCCCGCATGGCCTCGTTCATCGCGTCGCCCAGGGCCGCGCCCTCCGGCAGCCGCAGCAGCGAGGCAAAGCGCGCATCCTCCGGCAGATATAAGACCCCGGCCGCATGATAATCGGTGGGCCCGATCTTCCTCCGTGACCCCGCTTTCGGCTGAATCTCTTCCGCCACCGCCTGGAAGCGCACATCCGCATAGCGCAGAAAGATCAATCCCAGCACAATCGGAGAAAACTCCGACGGCTTCAGCGCCGCATTCGCCCACAACTGATTCGCCGCCCCCCATAATTGGGTTTCCAGATCAGAGTAAGAGTCTTCAGCAGAAGGTGATTCGGTCCATTGCATAATAGGAGATGGAAATCGTTTGTCGCACAGTAACGGCGAGGTGCGTTTTCAGGGGTGTTAAGGGGAGACTGTTAAAGACCCGAAACATGTGCAAAGGATAGACGGAAGTCAAGTGAAAGCAGGCCCGGTGCAAAAAACCCGAAAGATCAGGTCAGTGTGCTGAATCCACAGTGGGCCGATTCCGGAGAATCGGCTGAGAGGAAAGAAATGCGTCGTCAAGAAGAGGGAGGAAAGCCATGCGGCTGTTATGCGCATCCGAAGAAAAATCCAAGCCCTCAATCAGGTCAAAACCGGATTTCCGAGCTTCGGAAATCGTTTGAACATCGTTTCCGAGAGTCGGAAGATGAAAATAAGTGCGGTGGGTGATCGGGGCGGACCGTTGGCTCGCCTTATTGTGTACGAACCCAAACCCGGCCCGTCGTTCCGACGGACCTGGTATCGGCGCGGACCGTTGGCCCGCGTGGAGCTCGGGGGGTTGTTGACCCAGCCCGGTTGTGGACCGTTGACCCGCACCCGGACTGGGCTGGTATTTGTTCAGACCTTAGGCCTGAAATTCGGTCCGGTTTGTTTTTGAATGCACTCTTGAGTAATCGGAGCCTGTGTTGTCAACGCCATGTTTTCATGGGATTCTGGCGTAACGCGGGCTGGCGAACCGGAATTTTGGTTTAGCAGGTTCTCGGTTCGTGCGGGCCGTAGGTCCGCGCCGATACCAGCCCAGTCCGCCAGCGGGCTGAAGGCCCGTTGGCGGGCTGGGATATTCGATTGAAAAACGTGACGCGGGCTGTAGGTCCGCGAAAATCACCGGGTCAAAGGGAGCCTGCGTCCACACCATACAACCCCTCCACAACCTCATTCATTTCTGCTTCTTTTCCGGCAATCACCTGATCCAACGCGGTGATTTCTCAACGACCGTTAAAGCCACTGGGAAAGGAGGGTTCTCGCGGGAACGATTCGGGGCGTGGAATGGACATAGGGATCCGCGTCAACGTAGGGAAGCGCCTCCACCGCTTGAAAAGCATGCGCGGCCCGGGTCTGCTGTTGAAAGTGCTCCAGAGCCCCGCTCAGGCGGGTATCCCGGTGCTTGGCCTCCACCAAAAACCAGGGATCGCCGTCACGAACCACCAAAAAATCCACCTCGCGCTGTTGTTTGTCGCGGAGATACCGCAGTTCGAAATCGCCGAGACCCAGATCGGTCCAGCCCTGCACCGCCTTCAGTAAATGGCAGGCCACAAAGGTTTCAAAACGTTTTCCGGGATCATCTATCGCCGACCAGTCGCGGACATACCACTTGGGTTCCTTGCGCAGGGAACTGCTCACATTGCGATGCCAGGGACGCACCAGAAATCCGTGATGAAAATCGCAGAGCGTGTTCACCCAGGATTTGAGGGTGTGCGGGGAAACTCCCACATCCCGGGCAAGGTTCGCAAATACAAGCGAATCCCCGGAGCGATCCGCCAGCAGATCGGCGGTCATCTCCATTTGGGGAAGATCCTCGATGCGGGTGAGGTCACGAATATCCTCCCGAATCAGTTGATGCCGACGAAGCTTCCGCCACCGAAGCTGAAAGGCCGGATCGCAGAGGGCAAAAGGTTCCGGAAATCCTCCGAACCGGATCAACGACTCCCATTCGGCTTCAGGTATCGGTGCTGGATTGCGAAGGATCGTCGATGGGGGCATTTCGGGATGAAGACATTCCGCCACCGAGAGCGGGTGCATGTGAAATAAAAAATAGCGTCCCATCAGACTGTCCCCGCCCTTGCGATACACATCCAAACGGGAAGATCCGGTTACCATGACCCGGCAATCCGACTCGTGCAGATCAAAAAAACCTTTTAAAAAGGTTTTCCAACGGGGGTTTTTATGGAGTTCATCCAAAACCACCACCGGAGTCTTATTTTGAAGCTGCCGAAGCCCCAGCGCTTCGCCAACCGAAGCGGGTCCCTGAAGAATCAACTGGCGGTGCTCCTCCACATCCCAGGAAAGATAATGATCCGCCAACTGTCGACAGGACGTGGTTTTCCCCACCTGACGCGGACCACTGACAAAAGCCATCTGACGATACGTTGCGAGATGTTTCCGCAAAAGTGTTTCATAAAGCCGATTCATTTAACCATTATGTAGTCACCTGCATTTTAGTCAATACCAAAATGCAGGAAACTACATTTTGGTCTTTTACTATAAAACAACAGGTGATTTTTTACCAACCCCGGATCTCGAATCCACCACTTTTCGTTTCAGCCGTCTTCCAGGTAACTTGCTCGTCCCGAATACCGGATCCTGCATAGGTCCCGCGCAGTTCCGTCAAAAAGGCCTCGATCTTTGAACGCTCTCCCCGGATCTCCAGTTCCACCGATCCATCCGGACAATTCCGCACCCACCCCGAAAGTCCGGCCCGACGGGCGAGCGACGCGCAGGTGGCCCGAAAACCGACCCCCTGCACTCTCCCGGTGAACTCCGCATGCAGACAATTATTCATGATTTTTCAACCCGCTTCTCAAGGCTGCCCCTCCTTTAACGCCAGCTCCATCTTTCGATACCCGAGGTAGACGCGGTGACGCAGCGGGGTGTCCTCCATCTGTTTTCTGAACATGGGAATTAATTCCGGATAGTCATGGGCCACCGTGTACAGCATCGACTCCAGTACATCATCGTGTCCCGGCTTCTGAGAGCCGACCTCCCAAATGTGCCTAAACAACGGGATCACCACCTCCGGTGACGAAGTCTGAAACGGCAGTCCCCAAACCGCCTCCTGGACAAAGCGGTCATCCGACCCGCCCTCCGATCCGTACGCGAGGATGATCTCCTGCAAAAAAGGAATCACCGTTTCCGCCCCTCCCTGCATTCTGGAAATCTGCCGCACCTGCTTACTCTTCCAACTGTTCTCGTTCCGAAATGTCCAC
>JBBDRC010000249.1:0-19300 GCA_040905625.1 Kiritimatiellia bacterium
CCGTGGCCCGGGGCACCCCGTGACGTTTCGCGTAATCCTCCGCTTTCGCCAAATCGCGCCGCATCACCGCCGCCAGTTCGAAGCCCTCTGTCTGCTGATAGGCCGGGCCGCTCTTTTTTTCCGTCACGTCACCGCATCCAATCACTCCCCACCGCACCGGCGGAACAAACGTGGAATTCAGGCACCTGTTCATAAAAGACAGTATGTGCGGGTCCGGTGATGGTTTCAAGAGCATTGTGCGTATTTGGAAGCCCCCGCAGGTTAAAGTCTCACTGACGGGTAACTCCGGCCGTATGCCGCCGTAGCCTTGGCGAAGGAGGATGGCATGATAGTGAGCTCCGGGATATTCAACTCTCAGGGCGCGTGGCATTGTTTTAGGTTAACAGAGTCAACTCAAAAGGTATACCACTAAATATCGCGGGCTTTGATGGGAGCCCCCTTTTTCTGCAACCCTGCCTATGTATAAATAGGAAAATTAGGTCTTTAATTTCAAGCTCACGGGGGTACAAGTGTAAATTCAAAGTTGTTTGTGCAGGAGTTGTAACCACTTTTCAATGCTCCTGCCACTGCGATTAACCTTCCCTCACCTCATCGAATGAAAAAGAACCACCCCACTTCCCTATCCCGTTCAATATATTTTTACCGGGATACCCGGATACAAAGTGTTTCCCTACTTTGTAGTATTGTTTTTCTGATTGCAGGGACATCGCTTTTTCTAAGCAACACGGAGAATGTCGCCACCGATGAGCCGCAACAGGAGAATTCCAGGCAGGTATTGCCCTCCAAGCATTCAGATGGTCCCGTTTCACATCATCTAACAAGTCTGGAGAGTGAGAGTCCTGACGCCCCAAAAAAAGCAGATATTCCCGATGAGATGCCCATTGAGTCAGATAAAGATACTCGACACCCGGCAGCAATTTCAGAGTCTGTTCAGGCCGATGGAAACCTTGAACGTATCCTGCACTCCGGGAACACGCGTATGCCGGTTCGGGTCAGACAGATTTTGCGTAAAAGTGAAAATAGGGGCGAATGGAATCTGATCAGGGAATCTAAAATGGCCGCCGATCATTTTTTGATGCGCGGGTCGAATGAAGCTCTGGAAGCCCTGAACGCCGCAGGGGATCAAGTCCGGGTTGAGGCCATCGGGTCTGGCGACTGGCTCAGGGTTCATTTTTCTATGGATTTAACAAAAGACCGGCTTGGCGATTGGCTTCTATTCGCTGAATCGAAGGGCCTGCAGGCCGAACCGGATTACCAAGTACGAGCCGCCGGTCTATTTTCCAATGATCCCCTGTTTCAGAACTCCCAACAACCTTATTTGGACGGGGTCGGGAAAAATATTGACGGTGCACTCAATATATCCGCGCTGTGGGGAAATCAAACCGACATCTCTGCGGCTCCGGTTACGATTCTCGACACGGGACTTCGCAGCTCTCATGTTGAATTCCAAGGGCAACTGTGGGTTAATCCCTTGGAAATGCCGAACAACGGGGCCGATGATGACGGCAACGGGTTCGTCGACGATATTAATGGATACGACTTCGTGAATGATGACCCGAATCCTTGGGATGACAGTGGACATGGCACACATGTTGCCGGTTTGATTGGTGCATCCGGAAACAACCACACCGGGATGTCGGGTGTGGGCTGGCAGGCTCAACTGATGCCGGTGAAAGTTTTAGACAACAGTGGAAACGGTACCATTTCCACTGTGGTGGAGGGAATTCACTATACAATCGGGAACGGAGCCAAGGTCATGCTGATCGCATTGGAAACGGAAGACGACAGCGCCGCTCTGCGAGATGCCCTGCAGGATGCGCAGGATGCTGATATCGTCTGGAGCGTTCCGGCGGGAAATCGTGGACAGTCTTTAATGGAATACCCCCTTTATCCGGCGGTCTATGACTTTCCCAATCAGATTACCGTGGGGTCCCATGACCTCAATGCGCAATACAGTGACTTCAGCAACTACGGCATTGACCATGTTGATATTTCCGCCCCCGGCAATGATCTTCTCTCCACCGGAGCTTCCAGCGACACGGAGTTTATCCGCAGAACGGGAACTTCCCAGGCCAGTGCATTGGCCGCCGGTGTTTTGGCCCATTTGAGAAGTGCGTTTCCCGACGAACCGGGCTGGCGGTTGATCCAGCGTCTGAAACGCGCGTCTCCGTTAAGGCCGATTTCAAACGTCTCCAGGACGCACAGCCGAAAAGATTATGTGGCGACGGGCCGCCTTGAAAGCGGGTTCGAAGGCTTGTTGTCCGCAGATTCGGCCCCGGGGAATGACGACCTTGAAAGCGCGGTTTGGTATGACAGTCCCGCGTTTGTCAGCCGACAAACTCTTTTGGACGCCGGGGCCCAAGACCAGGAGCCCGATCATGGAGGTGTCGGCGCTGAATCCTCTGTGTGGGTGCGATGGGCTCCCCGCATGAGCGGCGAAGTCACTCTCAAAACCGACCATTCTGCTGTCAGTATCGCTGTCTACAGGTTGGGCGGGACCTACGCGACCCTTATGCCCGTCGCATCCGCCTCCCCCGCCAACGAAGGAGCTGTTCTTACTTTTCCGGCGGATGCAAAGGTGCCATATCACATCGCGATAAACGCTCCATACGGCACTACTGAAGCAGTGCGGCTGGAATTGAGTCAAACACCGGAAAATAATGACTATTCATCCGCAACACCCATACCGGATGAACTTTTCTCCACCTCAAGCACCCTCCATGGATTCCTGACCGCAGACTCCCCGGATATTTGGTATGAATGGACCTCGCCCAGGGACGGGCTGCTTCGATTAAATCCCCAATCCGAAGTCACAGCCATACTTCGCGTCTACGACACCCTGCTGGATGGCGGGCCGGGAGATCTCATTGAGGAGCTCCCCGTATCCAGCGGCACTCCGGCATCGGGTCTTTCCTTTCAGGTTGAGGAGGGACAGACCTATGCCATTCGGTGGACCAACCTCAAAGAGGGAAACGGATATGTTGCATTCAACGGGGCCTATGAATACGCACCCTACCATGCGGACATCACCCTGATACGGCTGAACCAGCAATTTTTTGACAGTAATGCAACAAATCCTCCGCTGATCCCGCCCGAAAACGACGATACGGTGCGATGGGGGGATGAAACCTTGCTGCAGTCTTCAGGTTCCGGCGGGTCCGCACCGCTGAAATATGAGTGGTTCTTTAACGGGAATTTCGTGCTGGAGGGACGCAACTTATACATTCCCAAGACAGTGGAATCCCATGCGGGGGAATACGTGTTGAAGGTCTCCAACCCTCTGGGCATGGTGACAAGCGACCCCTTTGAACTCAAGGTGGTCATCCCGCCGATAACGGTTCGTATGATCCCGGATGTTATCAACCGTGCCGCCGGAGGCAGTGCCTCGGTTTATGCAGATATCCCGGGAGCCATCGTGGGCAGTCATAATCTGAAGTGGTACCTGAATGGCGATCTTATCCAAAACTCGTCAAATAGAGAGCTTGAACTGACGAATTTGACCCCCTCGGATACCGGGGTGCTGCGGGTTTTGGTCGCCAACCAATTCACTTCCGCCTGGAGTCAGGAAGTAATCCTCAAGGTGACCGAAAATCCGCTGAGCAACTGGAAACGGGTGCTCCCGATGACTCCGGGGCTGGATCTGGATAATGCATTTTTCGCAGGAGGACGGTTCTTTGCCACCAGCGACAGCAACCTCTCCCACGACGGCGCTCTCTACACCTCCCCTGACGGGGTATCCTGGAACAAAGCGGAACTGGATGGAACATTGACTACCATTACGGGAATCGCTTATGGCAACGGGAAATATGTGGCGGTGGGGGGGCGTGGTTCCCGGGGTGGGATCGCGGTATCAGATGACGGTGTTTTCTGGGAATTCGCGCGTGAGGAATTAGGGAGCAGTCATTTCTCCTCAGTGGTATTCGGAAACGGAATCTTTGTCACCAAACGCGCAATTTCCTGGGACGACAATACCGTCTTTTTCACATCCTCCGACGGAGTGAACTGGAGCACAGCGGTTCTGGATAATGTCGAGTTGTACAATCCGATCCTCTTTGGGAACGGCACCTTTTTGACAGACCGGTTCGGAGTCCATTACACCTCGACAGACGGTTCCTCCTGGTTGGCCCATGATGTTTCAGATGTCCTGTCGACAAGCACCGGCGCGCTTACCTATCACGATGGATTCTTTTACAAATTGTCGGGAAGCGGTTTCACATCAATGGGACTTTATCGTTCAGTTGATGGCATTTCGTGGGACGTCATATCAGGACCGGGAAATCTCGGAGTTTTTCCCTCCAACACTCTCTATTATGACGGGGAATATTTCATTGCAACGAATTCAACAGGACCGCGCATCTCCACGACAGGAACCGGTTTCACAACCCACAGCGGCAATCTTACCGGAGATCATACGCAGGGATCTATCAAAGACTTCGCCATCGGAAACGGCACCATCATCGGCATCACGGAAACCGGTCGGATCCTGAGCGGATCAACGGTCACCGATTTGACGTTCGACGAGCCGATTTTCACCCGGGATTTTCACCGCCTGGAGGCATTGGATGATGTGATCGTCGGGTTGGGTTCATTGTATCAATCCGCAGAGAACGCGCAGGGAATCACCTGGAGTTATGACGGACTGACCTGGGAAATCAACGACACCGTGCGTGTGAAGGATATCGCAAAGTTCAATGATTTGTATTATGCTATTGGATCTCCCAATTCGGGCCATGGACTTGGAAACCTGATGAGTTCGCCCAATTTAGTGGACTGGACGATGCATGATGACCTGTCGGAAGACGCGATATTCCTCGCCCGGGGAAATAATCGTCTGGTGGTCACTCTGGCTGGAAATAAAGTGGCAACCAGCATCGACGGGCGCACCTGGACAGACAGCTCCCTGCCCGGGGGCGAATCGCTCGCGCCAAGAATCTTGCGCTTTCTGAATGGAGAATTTTGGGGGGTCGGAAACGCTTCGATGTATCGTTCCGCGGATGGCCTGACCTGGGAAGCCATTCCTTTGTCCGGGGTCCGGGACATTGCCTATACAGACGGCAGCTATTTCGCGGCGGTAGGTGCCGGTCGTGACCTCTTTCAATCCACGAATGGCGTTTCCTGGACTCAGGTTGCTCCGGAGGACAACCTGTCAGCTTCCCGTCTGAAAGCCAAGGACGGCAGGATTATCGGAGCGAACTTTGGTACAGTGCTTTACTCGGAGGACCAACTCAATTGGACTCTGATTGATACGGAAACCTCGGCGTACGATGTTGCCTTCTTCAACCAGGCGGTTTTTTACGTGGGCCACGACGGATATATGTTCAGCCATGGTGATCCTGTTGCCGGTCCGGTCCTGGAAGCGAATCTTGTGGAGTCTTTCTCATCCTCTCCGCTTCATGTCGGAAAAACCGTTCAGATTCCGTATACGGCTTCCTCCATTGCCGATACCCTTACCCTCACCCTGTATGTCGACGGCATTCCGGAGGATGTGTCCAGTGACGGTTCAATGCTTGAATGGACTCCAAGTGCGCCGGGGCTCCATGAAGTCTGGCTGGAAACCACGGACTCAAATGGACTCAGGCAGCGAACAAGGGTCGTCAAGGTCAACGTGAGGTCAGGAGCGACCGTGATGGCGTTGTCTCCGTCCGATCTGTCCTTTACCACCTTGTTTGCATCAGATGATCGAGTTTGGATTGGCACGGTGTGGAGGCAGCTCTACATGCGGGACCAAAACGCCACGACATGGCAGGCACTGGACTTGCCTAAAATTGATCGAATTCGGGGTATGGTCGGGGGAGTTGACGGTCGAAAGTACCTCTACGGCAGTACTTTTGACGCCTTTGGGGTCGAACGGGGAGTTGTGCTTCGGAGTCGGGACGGCATGTTTTGGGAGAATTTCGGTTCGCAGTTCTTGTACCCGGTGATCGCGGTCCATGAAACCGACAATGCGGTTTTTGCGATCACACTGGACTTGAACGACTCCCAGCTGAATTTCGCACCAAGCCAACTCCTTATCCATCAGGAGGGTGAGGACTGGACGGTGGCGTCGTCAGTTGACACCCTTCGTTCCCTGGTCGGCTGGCAGGGACGAATCTACGCCAAGGATCTGAATGGCGATATTCAAGTGTCTGATGACGGGCTGGAGTGGAGTGAAGAATTTTCAAGCGGTTCGACAGACACCCGGGCGTTCGGTTTACTCCCATCGGATGATGCGCTTCTTTTTATTGGTTCGAGCCGGGTGTACCATAACCGGACAAACGGTCAGGAATGGGGAAGTGATTTATCTCATAACCGCGCCTTAAGCTTTGAGGGAATTGCGTATGTGCAAACCAACTCGGGGGTGTTCACCCTCTCCCCCGACGGGGGCCTGAACCCAACCAGCCGTTTCTCCACACTCTCCATCGGTTCATCTGAGTGGGTGAAAGAAACCGCCGCTCACGGGCAACAAATTTACTGGCTCACCATCGCCGGACAAATCTTTGAATCCAACGGCAACGCGCCGGACTCCGCACTCAATCCAGCTGATTTCGACGGGTTGGATATCCGCCTCATTGAGGGAATTCCTTTCCGCGTGGATTCGTTGGGTGTCGCATCCACACTGGAATCCGACATCGATTGGTCCAGTGCCTCCTTTCAGGCGGAAGCGGAAGCGAAAGGGATGAAGTCTTTTGCCTATGGCGATGGCACTGCGCTCTTTGTTGGCAACCAAGGGGTTTATCGCCACAATACAGTCGACGATACCTGGTCACTGCTCCCGAACACACAGGATACTTGGTCGTTGGCGTATTCTGATGGACGTTTCTGGCTGGTCGGCGAAGACCGGGCCGACTACTCGGATGACGGCGGCTCCACCTGGAACACCTTCTATGCGGATCTGGAGGCCGCCCTGGGGGACTCCCTGACAGCCACCCGGGTGATTGCGGATGGAGACCGGGTTGCCATCCACAGCGAGAATCGGAATATCCTGTATTCCATGGATCAGGGCTCCACATGGTTGAATGTCGGACGGAAAGCCGACCAAATTGTGATCTCAGACCAAACGTTGTTTCTGGTCGGCGGAACCCAGCATCCACAACTATATGCCACAAGCGACGGGTTAAACCTCACGCCCATGGATTCGTATCCCTTCGGTTTCTTCGGCTATTTCCCCGGAAGCGGCTGGAGACTTCGGGATTACCGAATAAAAAACGGTATCGAATACGCTGCAGCATCGAGTTCTACGACACTTACGATTTTTTCGCGCCCGATCGGGGGAGCTTGGCAGATGCTTCTGAATCCCGCACCCGTTACCTCCACACGGGCGGTTTTTGCGGAAGACGGTGACAGAATCTTCCTTGCCACAGACAGCTCGGTCCGCGAGATTGTCTTGCATAATATCTCCCTGTCACTGACTTCAACCGGCCCCGTACATCTTGGTGTCGGCGATATCTCAAGCGTTCAAATCGAATTCACAAACGAAGGCCACGGCCCCGCTCCTGCGAAGGACCGAATTCGAATCATGGCCATGCTCCAGCCTGCGGGCACTTCTTCTCTTGATGCCGCAGTACAGATTGGGGAAGCCTTTATTTCCCTGTCTGAACTTGCGGAGAGCGAAAGTCAGACCGTTTCCATGAACTGGCGTATCCCGGATTCCGTTGATCCCGGCTCATACGATCTACGCATCACCGCCATCGGTCTGGGGGATGCCTTTACCGATGATAATACGGTTTCGACTGAGTCCAACTCCGTGAGCATCGCCGCCCGCACAGTTCATATCGAGGCGAAAGGTTCCGGCCTCGGAACGGTAGAGAATCTGGACCCGCGTGAGTCCTACCCTGACAAGTTCCCCTTATTGCTGAGAATCAATCCGGATCCCGGTTACGTCTATTCCGCCGGATCAGAGATTGATCAATCCGTGAGTTCCTCCAGCCTCACAACGGTTATTTTGGATGATTCGTTTAACGGGAGTATTTATTTTGAACCCAGCTATGAAACATGGGCCGCTGAACAGATTGCATCCCCCGCGGATCGCGGTCGGGGATCCGTCGTGGGAAGTAACCCGTTACCGAACATCTTCAAGTATCTGCTTGGTATTTCGGCTGACGCCGGTAACCCCATTTCCGCATTGGAGATACGGAAAGGCAACGAAAATTCTCAGGCAAAGCTTCGGTTTCGTATCGTTCATGGACGGGAAAATGAACCGTTTTCGATAAAAGTTTCAGATGACTTGGATGAGTGGAATTCTCTGCAACCCTTGATAATCGACGAAGGAAACTGGATCTTGTTTGAAACACCGGTTCCAGAATCAATGTCTGACCGCGCATTCTTCCGTTTAGAAACACCATAACCACTTCCCCGCAGATTTCGCCCGCCACAAAAAATCCGAAGCGGGGCTTGTGAGCCAAAAACGTATTGTATGGGATTTTTATTGTGTTTTTGTGTGAAATTCAGCATAAAAAAAAAGAAACCCCGACTCAAAATTCAAATCTCAATTTGAAGGCAAAAATCCCGTATTTTGATCGCAGATTCAAATGTTGTTCCTCTAATCAAATGAAACCGATGAAATGCGTATGGGTCGCAGCACCCTGAAGTGGGTGCTTTCATCATAGCCCGGGGGTCCCGACAAAGGAGGGCACCTCGGGAATGGATGTCCCGAGGGATTCATGAAGGGTTGCTTTACCTCCGGGGGTGACGCATCCCTACATATGCGGTCACAAAAGCCCGAAGGGAAAGTCAAAACAAATCACCTGCCGGGGAACCGGGTTCTGTGCATTCTATGCATTTTGTGGTTAAAGAACGAGAATTGGACATGCGCTTCTGCTGTGGATGATACGTAGTTGATTTAATGTCCTGGGTTCTGCGGCAGGGGACTGTCTCGCTACATTTTCCGCCTCGGGATCCGCGGCAGGGGATTTCCGCGCGGCTCAACCCCGCCGGGGATGACGGGCTTTTCGGAAGGCGCTGCGGGGTTTCAGTTCTTCCGGTTCCGCAGGTTCGGGTTTGGTTGTTTCCGGCGGTTCAGGATCCTCCTTGACGGAGGGATGCCGTTTTCTGGATTCAAACTCCGGCAATTTCCCGCCAAGTCGGCTCCACAGGGCCTCAAATAGAAATAACAGCGCGCAGGCGATCAGCCACCCATTTCGGGTGCCCTGCAACCGGGGCCGGGGCGGACTCTGCCAGATGCCCGCCAGATCCACCCGTTCCTGTCCGCCGCTTTGCGCGGACAACATCTGCAAGTGCCGCACCGGCTCCGGGTCAAACACCCATTCCGCACCCGCCATGCCGTTCACCGGACCGAAGGGCAGCACCCGGCTGCCGATTTGGATGGCGCCCCGCAGCCGTTCATCCGATCCGAGGGGCAGATCGAGTTGCAACTCGCCCGGCAGAATTCGCCGCCACTCGTGTCGCAGAGGCTCCTCATCCTCGCTGGATTGAGTAATCAGTCGGGGCGGATGCAACGCAAAGCGCTCCCGCCAGTCTTCGTTGGCGTACAACCGAACCCGCAGCGTGTCGCCGATGCGTTCCATGCGCAGGGACAGACCCGGCGGCAACTCTCCACGCATAGCCCAGCGATTGAGACTGCGCACCAGATCCCCGGTCTGCTCCCAGAACCGCAGGGCCTCCGAAAAGGGGCCGCCCAGCGGCGCGGTGATCGCTCCGACTTTTCCCGCCCCTCGCTGCCAATGGGCCAAAATCGGTGCCTCATATTGATCTGCGGTGCGCAAACTCTCCGAAGCTCCCTCCCGGAGATAACTCAAATTGTATCCGTCCACCTGTCCCGGCCAGTCCAACGGAACCGCCGCCACTTCGCGCCAGGCCGGGGTGGACGTGATCCCCACCGGGTCCTCCAGAAAGGCGCTGCGGGTGATGCTGACCGTTTCCTGAGCGAACACCCCCGGCAGACTGTCCGCGTCTTCATTGTAAAAAATCCGCCCCTGCCCGTCCGTGGCGATCTGCTCCAGAAAGGGCGCATCCGCATCGAATTCATTTCCCAGCGCAATCACACTGACCGTGGTCTGATTGGCCAGCATCTCGCGCAGCAATCCATCCACGCCGTTTGGCTGCTCCGAATCCGCCGCGTCGGAGAACAAAATGATGTGCCGTCGGGGCTGAGGCGCGTTCTGAAGCTCCTTCCACACCGCCTCCAATCCGTTAAACACATAAATGCCCCCACCCCCGCTTTGAATACGCCGCACAATCGAGGTCAACCGTTCCCGGTCACGTCCCGCCTGGCTGAGCGGCAGAATCTGATGCGGCTCCGTATCCACCGCAAACACCGTCACCGAATCCATCTCGCCCAGCAGTTCAATCGCCCGGGCGGCCCCCTGGTTGGCCAGTTGCATTTTGCTCATTCCTCCGGCCGTGCCGGCAGACATACTCCCGGAGCGGTCCATCACTATGCCCACCGCCACTGACAGTTTACGGTCCTCCTCCTTCAACTCCATCGACACCGGCAGCAGTTCATCCACCGCCGACTCAAAATACCCGCCCGATCCGAAACTTGCCTTGCCGCCCACCATGATCAGTCCCCCGCCCTGCTCCCGCACATAAAACGGCAGCGCGTCCAGAAACGCAACCGGCACATCCGCCGCATGCACATTGTGAATCCATACCATGTTCACCCCGGACAAACTACCCTCCGTCAATCCCCGGGTGTCGGTCACCAGTTCCACTTCCATTCCGCTCTCACGCAGCAATCCGGCAATAGGATCGTCCCGGTATGCGCTCAACACCAGCACCCGCGGGGAACCCGCCGCCTCCACCCAGTGGGTTTGCCGGTTATTGGCGGCGTACGCATCCTCATCAGCCTCCACCCGCACATCAAAGCGTGCCGCGCCCGCGCGGGACAACCGCACCGTCCATTGCGCCCTGGCCTCTCCCCGCCGGAATCTCACCTCCTGCTCATCCATCTCCTGCCCGTCTCTGACCAGAGTGACGGTTGCCGCCGTTCCGGACGGACCCGAAAGCCGCGCCTCCAGCAGAAAGGGATCCCCCTGCCGAACACGGAGTGGCGCATCAATGGCGTCCACCCGCACATCCGCAACCGCTTCCGGCCGCATCAACCGAATATCCAGCGGAACCCTCTCCCGCAGCAATCGTTCCCCGGCTGAATCCAGACTGTCGGTGGCATAGCCGTCACTCAGCAATAACAAGCGTGAATTGCGATGCGGGCGCATCAGGGACAGGGTGTACTGCAGAGCGGAGCCAATCCGGGTCGAGTCGGTGCGTCCGCTCAGCACCGCCGCCGACAGCGGATCCCGGAGAATGGCCTCCTCCGCGAAATCCACAAAAAACAGACGGTCATCCGCGCCCTTGGTTTCGGTCAGCACGCTTTCAATCTCTCCCAGACGGGGCCGCACCGAATCCCGGGCGGACAGCGACCCGTCCGCCATCACCCATACATCCATCCCCGGGGTGGATCGGTCCACAAACGGATTCGCCCAAGCCAGCAGCAGCAACAACACAATCACCACCCGCAGTGGTTTAAGCAGGCGGGCTCCGGGGCACAGCCACACCGCCATTCCCCACAGCGGCAACAGCAGAAAGGCTTCCGGATGCGCGAATTCAATCATGTGCGTCCTCCCCGGGTTTCACTCCACCACGCCGCCACCAGGGTTCCCGCCAGCAGGGCGAAAATCAGTGGCAGCAGAAACTCCGTTTCACTGTTGCGCCTGCGGAGGTGCAGACGCACATCTTCAGGAAAAGCCTGCGGACGCGCGGACTGAAAATTCCCCTCCGCGCTGTCCCCTGCCCCGACCCCCGCGTGCAACCGAAGCTCTTCCCCGGCCCACACCTTCAGATACCCCGGTCGATCCGGAGCCCGGTTCCGCCAGGAAAACGACTCAACCTCCCCGTTCACTCCCGTGAATTCGGCCCGGAGCGGGGTATCGGCATTTCCGCCCACCCGCAGAAGCTGGCGGGTTTCCAGGTTGAGAGATTCCTCTTGAGGCAATCCTTCCCTCACCCGCGACAGAAAACGATTCAACAACAGCACCATCCCAGGCCAGCGGTCCGCATTGCTTGCCGCCACATCGAAATTAAACCACAACGCCTCCACACCCGAAACCGGGTGCAGCACCACCAACGGATGCTCCCCCATCCACAGCAGCACCTCATCTCCCGGAGCCGGAACTAAATTTAAAAAGGGTTGCGCCAAAAAGCCCTCCCAGGAGAGGTCTCGCACCAGGGGATGATCTCCGGGCGCGACCCGCGCGTAGGGGCCGGTTTCCTTACCCGTGAGAAAACGCAGTTCAGCCGAATCCAACCCTGCGGCATCCGCCGCAGCCTCCCTCCACACCACATCCGCGAACAAAACAGATTCGGACCCGGAAACCGTGTCCATCACCCGCTCCGCCCATTCCCGAAGGTGAGGCGCGTCCACTTCGATCCGAAACCCCAGGCTCTTGGGTTTTGGCAGCACAAACGGGCGGACATCATCCCAACTGAACGCATCCGAAGTCAGTCGAAATTCTCCCCGCCCCTCCCCCTCTGTCACCGGCAGCGTTCCTGACACAGTGGTGATCGCTCCCGGATTCAGCTCCAGGGTTTGCGCTCCCATCGGCGCACCCGCCAATTCAACCTCCAGTCGTCTCGCCGATACTTCGTTTCCAAAATTCACCACACTGAGCTGCCAGTTCATTTCGCCTGTTTCAGAGGCCTCAAACCGCACCCCCGAAATTCCGATGTTGTCGAGGGGATGCCCCACCGACACCGGCACCGCCTGTCCGGGCAGGTCCTCGTTGGGGTGATCACTCAGCACCACCACCAAACCCTCCGGTCCCACCACCTGGCGGGCGCGGGCAATCGCCTCTCGGGCGGAATGGGGGCCGCTGAGGGGATCGAAATCGTTCAGGGCGGCCAGCGCCTCCTCTTTGTCCGCCCCCCTGGCCCACTCCGCGCGGCGGGAGTCCGAGGGCAGAATCCACCACTCCGTTTTTGCGGCGGTTCCGTCCAACAGCTCAATCAGACGCCGGACCTCCTCCGTCACTTCCCGCTCAAAGGCCCGCATCGACACCGAACTGTCCACCACCAGCGCGATGGACTGAATCGATTCCTCATGCAGCCGCATGGGCCCGGCCAACAGCAGCGTGAACAGCAGCACCGCCAGCAGTTGCAGCCACAGTTGCAGGCCGTTGCGCAGATAACTGAACACCGCCCCTCTCCGGGTTTCCTCCGCCAGCATCTCCAGCAGGAACAGGGTGCTGACCTCCTCGCGGCGGTTCCGGCTTTGCAGAAAATGGATGGCCAGGATCACGGGCAATCCAAGCAGCCCCCACAAAGCCAACGGATGGGCGAAACTTATCCCCATAGTTCCACCAATCCGTTCGGTATCGCTTCCTCTCTCAATGCGTCCGCCAACCCGCAGTCACCCGGCACCCGCGCCATTCCCGTTTGATAGCGTCGGCAGGTGTCCCGCCAGGACTGTATATGACGCATGTAGGCCTCCCGATAGCGTTTCAGCAGCGAGGCATCCACCCGTTGACGGCGGATCCAGCCCCGCTCGCACTCCCGCAATTCCATATTTCCATGCCAATCGGGGTCGGCCTCCCGGCGCAAGTAGGGAGACAGCAACACTCCCCGTCCCTTCCCCCGCAGCAGTTCCCGCAGAATCAGATCCGGAGACGCGTCATACAACACATCGGACAGAAACAGGCGGATGGAGTTGTTACGAAACGGAAGTCGGTCCAGCATCGGCACTCCGCCCGATTCGGCAACCGCCTCCGGTTCCCATTCCGGGTCCCGCAACCGGTCCGGATCCACCTGATGGCAGTCCCCGCCCGACACCAGATACACCTGCAGGGAGGCATTCAGTGCCCGGGCGCTTTCCATGCAAAAGAAAAACAGACGCAGGGTCTGTGCCCGTTTGTCCGGGTCATAAAACATCGACCGCGACACGTCCAGAACCAGATCCATGCGGGGGCTGACCTCCTCGCGATACAGCTTCATGATCGTCTGCCCACTGCGGGCGTAGGCCGCCCAGTCGATGTATCGGGGATCGTCCCCCGGCATGTAAGGCCGGTGATCCTGAAAATCGATGGAGCTTCCGATCCCGGCACCGGCCCAATTTCCCTGTGAGCCCTGCCAACTCCGCTCACGCAGGCAGATGCGCAGATGTCGTGCGCAGACCCCCGCCTCCATTCGCAATGTGCATGCCGACTCAGTCGCCACTGGTCGATCCCTTGCTCAACACCTGCATCTGCAGGAAGGGTCGCCGGGCTTTGAGCAGCGTAAGCACTGTCATCAGCACCGTCGGCACCATCAACAACACAGGTAAAAGTTCGTCGATATCACCCACCGTCATCACAAAGAATCCCAGCATTGGCAAAAAATGGCCCAAAACCGTATATTCACTGATGAACCGAATTTCGTCGAGAAACAGGATCAACAGACAGAACAGGAAACAGGTGACCTGCAGAAGGACATAAGAAGCCAAAACCTTTCGGGCCAGAATCGGGATGAGCCGAATCAACACAAACGGAAACAACAGCACGTTGTAGGTCACCAGACCTGCGGTCAGAATTTCGGCATCGGCTTCAATCAGAAATGCGGAAACGAAAATCAGGGCGAGTAAAACCGTGACAAACAGAAAGCCGGAGGCCCAGCCGGGATAGAGCAGCCAGCGCAGAGCCCGGAATTTCCGGGCTTTGATGTAGAGACTTGGAATCCCGATCAACGGCTCGCACAAGGCATCCACCGCAATCGGGGCCAGCATGAACAGTCCAATCAGAACCGGATACGCTTCCCGGACATGCAATGCCGCGTACACAATCAGAATTCCACTGAGCACAAACGCCATCATCCGCTTGCGCAGGGAATGATTTTCGGCGGGCGGGGCGATTTGCGATGCCCCATACTCCACGAAAAACAGCATCACCAGTCCGCACACCGAGAGCCACACCCCGTAGTCGATCCAGCCAAACATCGCGAGCGGACTGCCTGTGGGCGATTGACTCAACCCGAACAGCATCAACGGAATGGTGTAGAGCGAAAAGATTGCCCCGATGATAATCAATCCCCGCAACACCTTCGAGGTCCAGGCCGACAGGCCCACCCCGACCGCGACAAACATCATCGAGAGCACCACCTGGTAAAACAACTGACGCAGATCCCCCGCCACATCAATTGATCCAAGAAAATAGCGCAGCACCAGATACGGCAACACCGCCGCCACCAACAAAAACACCTGAATCACCAGCGCCATCCATTTACCCAGCGCAATATCCCAGGCGGTCATCCGGGTCAAAAACACCATCTCCAGAGTGTTTCCTTTGATTTCCTCATGCAGCGCCTGAAACGCGCGCAGCGGCATGAACACCAGCAGCATCAGCCCCAGCATAAACCAGAAAAAACCGTTCGAAAACTGCGGATCCGAGTTGGAGGTGGTCACTGCGGCCAGATACATGAACATGCTCAACACCATGGCCCCCTGCAGCCCCAGGAAGGTGGCAATAAAGGAGCGGGATTTCAAGCCCTGGCGCAATTCCTTGATCACGATGGGATTTATACGGTCACTGTTCATGATCCACCTCCTTCCGACTGACTGAGCAGGTCCACAAACGCGTCCTCCAACCGGATTTCCTCCCGTTCAAACCCACAGACCGGAAATCCCTCTTTCACCATTTTCCCCAACAAGGCCGCCAGTTGCTCGGCGCCCGCCTGCTCCACTTTCATGCGAACCGACAGCTTGTCCCGTTCGAACAGCTCCACCCCCGCCTGAAAGGAGATCCAATCCTCCAGCCCGTTCGCCGCCGAGGCCAGGCGCACCCGCACCAGGGAGGGGTGCCCCTCTTTCATTTTCAAACTCTCCGAGGAGCCCTGATGCATGATGCGGCCGGCGCTGATGAACAGCATCGCGTCGCACATCTGCTCCAGTTCCGACAGGATATGCGAACTGATGAACAGCGTTTTTCCCTCTCCCGCCAGGATGCGCACCAGGTTTTTCACTTCAATCCGCGCCCGGGGATCCAGACCCGCCGCAGGTTCGTCCAACACCAGCAGTTCAGGATCCGGCAGCAGCGTGCGCCCCAGACACAGGCGCTGGGCCTGTCCTTTGGATAATTTATTCACCGGGCGGTCCGCCAGCTTGTTCAGCTCCGTGAATTCCATCACTTCGCCAATGCGCAGGTCCCGCTCCCTGCCCGTAAAACCGTAGGCCCGGGCGAAAAAATCCATGTATTCGCTCACGTCCATAAAGTCGTAGGCTCCATAGGAATCCGGCATCCACCCCACCCGCTTCCGCACCTCGTTTGGATAGGAGACCGCGTCGAAGCCTTTCACCTTCACCGATCCGGAGTCCGGAAGATCCAGAGTCACCATCATGCGCATGGTGGTGGTTTTCCCGGCGCCGTTTTCGCCGATGAAGCCCACCACCTGACCGGGATAAATATCGAAACTGATCCCGTCCACCGCTTTGAGCGTGCCAAAGGTGCGGGTGAGCCCGCGAACTTCCACCAGTGGGGCTGTCATGGCCGGCCTCCTTCAGACAAGGGTCCCATAAACCACACCGGGCGGTCCCGCCAGCGAATCGAGGTCAGGGTGTCGATGTATCGGTCCGACTCCACCGCTTCCGCATAAAACCAGCCGTGGCGCTGAAGCATGGACCGGTCGGGAAAGGCCTCCGACTCCCGGGTGGACAGCCCGGCCAACAGTTCCGCTGATTCTTTCCGGCCGGCGGCTCGTAAAGGCGTGGCCGCTCCCGCATGAACGTCCTCGGCCCACCACATCCTCCCCTGCGCATCGCGGATAAGCATGCGTTTGAATGTCGCATCCACCGTGGACAGAATGGAAGGAGAATCCCCGCCCTCCACAAAGGACACCCGGGAACGGCTGTTTCGTGACCGCTGCAGCACCTGCGCCTGAATGCGGCGGTTGGCGAACCAGTCCCCGTTCCAGGTCCCGCCCGCCTGTTCTACATATCTTCTCCGCTCCCCGCGATGAATCGCGGTGGTCGCCACGGGATAGATCTCCGTGGCTTCAGGCAGGGTGAATCCCCTGTTCAACAAAACGCCCGTGCGGGAAACCTGTTCCTGTACCGTCACCTCCAGTTGATGCTCAGGCAGCAGAAGCACCACCTGTGACCGCTGCCCCTTCCCTCCGAAACCATCACTGAAAAGTATGCCGATACCCACCAGCACGCTGAGCCCGACAGAAAGCGCCGGCGTGGTCCAGATGACCTGCAGGGAATTGTTTTTTCGAAACGAACTCCACAAATTCAACGGTCCCAGCAAGAGCGCGATCACCAGCACCACCACCATCAGCAATCCAAAGGGACGGGAAATATCCGGAACCTGCCTGCGCAAACTCCAGCCGGCGGCCAGATAGCCCCTCGGATCCGCCAGCCGTTTCTGCGGAGTGGACGCGCTCATCAACTGTGCGGGAATTCGATTCACCTCGTCTCCATGGGCCACCCACTCGATTCCACCGCTGCCCACCGATTCTGTACGGGGCTGATCGTCTGTCATGATTATGACTTTTCCTCCAAGGGTCATCCAGCGGTGGAACAGAGGATGCAGCGGGGAAAACTCCCTCCACTCCTCCTCCGATATCAGAAACACATCAATTCCGGCGAGGCCTGTTGGGGAGGTCGGAAACAATTCCGGATCGTACTGCGAAAGTGTCAGCGCATACCGGCTGTTCTGAATTTCCTGACGGATTCCCTCCATATTCCAGTCATCCCGGGTCACCTGCAACCGGGGGGACACCGCAACGAAGGTCGGATTCGAATTCCCGCTGTGCGCGTTCCCGGAATTCAACAAGGATCGTGAGGCCCCCCGGGCGCCGGGACCCGACACCACCACATTCAGACGCGGTTGATAGGCATCCCGGGTTTCCGTCCCCGGAAACACCGGAATCTCCCATTGCACAGTCCGAACCGAGTCCCCCTCCACCCGCAGCCGCCGCTCGGAAAGAATCTCCTTTTTGCGGTCCCAACTGCTGAATCCCTCGAATCGGAACATCCACTGACCGGCATCCCGCCGATGATTCCGCACCTCGACCTTCAGCGTCACCACCCCGTAGGCGGGCACTGATTCCGTGAACGAGGAGATTGACACCTCCACGATCTCCTCATCCGTGGCGCCAACAGGATATTCAAAGCGATCCGCACGGGCCATGTGGACTGAACCACCGCACACGCAGAGAAAGAGCCAAACCCAGGCGCGACGAAACGAAAAACCGGAGAAAGTAAGCATGCCCCCCTCCTAACTTGATTCCGGACCTTGACCAGTAAAAAACGCAAGAATGGGATGTTGTTGGGTGGTTGAGTGGTTGAGTGGTTGGGTGGTTGGGTGGGCGAAGCCCGCGTTTGGCCGAAGTCCATCACGTGTTCGCGCGGGTGAACCAGACCTGTGGCTACTATACCCCAAGGGGGCAACCTTGGGTTTTATTTGGAGGCCCGGACTTTTGCGGAGAAGCTTCGGGAAGAAGCCTATATCGAAGTGAGAGAAAAATGAATTTCCTCAAAGGGAAAAGTGAAGGCGAAAAGTTTACGTTGTAATCTCAAGAATTTCCCCGTAAATACCTCCACCGCGCAAGACGTCACCATCGTAAAGAGCGCAAATCTGCCCGCAGGCCAGGGCCCTCTGAGGTGCGGACCACTCGATACGCGCACGGCAGTCTTCCATGGGAATAAATCTGATATCCACCGCCGGAGCCCGGTACCGGGCCCGGGCCTGCAGACGATGCTCGATTGTGAGGGGGTCCCCGGTGAAACTGAGTTGATTGAGAATGCAGGCCCTGCTGTACAGTTTAGGCGCGTCGGGATCGTCAAAGGCGATCACCAATTCCCGGGTCGCTTTTCGCTTTTCCACCACCACATAATTTCGTTTGTATTCGTTCGAGGGCACTCCGATGCCCTTGCGCTGACCGAGCGTGTAAAAATGCAGTCCCCGGTGACGGCCCAGCACTTCTCCCGAGGGCGACACTATCAGCCCCGGTTCATCCGGAAGGTAGGTCTCAAGAAAGTCCGACATTTTGATCTGGCCGATAAAACAAATTCCCTGACTGTCCTTTTTGGCGGCGGTGGGCAGCCCAAAGCGTTTCGCGACCTCCCTCACCTCCGGTTTCATCAGATCCCCCACCGGAAAGCGGGCGGCCCGCACCTGATCGGGCTTCATCATGGCCAAAAAATAGGTCTGATCCTTGTTCGGATCCCTGCCCATGAGGATTTCCCGTTGACCGCCCTCCCCCGCCCGGCTGCGGGCGTAGTGTCCGGTGGCCACGGTATCGAATCCTTTTCCTTTGGCCCAGTCCCGGAACACCCCGAATTTGATTTCGCGGTTGCACATCACATCCGGATTCGGGGTGATCCCCTCCTCGTAGCCCC